>CBFGZZ010000318.1:0-10508 GCA_965653385.1 uncultured Streptomyces sp. | reverse complement strand
TCAGACCCCATAACCGTCGCTGTACCCGTCCCGCCGATGGTGGTGGGGCTCCTCGCTCACGACCGGCGTCGCGGGCGGTACCACCACGCGCCTGCGCCGGGCGATGCTGCTGAACGTCGTGACGCCGATCAGCCCGACGATCATCAGGATGATGCCGACCAGGTCGAGATTGACTCCCTCCATGTCCCAGTCGGTCGCGAACGTGAGGATGGCTCCCGCGGCGATGAGGATGATGCATCCGCCGAGGCCCATAAGTGTCGCCTCCCTGGTCCGGTGGTTCCGGTCGGAGGCGGGTACCCCACCGGGCCCGGACTACCCCTCCAGGAACGCCACCAGCGAGTTCGCCAGCAGATGCGGGTCGTCCACGCCGCACAACTCCCGGGCGCTGTGCATCGACAGGATCGCCACGCCGATGTCGACGGTCTTGATGCCGTGCCGGGCCGCGGTGATCGGGCCGATCGTGGTGCCGCAGGGCATGGAGTTGTTGGAGACGAAGGACTGGAAGGGGACGTCCGCCTTCTCGCAGGCCGCCGCCCAGACCGCCCGGCCCGAACCGTCGGTCGCGTAGCGGTTGTTGACGTTGACCTTCAGGATCGGGCCGCCGTTGACGCGCGGGTGGTGCGTCGGGTCGTGACGCTCGGCGTAGTTGGGGTGGACCGCGTGGCCGGTGTCCGACGAAAGACAGACCGTGCCTGCGAAGGCCCGTGCCCTGTCCTCGTACGATCCGCCGCGCGCGAACACCGAACGCTCCAGGACACCGCCCAGCAGCGGCCCGTCGGCACCGGTGTCGCTCTGCGAGCCGTTCTCCTCGTGGTCGAAGGCGGCCAGCACCGGGATGGAGGGGAGGGCCGCGCCCGAGGCCGCCGCCGCGGTCAGCGCCGCCACGCCCGCGTGCACGGAGAGCAGGTTGTCCATGCGCGGGCCCGCGACGAGCTCCTTGTCCCGGCCCAGGTAGGCCGGCGGCTCCACGGAGTGGACCATGAGGTCCCAGCCGGTGACCTCGCCCGCCGACAGCCCGGCCGTCTCCTCCAGGAAGGCGATCAGGTCGCCGTCGCGGACGTCGTCGCCGAGGCCCCAAATGGGCTGCAGATGCCGCTGCTTGTCGAGCTTGAGCCCCTCCGCCGACACGGAACGGTCCAGGTGGATGGCGAGTTGAGGGACGCGCAGCAGCGGGCGGTCCACGTTCACCAGTCGGGTCGTACCGTCCCGCAGGGTCAGCCGGCCGGCCAGGCCCAGGTCGCGGTCGAGCCAGGAGTTGAGCAGCGGCCCGCCGTAGATCTCCACGGCCACCTGCCGCCAGCCGTGCGCCCCGGCGTCCGGCAGCGGCTTCACCCGCAGGTTGGGGGAGTCCGTGTGCGCGCCGACGATCCGGTACGGCGTGTGGGGCGCCGCGCCCTCGGGGACGTACCAGGCCACGATCGCGCCACCGCGCAGCACGTACCTGCCGCCGCTCGACCCGTCCCAGGCGTCCGTCTCCGCGACCTGCCGGAATCCGGCCTTCTCCAGCCGTTCGGCGGTGTTCGCCACGGCGTGGTACGGCGACGGGCTGGCCGTCAGGAAGGACATGAGGTCGTCGGTGTGGCCGCGGTCGAAGCGGGGGGGTTCGCTCATGGGGTTCACCTTAACGACGTACGAGGGCCCGCTCCCGGTGAAGGGGAGCGGGCCCTCGTAAGGGCGATGTGGATTGTCCGTGAGTGACTGGAACGGACGTTTAGAACGCGGCCTCGTCCAGCTCCATCAGGTCCAGGTCGATGCCTTCGGCGAGCTTGCGCGCGCCGGTGACGCCCGGCAGGACGTTGGCCGCGAAGAACTTCGCCGCCGCGATCTTGCCCGTGTAGAACGCCTTGTCCTTCGAGGAGGCCGTCTGCAGTTTCTCGGCGGCGACCGCGGCGCCCTTGAGGAGCAGGTAGCCGACGACGACGTCACCGGAGGCCAGCAGCAGGCGGGTGGTGTTCAGGCCCACCTTGTAGATGTTCTTGACGTCCTGCTCGGTGGCCGCGAGGTCGGTCAGCATCAGACCGACGATCGCCTCCAGCTCCACGGCCGCCTTCGCGAGGTGCTCGCGGGCGCCGGCCAGCTCCTCGCCGCCCTCGCCGAGCGCCAGGAACTTCTTGATGTCCTCGGCGAGCGAGTTCAGCGCGGCGCCCTGGTTGCGGACGATCTTCCGGAAGAAGAAGTCCTGGCCCTGGATCGCGGTCGTGCCCTCGTACAGGGTGTCGATCTTGGCGTCCCGGATGTACTGCTCGATCGGGTACTCCTGCAGGAAGCCGGAGCCGCCGAAGGTCTGCAGCGACTGGGCGAGCTGCTCGTAGCCCTTCTCGGAGCCGTAGCCCTTGACGATCGGCAGGAGCAGGTCGTTCAGCGCGTGCTCGGCCTTGGCGTCCTCGCCGGCCGCCTCCTTCACCGCGATGGAGTCCTGCACGGAGGCCGTGTACAGCACCAGCGCGCGCATGCCCTCCGCGTACGCCTTCTGCGTCATCAGCGAGCGGCGCACGTCCGGGTGGTGGGTGATGGTGACCTTGGGCGCGCTCTTGTCCATGAAGTTCGCCAGGTCAGGGCCCTGGACGCGCTCCTTGGCGTACTCAAGGGCGTTCAGGTAGCCCGTGGACAGCGTGGAGATCGCCTTCGTGCCGACCATCATGCGGGCGAACTCGATGATGCGGAACATCTGGCGGATGCCGTCGTGCTTGTCGCCGATCAGCCAGCCCTTGGCGGGGTGCTGGTCGCCGAAGGTCATCTCGCAGGTGTTGGAGGCCTTCAGGCCCATCTTGTGCTCGACGTTCGTGGCGTAGACGCCGTTGCGCTCGCCCAGCTCGCCGGTCTCGAAGTCGAAGAGGTACTTCGGGACGAGGAAGAGGGACAGGCCCTTGGTGCCGGGGCCGGCGCCCTCGGGGCGGGCGAGGACGTAGTGGAGGATGTTCTCCTCCATGTCGTGCTCACCGGAGGTGATGAAGCGCTTCACGCCCTCGATGTGCCAGGAGCCGTCCTCCTGCTGAACCGCCTTGGTGCGGCCGGCGCCCACGTCCGAACCGGCGTCCGGCTCGGTGAGGACCATGGTGGAGCCCCAGGTCCGCTCGACCGCGATCTGGGCGATCTTCTTCTGGACGTCGTTGCCCTCGTCGTAGAGGATCCCGGCGAACGCCGGGCCGGAGGAGTACATCCACACGGCCGGGTTCGAGCCGAGGATCAGCTCCGCGTACGACCAGATGAGCGACGGCGGGGCGGTGGTGCCGCCGATGGCCTCGGGCAGCCCGAGCCGCCAGTACTCGGAGTCCATGAAGGCCTTGTAGCTCTTCTTGAAGGACGCCGGGACCGGCGCGGTGTTCGTCTCCGGGTCGAAGACCGGCGGGTTGCGGTCGGCGTCCGCGAAGGACTCCGCCAGCTCGTTCTCGGCGAGGCGGGTCAGCTCGTCGAGGATGCTTTTCGCGGTCTCGGTGTCCATCTCCTCGAACGGGCCGGTGCCGTACAGCTTGTCGCGCCCGAGTACTTCGAAGAGGTTGAACTCGATGTCGCGGAGATTCGACTTGTAGTGCCCCATGGCGACGGCTCCGTTAGAGAGATCGGCGAGGCACTGGGAGTGCATCCTCGCGCTAGTTCACGTACCAACAAGTAGCTACGATGATGCTACCCGCCAGTAATAAGACGCAACCCCGATCCGCAATCTGTGACAGGTCACACCGGAACAGTCAGCGTCGCCGTGTATCCCCGCGCCACGCTCCCCTCCGTCGCGGCCAGCTGCTGCTCGTACCCGTCGCTGAAGATGCCGTCGGTCTCCAGGGAGAGGCCGCTCAGGTTGCGCACGCTCGCCGCATAGCCCTCCGAGGCGTACACCGTGTCGCAGACGTCCTTCGGGAAGGCGAGCTGCGAGGTGTTCGTGATGGACGTGGCGGCCGTGGCGTCGGCCAGGCTGCCGTACACCTCGAAGTGGATGTGCGGCCAGCGGCCCTGATAGCAGCCCGGGAAGACGCTCTCGAAGGTGACCCGGCCCTTGTCGTCGGTCTCCTGGACGCCGCGCAGGTAGTTCTCGTCCGTGACGCCGTCCGAGTACAGGGAGTAGTTGCCCTCCCGGTCGCAGTGCCAGAGGTAGACGGCGGCGCCCTTCTTCGGCGTCCCGCATCCGGAGGCGGCGTCCACGACGGTGAGCGTGACGGTCAGGGGCACGCCCTCGGCGGTGCCGCCCGCGGAGTCGCCGAAGCTCCTGGTGATGTCGCTGCGGACGACGCCGCTCTCCTTGAGGACGTTCACGCCGTTCGAGCCGTCGCCGGGGAAGGGGCCCGCGGTCTCGTCCGGGATGGTGGCGCACTCGGCGGACGAGGCGGTACCTCCGGAGCCCTTGGCGGAGGGGGCGGCCGACGTGTCGTCCTGCGAGCTGCACCCCACCAGGGGGACCAGTCCCGCCCCCGCCACCAGCCGGATCATGCGGCGGCGGGCGAGGACCGGCAGGTCGTGGGAGAGCCCGCGGTCGTGCTCGTGGATTTCATCGGCGGGTGCTTCGGTGACTGCTTCGGCATGGTCTCGGCGCATGGGAAGACGCTAGGAGCGGCAACGGCCCGAACCCAGGGGCACACGCTGTCAAGTCGCTGTCGGTTTGCCCGAGCCGCCGGTACCGGCCCGCCCCTCGCTCGCTCTCGGTACGCTTGCGCCCATGTACGGCTACGACCAGAACGTCGGTGCACAGCAGCAGTACGCCCCGCCGCAGCAGCCCGGCGGTGTCGGCGGGTACGGCCAGCAGCCGCCGCTCTACCCCGAGCCGTCCCCGCCCTCGCTCGCGGACGCGGTGCGGGCGTTCACGACGGGGCAGATGTCCGCGGAGGACTTCCAGCAGGTCTTCGCCACGTCGAAGGTCTACTGCCCGCGTGGCGACAACCCCGGCTTCCTCGCCCTGCACAACACCCAGCAGCCGGTGATCCCCATGTTCACCTCGCTCAAGGAACTGCGCAGGTACGCGGGCAAGGAGTCCAAGTACTTCGTCATCACCGGCGCCGAGGTGATCGACCTCCTCCCCACCGGCTACGGCTTCGTCCTCGACATGGAGGGCGAACACCGCATGGTCTTCGACGCGAAGGCCGTGGAGCAGATGGTCGAGTTCGCGATGCGCCGGATGTACGGCGGCTAGGACGGCGGCTAGGACGGCCCTGGGCTTTCTTGGTCCCCGCTCCCTCTCCGGCTGGCACACTGAGCCGCCCCCGAAACCAGGTCCTTGTGACGGAGGCCGGCACCCCGCGCGGGGGCCGGCCTTCTGCTGTGCCCGGAGGGAATGTCCTGCGGGGCGTTCCCGTTGAGGGTGGCAAGAAGTTCAATGCTCAACTAAACTGGCCGCACAAGGAGGTACCGACATGCCTGCAGTGACCGTCGAGAACCCGCTGACGCTGCCCCGTGTCGCCGCGCCCGCGGAGGCAGTGGCTCGTCCCGTGCTCGCCGTCACGACCGCGCCGAGCGGTTTCGAGGGTGAGGGCTTCCCGGTGCGCCGTGCGTTCGCCGGGATCAACTACCGCCATCTGGACCCGTTCATCATGATGGACCAGATGGGCGAGGTGGACTACGCGCCGGGCGAGCCCAAGGGCACCCCCTGGCATCCGCACCGCGGCTTCGAGACCGTCACCTACATCATCGACGGGATCTTCGACCACCAGGACTCCAACGGCGGTGGCGGAACCATCACCAACGGCGACACCCAGTGGATGACGGCGGGCTCGGGCCTGCTGCACATCGAGGCGCCGCCGGAGTCCCTCGTCATGTCCGGCGGGCTGTTCCACGGCCTCCAGCTGTGGGTGAACCTCCCGGCCAGGGACAAGATGATGGCGCCGCGCTACCAGGACATCCGCGGCGGCCACGTCCAGCTGCTCACCTCCCCCGACGGCGGCGCGCTGCTGCGCGTCATCGCGGGCGAGCTGGACGGCCACCAGGGCCCCGGCATCACCCACACCCCGATCACGATGATCCACGCGACCCTCGCCCCGGGCGCGGAGATCACCCTGCCCTGGCGCGAGGACTTCAACGGCCTCGCGTACGTCCTCGCGGGCCGCGGCACGGTGGGTGCGGAGCGCCGCCCGGTCCAGCTGGGCCAGACGGCGGTCTTCGGCGAGGGCGGTTCGCTGACCGTACGCGCCGACGAGAAGCAGGACTCCCACACGCCGGACCTGGAGGTCGTCCTCCTGGGCGGGCAGCCGATCCGGGAGCCGATGGCCCACTACGGCCCGTTCGTCATGAACACCCGTGAGGAACTCCAGCAGGCCTTCGACGACTTCCAGAAGGGCCGGCTGGGGACGATCCCGGCGGTGCACGGCATGACGGGGGGCGGCCCGTCCGAGGCCTGACCTCCTACGCCTGAGGCCCGGAGCCGCCGCCCTGTGCCGCGGCTCCGGGCCTTCGCGCACCGTCACCCGCCCGGTCCGCCCGCGCACGACAGCGCCGCCCCGCCCGTGATCCGCTGGAACCGTGCAGGCCCCCACCCCGCTGCTACCCGACCCCGTCCGGCGGCTCGCCGCCTGGTGTGTCGTCGTGTTGCTCGTGGCCGGGGTCGTCTACGTCGGGATCCGACTGGCCGTGGAGTTCCGTACGGCGGTCGTGCCCGTGCTGCTCGCGCTGCTCGGGACGGCCCTGCTCCGGCCGCTGCACCGACGGCTCGTGCGGGCCAAGGTCAACCGGTCCGTCGCCGCCGGGCTCACCTGCGTCGCCGTCGTGGCCGTCGTCGGCGGGGCCGTGTACATCGTCGTCGCCGCGGTCGTCGACACCGGCGACGAGATCGTCGCCGCTCTCAAGCAGGCGGCCGAGGATCTCGCCGAGCACTTCGGGGCGGCCGGCACCTCGCTGGACGACGTGGCCTCCAACGCCCGCGAGCTGCTCGCCAAGTTCGGCGGCACGGCCGCCTCCGGTGTCCTCAGCGGGGTCAGCGTCGTGGGCGAGACCATCGCCATGGCCGTACTCGCGCTGCTGCTGGTCTTCTTCTTCCTGCGGGACTCCGACCGGGCCGCGGGCACCCTGCGGTCGCTCGTCCCGGGCACCGGCGGGGACCTCGTGGAGGCCGTGGCCCGGCGGGCGTTCCGGGCCGTGGAGGGGTTCATGCGGGGGACCACCTTCGTGGCGCTGATCGACGCCGTCTGCATCACCGTCGGCCTGCTGTTCCTCGACGTGCCGGGCGCGGTCGGGCTCGGCGCGCTGGTCTTCGTCGGGGCGTACATCCCCTATCTCGGCGCCTTCCTCTCGGGGGCGGTCGCGATGCTGGTCGCGCTCGCCGACCGGGGGTTCGTGATCGCGCTGTGGGTGCTGGCCGTCGTGCTCGCCGTACAGGTCCTGGAAGGGCATGTGCTGACGCCGATGATCCAGAGCCGGACCGTGCAGATGCACCCCGCCGTCGTCATGGTGGCGATCACCGCCGGGGCCTCCGTGGCCGGCATCCTCGGCATGCTGCTCGCCGTACCGCTGACCGCCGCCGCCTTCGGCGTCGTCAACGAACTCAGGGAGCGCTACGCCGCCCCGGAGCGCCCGGAACCCCCCGGGCCCCCGGCGTCACCCGGGCCTTCCGCACCCCCGAGCCCCACGGCGCCGTCCGCCTCGTAGAGCTCGAACCAGATGCTCTTGCCCTCGCCCCGCGGGTCCACGCCCCACGCCTGGGCCAGCATCTCGATGAGGATCAGGCCCCGGCCGGAGGAGGCCAGTTCACCGGGGCGGCGCTTGTGGGGCAGGTCGTCGCTGGTGTCCGTGACCTCGACGCGGATCCGGCGGTCGCCCGAGGCGCCGCGCACCTCGGCCAGGAGCAGGGCGTCGGCGTCGGTGTGGACGAGAACGTTGGTCAGCATCTCGGACAGCAGCAGGACCGCCGAGTCCACCTGGTCCTCGGAGGTCCAGTCGTGCAGCAGCTCCCGCAGTTGCTGACGGGCCACCGCGACCCGCTCCGGCTCGTCCTGCGCGACCGTGAGCATGGTGCGCCGGATCGTGGGCCGCACGGCGACCGTGTCGCCGCAGCCGCAGCCCTCCCCCTCCCGGCGCAGCAGCAGGACCGCTATGTCGTCCTCGCGCCGGTCGGCCAGCGGGCCGGTGGTGTGGTGGGAGGAGGGGCCGTGGACGGCCTGGACGAGGGCGTCGGCGAGGGCCTCCAGGTCGCCGTCGTGGTCCTCCAGGATGGCGCGGATACGCTTCCAGCCGGTCTCCAGATCGTGGCCGCCGGTCTCGATCAGGCCGTCCGTGCAGATCAGCATGGTCTCGCCGGGTTCCAGGGTGATCCGGGTGGTCGGATAGTCGGCGTCCGGGTCGATGCCGAGCGGGAGGCCGCCGGCCGTCGGGCGGGCCAGCACCGTGCCGTCGGCCATGCGGATCGCCGGGTCCGGATGCCCGGCGCGGGCGATGTCCAGCAAGCCGGTCGTGGGGTCGACCTCCACGTACAGGCAGGTCGCGAAGCGCAGTTCGGACGGGTCCTCGTCGAGGGCGCCGAACGTCATGCCGTGCAGGAAGCGGGAGGCGCGGGAGAGGACGGCGTCCGGGCGGTGGCCCTCGGAGGCGTAGGCGCGCAGCGCGATCCGGAGCTGGCCCATCAGGCCCGCCGCCCGTACGTCATGGCCCTGGACGTCCCCGATGACCAGGGCGAACCGGCCGTTGGGCAGCGGGATCATGTCGTACCAGTCGCCGCCGACCTGGAGTCCGCCCCCGGTCGGCACATAGCGGGCCGCGACGCTCATGCCCGGTATCTCGGGGCCGAGCTGCGGCAGCATCGAGCGCTGGAGGCCGTCCGTGAGCTCCCGCGCGGACTCGGCGGCCTCGGCGCGAGACAGGGCCTGGGCGAGCATGCGGGCGACCGTCGTCAGCACGGACCGTTCGTCGGGCGTGAACGCCACCGGGTAGGTGAAGGCGGCCATCCAGGCGCCCATCGTGCGGCCGGCCACGGTCAGCGGCAGGAACGCCCAGGACTGCCGGTTGAAGTGCGCGGCGAGCGGCCAGGTGACCGGGTAGCGGCCCTTGTACTGCTCGGGCGTGGACAGGTACACGGCACGACCGGTGCGGACCACTTCGGCGGCCGGATAGTCGGTGGCCAGGGCCATGTGCGAGAAGGGGCCCTCGTCACCGGGCTGCTGGCCGTGGTGGCCGATGATCGTCAGGCGATCGCCCGTCACCCCGAACACGGCGAGGCCGTCCGGGGAGAAGCCCGGCATCGACAGACCGGCCGCGACCCGCAGCACCTCCTCCGTCGACCGCGCCTCGGCCAGCGCCCGGCCCGCGTCCAGCAGGAACGCCTCCCGCGAACGCCGCCAGTCACCCGTGACCGCCGTACGCCCGGCGGGGGTCCCCGGCGTCGGTTCGGTGACCTCCTGGAGGGAGCCGGTCACCTCGTACGACCGTTTCTCACGGTCGAAGGAGGCGTGGAAGCGGCTGCGGCCGACCCGGATGACCCGGCCCCGCTCGTCCATGATCCGCACCCGCGCCTCGCCCAGCGTGCCCTCGGCGACGGCGAGCTGGATCACCCCGCTGATCTCGTTCCAGTCGACCGGGTGCAGACGGGCGCGCACCTGGGCCTGGCTGAGGGTGGCCCGCTCCGCGGGCAGCCCCAGCAGCCGTGCCGCCTCCGCGTCGACCGTGACCAGTCCCGTGGCGGTGTTCCAGTGCCACAGTCCGGTCGCGAGGGCGGCGAGAACCTCCCCCACGGCGGGCAGGGGCTCACCAGTGCGCATTGCCCTACTTTAAGAACAGGTGATCGCAGACTGCCACCGAAGCTGTATGGGGCATCCGGTCGGGCGGGGGTACGGGTGGGCTCGCGGGCGCGGCGAAATGGTGGGGAGGCGATCTTGGGGTCCCCGGTAGGCTTGGGGGAAGTTTCACGTGAAACACGCCCCTCGATCCGCGAAGACTGGATGAACGACGATGCATCGGTACAGGTCCCACACCTGCGGCGAGCTCCGCTCCTCTGACGTCGGCACCGACGTCCGACTGAGTGGCTGGCTGCACAATCGGCGCGACCTGGGCGGCATCCTCTTCATCGATCTGCGCGACCACTACGGCATCACGCAGCTCGTCGCCCGTCCCGGCACGCCCGCGTACGAGGCCCTCGACAAGCTGACCAAGGAGTCGACGGTCCGCGTCGACGGCAAGGTCGTCTCCCGCGGCGCCGAGAACGTCAACCCCGAGCTGCCCACCGGTGAGGTCGAGGTCGAGGTCGGCGAGGTCGAGCTGCTCGGCGCGGCCGCCCCGCTGCCGTTCACGATCAACACCGAGGACGGGGTCAACGAGGAGCGGCGCCTGGAGTACCGCTTCCTGGACCTGCGCCGCGAGCGCATGCACAAGAACATCCTGCTGCGTACGTCGGTCATCTCGGCGATCCGGCACAAGATGACGGCGCTCGGCTTCAACGAGATGGCGACCCCGATCCTGTCCGCCACCTCCCCCGAGGGCGCGCGTGACTTCGTGGTCCCCTCCCGCCTGAACCCGGGCAAGTTCTACGCCCTGCCGCAGGCGCCGCAGCAGTTCAAGCAGCTGCTGATGATCTCCGGCTTCGACCGCTACTTCCAGATCGCGCCCTG
>CBFGZZ010000317.1:0-10569 GCA_965653385.1 uncultured Streptomyces sp. | reverse complement strand
CTGCCGATACACATGGCAGCGGCGTGTCTGGGCGCGCCGACCGCCAACCCGCAGCACCGCCTGGACGCACACGGTGCCCCGCCGATCCTGGTGTCCAACGCGCTGCACGACCCCGCCACCGGCTACCCGTGGGCGGTCTCGGTGGCCCGGCAGCTCGGCCGCAGTGGCGTGCTCCTCACCTATGAGGGCCACGGCCACGGCAGCGTCACCAGCGGCCCGTGTATGGAGGGCGCCGTGGACGGCTATCTCACCGACCTGGCAGTCCCGCCGCGGGGCACCAGCTGCCCCGCCGTGCCGTTCTGACAGCTCGCCGACCGGATCCGCCTGGTGTCCGCACCGCCGTTGCCGGGCGGGCAGGGCCCCACGGGGGGGCGAAGGGGCGGTCCCGCGGGTCAGGAGCTGAGCTGGTCCCGGTACCAGACTGCCGAAGCCGCCAGGCGGGTCAGCGGCCCTGGGCCCTCCGGGCAGTCGGCGGCCCGCCAGATCCGCTCGCTCCGGTACCAGTGATCCTGTGCGAGGAGCGCGAACTGACGCGCCGAGACCTGACCGGGCGTCTCCCCCAACCGGCGCAGACACTCCCGCCATGGCCAGTCCTCCGCAACGGTGGGCAGTACGCCGAGGTCGGCCAGCCGCGTCATCATGTCCCGGTTCGACACCGGAACGGGATGGCTCGCGTGGTGTATCCCCGGCGGCACCTCCCCCGGGCCGCACGCCACGGCGACGATCAGCCGCGCCAGATCGTCCACGTCGACCAGGGAAAGCAGCCCGCGGCCGCCGTCCCAGCGCGCCGGGACGCGGTCGAGGAGTTCGGCCAGGGCGGGTACCACCCAACGGTCACCGGTCCCCAGTACGAGCCCCGGTCTCAGTACGACGGCCCCGGCGGCCAGCGCGAACTCCTCGGCAGCGAGCCTGCTGCGGCTGGCGGGGGAGACCGGCGCCGGAGTCGTCTCGTCGACTTCGATGCCCCGGTGCGGCCCGGGGCCGTAGACCGCGGCGGTCGACAGATGGACGACCCGTCGTACGCCCCGGCGGCGTGCCTCGTCCATCAGGGCCTGGGTGCCCCGCGTGTTGACCGCCGTGCACGCCGCCGTATCGCCGGTGACGCGCGACGCGAGGTGGATCAGGACGTCCGCGTCCCGGGCGACGCCGTCCAGGGAGGCGGGGGCAGCGATGTCCGCTGTCTGCCAGTGGACATCGGGTCGTTCCACGGCCTCTCGTGGCACGGTACGGGCCAGGGCGCGGACGACGACTCCCGCGGCCGGTCCGTTGCGGTCCAGCAGCCTGCGCAGTACGGCCGAGCCGACGAAGCCGGTTGCGCCGGTCAGTACCACGCGCACGGGGCGCCGCACGCCGCCGGCGGCCTTCGTGGTCACGCGACCGTCTCCGTCGTCAGCCGTCGGGGCGAGAGGTCGAGCCGTCCGATCACCTCGGCCGGGGCGATGGCGGGAAGCAGGTAGCGCCACAGGGTGGCGATCCGCTGCGGGAGGTCGGCGCGGTCCGAGGAGATCTGCGACATGATCTGGGTGCCCGTGTAGCCGGCCACCAACTGCTGGGCGAATTCCGCCTCGTCGACCCCGGGCAGCAGTTCGCCCAGCTCCCGGGCGCGCTGCAGGTGCCGGCTGAACTGCTCGGCCCACCACTCGTAGATGGCGTAGTCCCGGAATCCGGCCTCACCCTGTTCCACGGCGAGTCGAACTCCAGCCCGCAGCAGGGTGTTGCGCTGCATCGCGGCGGCCAGGTGCTGGGTCATGTTCACCAGGCGCTGCAAACCGTCCCCCTCGTCGGGGAACCGTACGTCGGCGGCCTGTTCCCGGATCACCGCGCGGGCCAGTTCCTCCTTGGAGCCGAAGTGGAAGTACATCGCTCCCGCTGTGACCCCCGCGCGCTGGAGGATCTTGCTGATGCTGGTGCCCGCGTAGCCCAGTTCGTCGAACACCTCGGCAGCGGCGCGCAGCAGCAACTCCCGCGTCCGCTGGGCTCGTTCCTGCATTGGTCGTGCCACTGGCCGGTCTCCCTCGTCACCTATGATCTCTCGACAAACAAAAAGAACAACCTCTATCTTATTCGTGTCGCGCCCCGGCCACCATCACCGGGCGGCACGACATCTCGTCGTGACAACACAGGGGGAGAGTCAGTCATGGCCTTGAACGTCGATCAGGGTGTTTCCTCGGTAGTCCCGCAGGCATGGACACACAAGACCAACCCGGATGAAGTGCTCTGCGACCGCTGGTGGCGTACGGGGCCGGACTCCTTCACCGTCACCGCCCGCTGGCCCGAGGCCCACAGCTTCTACCTCACGAGACATGGGCTGTACGACCCGCTGCTGCTCGGCGAAACGATCCGTCAGGCGCTGCCGCTGATCTCGCACGCAGCCTACGACGTACCGCTCGGCCACCAGCTGATGTGGCACGACTTCCACTGGGCCGTCTCCACCGACGCCCTGGCCGCCGGTGACGCGTCCGGCGAGATCGAACTGCGCATCACCTGCTCCGACGTCACCTACCGCGGAAGCCGCGCGGCGGCCATCACCCTGCGCGTCGAGGCGCTGCACGCCGGCGCCTCGCTCGGCAGCGCCCGCACCCGCTTCGGCATCCAGAGCCGGGCCGTCTACGAGCGGCTGCGCGGCCGGTACGCGGACATCGTCGCGGCCAACGCCCGCGCCCTGCCGCTGCCTTCGCCCGCGCCCGCCGTGCCCGTCGGCCGCGAGAACTTCGACGACGTGGTCCTGTCCAGCGCCGACAGCGCCAACCGCTGGCAGCTCCGCGTCGACACGGCCCATCCCGTGCTCTTCGACCACGCCGTCGACCACGCCCCCGGCATGCTGCTGCTGGAGGCGGCCCGCCAGGCCGCCCACACCCTGGCCCACCCCAAGCGGACGGTGGTCGCTGCCATGGACACGGTCTTCAGCCGCTACGCGGAACTCGACGCACCCTGCTGGCTCCAGGCGGACCCGCTCCCCGACGACCTCATCGGGCGGGCCCGGGTGCGTGTCGTCGGGCACCAGAACGACAAGGACGTCTTCGCGTCCGTGGTCACCCTCGCGACCGTCGACTGAGCGGCGGACCCGGAGCGGGGCCCGGCAGAGCATCGCCCTGCCGGGCCCGGTACCGGCCGCGGCCGGTAGGGCGGTCGACCTGGGATGTCAGTCGACGCTGCGGACGATGTGGCGCTCCGCCGGGTCGTCCTCACAGCCCGCGAGGCCCGGGAGGACATCGAGGGGGAGCGAGGTCAGCGCCGCCCACCAGCAGAGTCTCCCGTCCGGGGCGGGTGAGTCGGGGCCGGGCCGGTGCCACGATGTCTGTTCTGCCATGTGCGCACGCTCCTTCGACGATGAGGTTTCCAGCAGGGGCCTAGTGGCCCATGCCGAGGCCCCCGTCGACCGGCAGCACCGCGCCGGTGACGTAACCCGCCTGCTCCGAGGCGAGCCACAGCACGGCGGAGGCCACCTCCGACGGTCGGGCACTGCGGCCCAGCGGGACGTCCTGCAGGATGCGGTCGCGTTGCCGCGCGGACAGCGCTTCCGTCATGTCGGTGTCGACGAGTCCGGGGGCCACCACGTTCGCGGTGATGCCGCGCGGCCCCAGTTCCCGGGCGAGCGACCGGGCGAGCCCCACCAGGCCCGACTTGCTGGACGCGTAGTTCGTCTGCCCGGCCGAGCCGCGCAGACCGGCGACGGACGAGACGAACACCAGGCGGCCGCGCCGGCGCCCGACCATGGTTTCGGCGGCCCGCCGGGCGACGCGGAAAGCACCGCCGAGGTTGGTGTCCAGCACCCGGCCGAAGTCGTCGTCGGACATGCGCAGGATCAGCCGGTCGTCCGTGACGCCCGCGTTGGCGACCACGGCGTCCAGCGGGCCATGGGCTTCCTCCGCGGCGGTGACGGCCTTGTCGATCTGGTCCGGGTCCCGCACATCACAGGTGAGGCCGAGCAGGCCGTCGGGCACACCGCTGCCCCGGTGGGTGACGGCGACCCGGTCGCCCTGCTCGGCGAACGCCCGCGCGACGGCGAGTCCTATGCCACGGTTGCCGCCGGTGACGAGGATCGAACGGGTCATGCGGTACCACCGTCTTTCGCGCGGTTCGGTAGGCCGCGGCGACAGGCCGGCCGCGGGAACAGGACAGGGACGGCTCCGGCGCCCGGGATCGCCTTGCGCATCAGGCGGCCACCTCCTGGGCGAGGGTCGCGTAGCCGCCGCGGTGGTACACCAGCGGAGCCGCGGGATTGCCCCGGGTGTGCAGCGCCTCCACGCGGCCGAGGACGATGACGTGGTCGCCGCCCGGATACCGGTGCTCGACCCGGCAGTCGACCGAGAGCAGAGCTCCGGACACCAGGACGTTGCCGGTGCGGCCGACGCGGGTGCCGAGGATCTGCTGCGCGGCCGGACCGCCGGGGCGGTCGTGCGCGGCGAAGACGGCCGAGAGGTCCTCCTGGCCGCTCGCCAGCACGTTGACGGTGAAGGCCCCGTGCTCGTCGATCCGCCGCCGCATCCGGCCGTGTGCTCCGATACTGATGAGCAGCAGGAGCGGATCGAGGGACACCGACGTCACCGAGCTGGCGGTGAGCGCCTCGGTGCGGTCACCGCTGCCGCACGTGATGACCGTGACACCGGTCGGCATCAGGCCCATCGCCCGGCGGTAGGTGTCGCCGTCGGGACGCGACTGCGCGGGGAGTACGCCGCCGCCACCGGCGGCCATGGCTGCGCTGATGGTCATGTACGGCTCCCTGTGCGGCCGGCGCCGCCCCGCTTGTGCACGAGGCAGCTGACCCGCGCGGTGCAGGTCAGGCGTCCCTTGTCGTCGGTGACGGACACGGCGTACGTCGCGACGCGGTCTCCTTGGTGCAGGGGCGTGCAGACCCCGGTGACCGGACCGCCCCGGGCGGGGCGGTGATGGGTGCAGGACACCTCAAGACCGACCACCGCACCGTGCGGCGCCACATGGAGGGCAGCCGCGATCGATCCGAGGGTCTCGGCCAGGACCGCGTTGGCTCCGCCGTGGAGCCAGCCGAAGGGCTGCTGGTTGCCCTTGACCGGCATGGTCGCCACGAGGCGTTCCGGGTCCCAGGAGACGACCTCGATACCCATGCGGACGATCAGCTGGTCGTCGTGGAGGTCGGGCGGGATGGACAGGATCGTGCGGGGCGGCTCGGCGGCACTGCCCGGCGGTCCGGGCGGTGACATGACCGCGGATGTGCCGGCCGCCGGTGCGGAGTGGTTCTCCATACGTGTCTCCGTTGGGTGGAGGGGGAAGAGGTGCTGGTCCGGGCCCGTTTCAGGGCGCCTGTGTGAACGCGCCGCGCGCAGCCTGCGCGGTGGCCCACAGCGAACCGAGTCCGTGCAGCCGCCCGATGCCGGCCGGCGCCGGTGCGCCCGCGTCCGCCGCCGCGCGCAGATCGACGGTCACCGCTGTGTCCGGTGCCGGACCCGGCTCGGCCCGGCGCAGCAGCAGGGCCACCGCCGCGTCGTGCTCGGGAGGGTTCCGATCGTCCGACGGCAGGTGCCGCCGGACGGCGGCGGTGCGCTGCGTGGCCACCAGCTCGACACCGACGAGCAGCAGTTGGTCCACCTCTTCGTCGGCGAGCATCAGTTCGGCCGTCTCGAAGGCCTCGGGCATCGAGGCGGCGTCGACCGACAGACAGGTGAGAGCGCCGCGCAGGCCGTGTTCACGGCTGACGTAGCCGAGGATGGACGTCGGCACCGACTGGTAGAAGAGCAGCGGGTTGTGTGCCCGGCCCTCCTGGAGCCGTTGACCCGCCAGATCAGTGGTGGTGGCGTCGCCGAACAGGGTCACGAGCAGGACGGCGGTACGGTCGGCGAACCGCGCCGGCCCGGCGGGTGCCGCATCGGCCAGGCAGCGATCCACCGCCGCACGGACCAGCGGGTTGAAACGGGACTCGATGAAGCCGGGAACGGCCGGTGGGCCGTCCTCGCCCACGGGCCGTGGAACGGCCGCGGCCCCCACCACGAGGGCCGGTGCGCGCAGGTTCTCGGATGCGGTCGGGGTGGTCATGGGCGCTCCAGCACGATCGCGGTGTTGACGCCGCCGAAGGCCGCGTTGGCGGTGAGCACGCGGCGTACGTCGGCCGTCCGCGGTTCGTCGGGTATCCAGTCCAGGTCGCACGCGGGGTCCGCGGCGGTGTGTCCGGCGGTGGGCGGGAGGATCCCGTGACGCAGGGCGTACAGGCTGATCGCGGCCTCGACGGCACCCGAACCCTCCAGCATGTGACCCGTGGTGCTCTTGGTGGAGCTGACCGGCACGGTGCGCGCCGCCGTCCCGAAGGTCCGGTGCAGGGCGGCCGTCTCGGCACTGTCATTGATCTTGGTTCCGGTGCCGTGCGCGTTGACGTAGCCGATCTCCTCGGGTGCCGCGCCCGCATGCCGGATCGCGGTCGTCATGGCCGTGGACAGGCCCCGCCCCTCCGGGTGCGGCTGGCAGACGTGGTGCGCGTCGGAGGCGATGCCCCATCCGCCGATCCGGGCGAGCGGTTCCCCGCCACGGGCACGGACCCGGGATGCCGACTCCAGGACCAGTGCGGCGACACCGTCGCCCAGCAGCAGGCCTGTGCGGTCGGCGGAGAACGGACGGACCTGGCCGTCGGTGGCGAAGGCCCGGCCCGAGTCGAACTTGGCGAAGAACTCGCGCTCCACCAGATACGCCCCCGCGCACAGCACGGTGTCGGCACGGCCCGAGCGGATCAGCCGCGCGCCGTGGATCAGCGCGTTGGCCGAGGCGACGCAGGCGTTGACGAACGCCAGGCGTCGGCCGGTGACACCGAGGTCGGACGCGACGAGCCCGGGCAGCGCCGCGGGCAGGCTCTCCACCACACGCTGGTCGACGCCGCCGTCGGCGCCGTGCTGCCGCCCGGACCAGAACGTGGTCACCTCGCGATGGTCCCCCTGGGTGCCGACGAGCACGTCGACGCGCGGGTGCCCGGCCAGCCCGGCCATGTCGAGCGCTGCTCGCGCGCAGGCGACGAGGGTTTCGCGCTGACTCGGGGTCTGTTCGGGGCCGGCGCCGGGCAGCGGGGCGGTCGCGGGGACGGCGGCATACCGTCCCCGGAACGGGCCGGTGTCGAAGCGCTCGACTCGGCGGAACGCCGGGCGGCCCGCGAAGACGCCCGTGCGCAGCGCCTCCTCGCCGAAGCCGTGCGCGGTCAGGACGCCGTACCCGGTGACGAGGACGTCGTCGGGTGCGGTGGTCACGATCCGACGACCTCCCCCCGCGCTTCTCCCGCTCCCGCGAGAAGGCCGACCTGGACACGCAGGAAGTCGTGGAGCGCGCCGACCGAGGTGACGTCCGCGGCCTGGGCGTGGTCGATCTCCAGCTCGATGCCGTGCTGTTCCTTCAGCTGGTACAGGAACCACACCACGGTGAGCGAGTCGAGGACGACGTCCGCGTCGTCGGCGATGTCGTCAGCGTCAGCGGCGGGGATGATCTGGCTGAGCGCCAGCAGCCTCTTCACATCGCGCAGGCTGAGCGACCGCGGCCCGAACGGCTCCGGCTCCGACTCCGGCTCGGGCGAGGCCGCGGCCGGAGCCGTGTCCGCGATGCGGGCCCGGATGCCGTCGACCAGTTCCCCGAGGGTCGTGTGGGCGAACCCGTCGACCGTCTCGTCATCGACCTGAATGCCGTACTCGCGCTCGACGTGGACCGTGAGCTCGACGAACGACAGAGACTCCAGTTCGAGGCCGTCGGCGCCCAGGGGCGTGGCCGGTGAGATCGTCGGCGGCAGGGGCATGTTGAGCATGTCCCGGATCACGCCGAGCACGAAGTCGGTGATGCGGTGGGTGTCTACGGTCGTCACGTCAGTTCCTCGGGTCAGGGATCATCAGGGCATCGGGTAGGGCACGGACCGGGTCCGCCTCGGCCGCGTAGTCCACGCCGTCGACGCCGAAGCCGTGCAGCTGCCGGGTGGTCGCGAGGTACGCCTCCAGGTCGCCCAGCTCCGCCAGGGTCGCCGCGTCGTGGACCTTGTCCCAGCGGCGCCGGATCTCCTCCTGTACGTCGCCGCGCATCTCGATGTCGTCCAGCCGGATACGGCCGTCGGCGTCGACGGTGGCGCGCGCCCCCGGGTACAGGTGCTCCAGCAATCTGCGTGCCTGGTCGTCTGTGGTCTCCAGCAGGCCGGCTTCGCGGGTGACGCGGTGCAGCAGCAGGGTGTAGAGCGCCTGCACCGGCATGGCCTGGCTGGCGGGGGTCACCAGGGCGCGCATGACGGCCGCGTGGGCGGCGCCGCCGTGGGCCGCCATGCGGTGGTGCAGGGCGCGGGCCGTGGACTCCAGGTGCTGTTTCGCCCGGCCCAGGGTGCCGTCACGGTAGGTGGGAGCGAGCCAGGAGTTGCCGACGTAGCTGAAGGCCACGGTGCGGGCGCCGGCGCGGAGCGCGCCGTGCTTTTCGAGGACGTCGATCCAGCGTTCCCAGTCCGCGCCGCCCATGACACGGACCGTGTCGTCGATCTCCTGCGGGGTGGCCGCCGGCGTGGTGTGGTGACGGACGGACCCGGACGAGGCGTCGAACGCCTTCTCCGTGAAGGGCTCGCCGATGGTCTTGATGACCGAACGGTGCACCCGGCCGGTGACCGGGTCGGTCCTGCGCGGCGCCGCGACGCTGTGCACGACCAGGTCGACGCCACCGAGTTCCCCGGCGACGAGCCGGGCGGTGCGCTCCTTCACCTCGTCGGCGAACGCGTCGCCGACGACCAGCCGGCCGTAAAGTCCGGCCGCGGCCAGTTCACGCTGCGTGGCCGCGGCGTTGTACCAGCCGGCGGTGCCGGGCCGGTTGGGGGTACCCGGCCGTTCCAGACAGACGCCGACGGTGGCGGCCCCATGGCCGAAGGCCGCGGCGAGACGGGTCGCCAGGCCGAGTCCGGACGAGGCACCGATGACGAGGACGGCACGGGGTCCGGGCCGGGTGCCGCGCGCCCGGACGGCTTCGATGGTGCGGCGGACGAGGACGCCGCGGCCGTCGGGGTGCGCGGTGGCCCAGGTGGCTCCGCGCCGCACCGGCTCGATGATCACGGGGAACCTCCCGCCGAACCGGCCGCGGACGGGCTGCTCGCCGCCGCGCCCTGCGCGGCGCGCAGCAGTTCCGCGGAACGCAGCAGCTTGCCGTTGGCGGTGCGCGGGAGGGCCGGCACGACCTGGATGCGCCGCGGGATCTTGAAGTTGCTGAGCCGTTCGCGGGCGAAGGCCATCAGTTCGGAGACCGTGAGGCCCTCGGGGGCCCCGACGTGCGCCTCGATGCCGCCCTCCGCGTGAACGACCACGACCTCACGGACGCAGGGGTGCAGCGCCAGTTCGTGCTCGATCTCCATCAGGTCGACCTTGAGCCCGCCGACGGCCACGAGCGAGTCCGAGCGGCCCGCGATCCGCAGGGTGCCGTCGGCCTCGCAGTAGTGGGCGAGGTCCTTGGAGTTGAGCCAGCCGTCTACGTAGCGTTCGGTGCCCTCGTCCTGGAGGTACGGCGACCGGTCGAGCCGCACCCACAGCTCACCGCGCCGGACCCGGGTGTGCACCCCGGGCGCCACCCTGCCGACGACGGGCGGTGCGAACTCCCCGGTGAGGTCGGTGGCGACGATGCCGGTCTCGGTCATCCCGTAGGCCTGCCCGATGCGCAGGCCGTAGCGCTCCTCGAACCTTCGGTGCACGTCCTCACGGAGCCGTTCGCCGCCGCTGACGGCGAGACGGAGCCGGGGCGCCGCCGGCGGGTCGGGCACCCGGCCGAGCAGGTCGTAGTGGAAGGGGACGCCGAAGACCGCGTCGATGTCCTCCTCCGCGAGCGTCGCCGCGAGGGACGGCGGCTGCAGATGGGAGGTGAAGACGAGGGTGGCGCCGACGCTCATGGCGTGGAGCACACCGCCGATGAGACCCAGCGAATGCACGGTGGAGCTGAGCAGCAGCACACGCTCGCCCCGGCGCGGCATCCCGGGGATGCGCGAGAACGCGTCGAGCTCGCTGCGCAGGGACGCGGCCGAGCGCCCGATGACCTTCGGCCGGCCCGTCGAGCCGGAGCTGAACTGCACCAGGCAGTGGTCGGTACGGGCCGGGGTTCCGTCGCGCCGCCACTCGACGTACACCTCGCACTCGTCCTGGAACTGTGTGGCGGTCTCGTCGGTGGTGTGGGCGTAGTACCGCGGCCGGCACAGGTCGAGAACGCGCTGCACCTCGGCGGGCTTGAGCCGGTGGTCGAGGAGCTGGACCTGGGCGCCCAGCGACCACAGGGCCAGGAGCGACCAGATGCCGGTGAGGCTGGGCGGCAGACGCAGGGCCACGGAACTGCCCGGGCCTATACCGTGCGCGGCGAAGATGTCGATGCTCCGCGTCACCTGGCTTCTCAGCTCGGCCCAGGTCACGTCACGGCAGGTGCGGGCCCAGATGTCGTGGTCCGGCCGACTGCCCAGCAACTCGGCTCCCCACCAGGGGATCGTCACGGGCTGGGAAACAGTCACGGGGATACCTCCAACGGCGAGTCGGGGGGACGGACCGGCCGTGCCCGCGCCTGGGCCTCGTGGGCCCGTCCGGCGACTCAAGGGTGCTCTGGTACAAGGAAGCGCCCGACGCGCCCGGCTCC
>CBFGZZ010000316.1:0-10618 GCA_965653385.1 uncultured Streptomyces sp. | reverse complement strand
CGGCGTCGTCCTGGTCCGCGTTCGTGCGCGGAGTGAAGGGATCCGTGTGACCCCCGACCTGGCCACCGCCGTGTGGCGTAAGTCGAGCTACAGCGAAGGCGGAGACAACGACTGCGTCGAGGTCGCCGACGGCCACCCGGGCGTCGTCCCCGTCCGCGACAGCAAGACCCCGACCGCCCGCCCCCTGATCCTCTCGGCGGCCTCCTGGTCCGCGTTCCTGCGCGGCGTGAAGGAGACCGCGTAATCCCCAACCGGAACCCCCCGCTCCCCACCTGAGCCGATCATTCCGGGTTAACGTCGGTCGTTATGGCCACCGATGCGATCACAGTCGAAGGACTGCGCAAGCGGTACGGGGATGTCCAGGCGGTCGACGGGGTCTCGTTCGAGGTCGAGCGCGGCGAGTTCTACGGCATTCTCGGACCGAACGGCGCGGGCAAGACGACCACCCTGGAGATCATCGAGGGACTGCGTGAGCCCGACGACGGCACCGTCACCGTGCTCGGCGAGGCGTCCTGGCCGCGCAACCAGGCCCTGTTGCCGCGGATCGGCGTTCAACTCCAGTCGTCCGCCTTCTTCGAGCGGCTCACCGCGCGCGAGCAGATCCACACCTTCGCCTCGCTCTACGGCGTCCCCGGGGCCCGCGCCGACGCGATGCTGGAGAAGGTCGGCCTGACCGAGAAGGCCGGCGTCCGCGCCGAAAAGCTCTCCGGCGGCCAGATGCAACGGCTCTCCATCGCCTGCGCGCTCGTCCACGACCCGGAGCTGGTCTTCCTCGACGAGCCGACCACCGGCCTCGACCCGCAGGCCCGCCGGAACCTGTGGGATCTCCTGCGCGCCATCAACGCCGACGGCCGCACCGTCGTCCTGACCACCCACTACATGGACGAGGCCGAGACGCTGTGCGACCGGGTGGCGGTGATGGACCACGGTCGAGTCCTGCGAGTCGGCCCGCCCGGCGACCTGATACGCGAGCTGGGGGTCGACTCCCTGGAGGACGTCTTCCTCCAGCTGACCGGACGGGAGTACCGAGAGTGAGGACGAGGAAGGGGGCGGGGACTCAGTCCTTCCGCAGCCTCACCAGGGCCATGACGCTGGGCCTGCTGCGCGACCGGACAGCCGTCTTCTTCATGCTGATCTTCCCTTTGATGTTCCTGTTGTTGCTCGGCACCCTCCTCAAGGACGCCGGAGTCTCCGAGTCGAAGGTGATCCAGGTCGGCGATGTCGCCGTCCTGGACAAGATGCCCGACAGCGAACGCGAGCAACTCCGTGACGTGCTGCGGATCGAGAAGACGGACGGCTCGGCGGCAGCCCGCGCGGACGCCCTGGAGAAGGTCCGCAAGGGCGACGCCGACGCCGCGGTCACCCAGACCGGGGGAAAGGTCGAACTGCGCTTCTCGGCGGCCGACCTGGTACGGGCGGGCAACGTGCGGGGCATCCTGGGATCGATCGTCGAACGGGCCAACCAGGCCGCGACCGGCCGGCCGCCCGCGTACACGCTGACGTCGGGGCAGGTCGAGGACGAGTCGACCAAGCCGATCCAGTTCCTCACCCCCGGCCTGCTCGGCTGGGCCGTGGCCATGGGCGCGGTGTTCGGCACCGCGCTCAACCTGGTCAGCTGGCGCAAGAAACGCATCCTGCGCCGACTGTGGCTCGCGCCCGTCAACGCCGGCTCGGTGATCGGCGCCCGCATCGGCGTGAACCTGGCGCTGGCCCTCGCCCAGACCGCGATCTTCCTGGGAGTGGCCACCCTGCCCTACTTCGGCCTGCGACTGACCGGCTACTGGTGGCTGTCCTTCCCGCTGATCCTGAGCGGCACGCTGGCCTTCATGTCCATCGGACTGGTCGTCGGCGCCCGGGCGAAGTCCGAGGAGGCCGCCAACGGCATGGCCCAGCTCGTCGTCCTCCCGATGGCCTTCCTCTCCGGCTCCTTCTTCCCGCTCGACTCCGCACCGCAGTGGCTTCGTACGGTGTCGCAGTTCCTGCCGCTCAAGCATCTCGGCGAGGCGCTGCAGGGCGTCCTGTCCCGCGGGGAAGGCTGGTCCGCGGCCCTGCCCGTCATCGCCGGCCTGCTCGCCTTCGCCGCCGTCCTGACCCTGCTCGCCGCCCGCCTGTTCCGCTGGGACGAGGCGTAACGCCATCGATTGAAGCGGGCGGGAAACCTGGACGGAAATGGGTTCGGCTCGGCCACGGTGATCTCATGAGTGCGGCTGTCGTCGTGGACACGGCGCGTCGAAGGCGGACACCGATCATGGCTGCACACGCTGCGGAACCCGATCCGACGATCGTGGTCGAAGAGGTCTTCTGGCAAGAAGCCGAGCCTCTTACGCTGCCTCCGGCGGAGGCGTAGGCGCCCCCGGCAACCGCACCGTAGCCACCGTCCCCCCGCCCTCCGCCCGCGCCAGCGTCACCTGACCGCCCGCCTGCTCGACCGTACGAGCCACGATCGACAGGCCCAGCCCCGAACCCGGCAGCGCACGCGCGCTCGGGGAGCGCCAGAAGCGGTCGAAGACGTGGGGGAGCTCGTCGGCGGGGATGCCGGGGCCGTGGTCGCGGACGGTGAGGACGCCGTTGTGCAGGGCGACCTCGATCGTGCTGCCCTCGGGGCTGAACTTCACCGCGTTGTCCAGGACGTTGACCACGGCGCGCTCCAGTGCCGCCGGTTCCGCGCGAACGTACCAGGGCTGGAGGTCGGCCGTGATCGTCAGTTCCGGGCCGCGGAGGCGGGCCCGGCGCAGGGCCGACTCCACCGTGTCCTCCAGCGAGATCACCTGGACGCGTTCGCCGCGCTGGCCCTCCGAGCGGGACAGTTCCTGCAAGTCGCCGATCAGCGCCGCCAGTTCGGTCATCTGCGCCTTCACCGAGGCGAGGAGGGCCTTGCGGTCGGCCTCGGGGATGGGGCGGCCGGTCTCCTCGCTGCGGGTGAGGAGCTCGATGTTGGTGCGCAGGGAGGTGAGGGGGGTGCGGAGTTCGTGGCCGGCGTCGGCGATGAGCTGCTGCTGGAGTTCGCGGGAGCTGGTCAGGGCGGAGGTCATGGAGTTGAAGGAGCGGGAGAGACGGGCTACCTCGTCCTCGCTCTCGTCCTCCACCGGGATCCGGACGCTCAGGTCCTCGGTACGGGCTACGTGTTCGACGGCCTCGGTCAGCTTGTCGACGGGGCGGAGCCCGGCGCGGGCTACTGCGAGGCCGGCTGCTCCGGCGCCGACTACTCCGATGCCGGAGACGAGGAGGAGGATCAGGGCGAGGTCGTTGAGGGTGGCCTGGGTGCCCTTCAGGGGTACGCCCACCACGAGGGCGGCGTCCGACTCGGCCCCGGTGACCGAGTCCCTGAGGGTGATGGGGAACGTCAGGACACGTAGGTCGTCGCCGTCCTCGTTGGTGCCGTTGCGGAAGAAGCCGTCGCCACCCCTCTTGATCGCGTCCTGGTCGGACTGCGTGACGTTGACGACGCCCAGCGAGTTCGGGAGGAGGCAGGGGGTTCCGTCAGCCTTGACCACCTGTGAGTAGGTGGTCCGGAAGTTGTTGAGTGTCTGCTGCGGAGTCTGGGTGCACTCGGTGTACGCGTCCCCGATCTGCGCGATCTGCTGCGGCCCTTTGATGGCCGCGACCCTCTTCAGGTCCTCGTCCACCTGCTCGTACAGCTTCCCCTGCACGATGAACCAGCACGTCACCGAAACCGCCGCCACCGCGAACGCCACCGCCGCCGCCACCAGCAGCGCCAGCCGTGACCGGATGGGCAGCGACCGGAACCGGCGCAGAACCCTGTTCACTCCGCCCCACCCTGCCGCAGCACATACCCCACGCCCCGCACCGTGTGGACGAGCCGTGGCTCGCCGCCCGCCTCGGTCTTGCGGCGCAGGTACATGACGTACACGTCGAGGGAGTTGGACGACGGCTCGAAGTCGAAGCCCCAGACCGCCTTGAGGATCTGCTCACGGGTCAGCACCTGGCGCGGATGCGCCATGAACATCTCCAGCAGCGTGAACTCCGTACGGGTCAGCTCCACCGGCCGCCCGCCCCGCATGACCTCCCGTGTGGCGAGGTCCATGCGCAGGTCGGCGAAGGTCAGCGCCTCGTCGTCCTCCGCCGGACCGGCGCCCGCCGCCGCGTACGAGCTGCGTCGCAGCAGCGCGCGGACCCGGGCGAAGAGCTCGTCGAGTTCGAAGGGCTTGACCAGGTAGTCGTCGGCCCCGGCGTCCAGCCCGGTCACGCGGTCGCCGACCGTGTCGCGGGCGGTCAGCATGAGGATCGGCGTCGTGTCCCCGGCGCCACGGATGCGGCGGGCGGCGGTCAGGCCGTCCATGCGGGGCATCTGGATGTCCAGGACGACCAGGTCGGGCCGGTAGGCGATCGCCTTCTCCAGGGCGTCGGCGCCGTCGACCGCGACCTCGGTGTCGTACCCCTCGAAGGCGAGGCTGCGCTGGAGTGCTTCACGCACCGCCGGCTCGTCGTCGACGATCAGGATGCGCTGCGGGTCACGGTCGCCATCGGCGGGGCTCATGGGCTCGGGATCCTCGGGGTGCGGTGGGACGGTGGGCTGAGCGGCTCAACGCCTTCAGCCTCGCATGATTCTCGGCCTGGTCAGCCTCGTACGGTACGGCGACGGCCGCGGGCGGCACCGGCCCTGCGGCCCGCGCCCGGGCGGGCGGTCGCCAGCTCCGGCGCCCGGGACGGGGCCGTGGGCGCGTGCAGGGCGCCGGCGACGGCCAGGGCGAGGGCGATGTCGGCCGCGCCGGCACCCGTCGCGGTGTGCTCAACCTGCTGGATCATGACGTACTCCTTCAGCTCAGGGCGCTACGAAGTCAGGTCTGCGAACCCGACCGCAGCTTCGCCAGGTCGGACTTGACGGTGTTGATCGGGATGGCGAAGCCGAGGCCCACGCTGCCCGCGTCGGACGAACCCGAGCCGGCGGCCGAGTACATCGCGGAGTTGATGCCGATGATGTTGCCGTTCATGTCGATCAGCGCGCCGCCGGAGTTGCCGGGGTTCAGGGACGCGTCCGTCTGGATCGCCTTGTACGTCGTCGTCGACGACCCGGTGTCGCCGTTGAACTGCTGGCCGCCGAACTCGAACGGCCAACCGCCGCCGCCCTGCTGCTGTTGCTGACCCTGGCTCTCGTCCGTCGAGACGGTCACGTCACGGTTGAGCGCGGACACGATGCCGCTGGTGACGGTGCCGGTCAGGCCCTCGGGGGAGCCGATCGCCACGACCTGGTCGCCGACCTGGACGCCGGAGGAGTCGCCGAGCGTGGCCGCCGTCAGCCCGGAGGCGTTCTGGAGCTTGATCAGCGCGAGGTCCTTGCCGCTGTCGGTGCCGACGACCTCGGCGGTGAACGTCTTGCCGTCGCTGGTGGTCACCTTGACCGAGGTCGCGCCGGAGACGACGTGGTTGTTGGTGACGATCTCGCCGTCACCGGTGATGATCACGCCGGAGCCGGTGGAGGACCCGGCGTTCGAGGTCGCGTTGATCTCGACGATGCTCGGGCTGACCGCCTTGGCGACCCCGGAGACCGTGCCCTTCTGGCTGGAGGGGACGACGTTGGTGCTGGTGGAACTGGAGGCCGCGACGGTGTCGTTGCCGGTCAGCTCCTGTATGCCGTACGCCGTGCCGCCCCCGATCGCGGCGGCGACGATCGCCACGGCCGCGATGAGAGCGACGGGACCACGGGGCCGCCGCCGTGCCCTCGGCTGGGCGACGGGTTCGGCGAGAAGAGCGGTCGGTGCCGTCGGCTGGTGCGCGGGCGGGGGCGGCCACTCCGGGTTCACGGGAGCGCCCTGGTACGGGTTGTCGTAGTCGCCGCTGCGGCGGAAGCTCTCGGTCATGGAAATGAGCTTGTCGCCCGATCATGAGAGCTTCCTGAGCACCGCCTGAGAAGCCCGGCAGAAGGCTGTATGCCCGATGTAAAGGCCGTTCAGGGCGGCTGGCTGAGGCTTCTCAGAAAGGCTTCATGCAGCCAACCAAGGGGCGCGGGGCTGTATCAATATGCGGCTCCGCCGCGTGGGCGCGAGCAACCACACACAACCACACACAACCGTCAGACGAATGACGGCTCAACCAGCGGAGCGCTACGCGCACCCACAAGACCGCCGCGTAACCAACCTCGACGGAAACACCTTCAACCGCTCCCGCCGGGACCCCGCAACCCGCAACCCGTCATCCAGCACAAGATCCACCGCGGCCCGAGCCATGGCCGACCGGTCCGAGGCGATCGTCGTCAGCGGCGGATCCGTCAACGCCGCCTCCTTGATGTCGTCGAACCCGGCGACGGCCAACTCCCCCGGCACGTCCAGCCGCAGCTCCCGCGCAGCCCGCAGCACACCGATGGCCTGGTCGTCGGTCGAACAGAAGATCGCGGGCGGCCGCCGCGGCCCGGACAGGATCTCCAGCGCTATGCGATACGCGTCGTAACGGTTGTACGGCGCCTCGAACAGCCGCCCCTCCGTGGGGACCCCCGCCTCGGACATCGCACGCCGCCACCCCTCGACGTGGTCGGAGACCGGGTCGCCGACCGCCGGGGTCTCCGCGGTGCCGCCCATACAGGCGACGTACTCGTAGCCGTGCTCCAGCAGATGCCGTACGGCGAGCTGGGCGCCGCCCAGGTCGTCGGTGACGACGGCGACGTCGTCGATGGCCTCGGGCCGCTCGTGGAGGAGGACGACGCGGGCGTCCCAGGCCTCGATCTCGGCGGCGGCCAGGTCGTTCAGGGCGTGCGAGACGAGGATGAGTCCGGAGACCCGCATTCCGAGGAACGCCCGCAGATAGTGGACCTCGCGCTCGCCGACGTAGTCGGAGTTGCCGACGAGGACCATCTTTCCGCGCTCGGCGGCGGCCCACTCGACCGCGTGTGCCATCTCGCCGAAGAAGGGCTGGCGGGCGTCCGGCACGATCAGGCCTATGAGATCCGTGCGCCGCGAGGCCATCGCCTGGGCGACCCGGTCGGGCCGGTACCCCAGTTCCTTGATCGCGGCGAGGACACGCTCGCGCGTGGCCGGGGCGACCGGCCGGGGTCCGTTGTTGATGACGTAACTGACGACGGCAGTGGAAGTCCCTGCCAGCCGCGCCACGTCATCCCGAGTCACCTTGGCCACGCGCGGAGTCTACGCGGATGGACCTGCTCTGGGCAGGGCGTGAAGGCGCTCGCCTGGCGCCGGGCCGTCACTCTCCTGCGCGCGAGCGACGCCCTGTGCGCCCTGCCCGGGCGCCCGCTAGGCGTCGGCACGGACCTCGGCGCCGTCCAGAGCGGCCGTCTCGTCCGCATCCGCCGATTTTGCCCGGTCAGCCTTGGCCTTGGCCTCGTCGGCGGCGCGCTCGACCTTCTCGGGAGTAACGAATCGATAACCGACGTTCCGGACGGTTCCGATGAGCGACTCGTGCTCGGGGCCGAGCTTGGCGCGCAGCCGTCGTACGTGGACGTCGACCGTACGGGTGCCGCCGAAGTAGTCGTAGCCCCAGACCTCCTGGAGCAGCTGCGCCCGCGTGAAGACGCGGCCCGGGTGCTGGGCGAGGTACTTGAGGAGCTCGAACTCCTTGAAGGTGAGGTCGAGGACCCGGCCCTTGAGCTTGGCGCTGTACGTCGCCTCGTCCACCGACAGATCGCCGTTGCGGATCTCCATGGGGGAGTCGTCGCTGACGATCTGCTGCCGGCCCATGGCCAGCCGCAGCCGTGCCTCGACCTCGGCCGGACCGGCGGTGTCGAGGAGGACGTCGTCGATGCCCCAGTCGGCGGTGACGGCGGCGAGGCCGCCCTCGGTGACGACGAGGACGAGCGGACAGCCGGGGCCGGTCGAACGCAGGAGCTGGCACAGGCTGCGGACCTGCGGGAGGTCGCGGCGGCCGTCGATCAGGATGACGTCGGCACCGGGGGTGTCGACGAGTGCCGGGCCTTCCGCCGGAGCCACGCGCACGTTGTGCAGCAGCAGGCCAAGTGCGGGGAGCACCTCCGTCGACGGCTGGAGGGCATTGGTCAGGAGCAGCAGAGAACTCATACGTCTGGTTCCTCCTCGGTCCCTGCGAGGACGTGTGCGGTACGGAACTGCTCTGCGATCCCGAAAGGCCCCATACACGAGCGTTCGCCTGAGGTTTCCCGCGCCGTATACAACGCTTCCGAAAGCACAAAAGGACCCGGGGGCTACGCTGCCCGAGTCCTCTGCCCAGCAGAATAGCCGACATGAGCAACGGTCCGGCAGGTCATGTGGCACGATCCACGGTTCGTCCGCACTCTGAGACAACCAGACGTACACCTTTGCGGACGTTTCTGCACACCGACGACGGCGTGACCGTCGATTCCGTATACGACCCGGCCGCGGTTGTATACGACTCCTCGCGTCCACCTGCCGGTGACCTGGTGTTCGTCGTCGCCCATGGCTTCACGGGCGATGTGGATCGGCCGCATGTTCGACGGGTGGTGGAGGCCTTCGCCCGGTACGGGGCCGTCGTCACCTTCTCCTTCCGCGGGCACGGTGCCTCCGGTGGCCGTTCGACGGTCGGGGACCGCGAGGTGCTCGACCTGGCGGCCGCGGTGCGCTGGGCCCGCGAACTCGGGCACGCGCGCGTGGCGACCGTCGGCTTCTCCATGGGCGGCTCGGTGGTGCTGCGGCACGCGGCGCTGTACCGGCAGGGCGGGGAGGAGCGTGAAGGGAGTGAAGGGCGCGCGGGGGCGCATACGGACGCGGTGGTCTCGGTGAGTGCGCCGGCCCGCTGGTACTACCGGGGTACGGCTCCCATGCGGAAGCTCCACTGGCTGGTGACCCGGCCCGAGGGACGTCTGGTGGGCCGCTACGGATTCCGTACCCGCATTCACCACCGGGAGTGGAGCCCGGTGCCGCTCTCCCCGGTGGAGGCGGTCCCGAGGATCGCGCCCACCCCCTTGCTGATCGTGCACGGCGACCGCGACGGCTACTTCCCCCTCGACCACCCTCGGATGCTGGCCGAGGCGGCCGGTGACCACGGGGAACTCTGGCTGGAGCCCGGCATGGGCCACGCCGAGCACGCGGCCGACGACGAACTGCTGGCCCGCATCGGGGACTGGGCCGGCGCACAGGGCGGCTAGCCTGACGGAGTACACAGCCGAACGACAGAGGAACCGCATGCCCAAGGTCACGGTGCGCTACTGGGCCGCCGCGAAGGCCGCGGCCGGGATCGCCGAGGAGCCGTTCGACGCGGCCACGCTCGCCGAGGCGCTCGACGCCGCCCGCGAGCGACACCCCGGTGAACTCGTGCGCGTCCTGCAGCGATGCTCGTTCCTCGTCGACGGTGACCCCGTGGGCACCCGCGAACATGAGACGGTACGGCTGGCCGACGGCGGCACGGTCGAGGTGCTCCCGCCGTTCGCAGGAGGGTGACGATGACCGACCAGCCGTATCAGGGGTACGACGGGTACGACCCGTATCAGCAGCCCGCGCCGCAGCAGGGATGGCCGGGCCAGCAGGCCTACGACGACCAGCAGGCAGCCCAGCAGCACACCCAGCAGTGGCAGGGGCAGACCTGGGAGACCCAGGTGCAGCCGCCGGTCCCGCCGGCCTCGGCCGCGGAGACGGCCTATCTGCCGTCGCAGGGGGCTGGTGTGCCGACCGCGGGGGCGTATGCGGGATACGGCGAGACCGGGCAGGGGTGGAGTGGCGTGCCGCAGGGTCAGGCTCCGGCCCACCCGCACACGCAGCCCTATGCCCAGCCGCAGGCCCAGCCCGGTCACGCTCAGCCGCCGGCTTACGCCCAGCAGGCCCCCGCCCCCGCCACCCCTGCCCAGCGCTCCCACGCCGAGAGGGAGCCCGAGCCGGGTCAGGGCCCCGGGTACGGCCCCGCGACCGTCGCCGGGAACTCCCGCATCACGGACGCCCAGCGGGCCCGGCTGGAGGGCCGTTCGCCGATCATCGAGCCGGGGATCCAGCCGGCCGGGCTGACGGCGCTGCTGGGGCTGCTGCTCTCGGGCGCGGCGGCCATCGGGTCGTACGCCCTCCTCGTCCCGCTCGTCGTCCTCCAGGCCGTGACGGCGGCGGGCTGGTTCCGGCTGAACGGCATGTGGCCCGCCCGGCAGGGCATCGCGCTGGCCTTCGCCGGGGCGCTGACCGCGGACGTGGCGTTGCTGGTGGCCGACCGCGCTCCGGCGGCGATCCTCGGCACGCTGGGGGTCTGGGTGCTGCTGACGCTGGTCCTCCAGCTCCGCTCGCACGCCGATCCGGACGAGCGGATGTACGGGCTGATGGCGACGGTGGTCTCGGCGGCGCTGGCGATCGTCGCGGGCGGCTATCTCGCGGCCGACGCGGATGCGGTGACCGTGGGGGCGGCGGCGGTCGCCGTCACGGTGCTGGTGCGTGCGCTGCCGTTGCCGACGGTGGCCTCGGTGGCGGTCGCCCTGCTCGCGGGGGCCGGTGCGGGCGGTGTGGCCGGTGCCATGGCCGGGGTGGGGTCCGGTGGGGCGCTGCTCGGAGCCGGGGCCGCGGTGTGCGCGCTGGTCGGGCATCGGGTGGCCGGCTACGACTACCCGTCGCGGTTCGTGCACTTCACGGCGGGGGTCGCGCTGCCCTTGGCGGCCGCGGCGCCGGCGGTGTACGTGCTGGGGCGTGCCCTGGCCTGAGCCCAGGGTTTCGCCCCCGCCGCCCCTACCCGTCCCGTCCCTGGGGGC
>CBFGZZ010000315.1:0-10647 GCA_965653385.1 uncultured Streptomyces sp. | reverse complement strand
GCACCACCACCCGAACCCACGACCACCGACAGGACGACTTCCGCACCACCGCACGAACCCGCGGCCGCTGACGGCGAGCAGGCCCCACTGGGGCCACCCGCACCCGACGACGAATCCCGCGCGGGCGGTGCGGGTGGGAAACAAAGGGCCGAAGGCGAAGCCGAGGCCGACATGGCGCACCCTCCGGAGAGCAACCGCACCCTCGGCCTCCTGCTGGGCCTAGCCGCAGGCGACGCCGCCGGTTGGCCCGCCGCCCGCCACAGAGCCGCCCGCATGCCGGACTGGACCCGCCGCCTCACCCGCGAACTCGACACCTTCGCCGAACACAACGCCACCACCACCCTCCCCGTCCCCATCGCCCTCAACCAACCCCCCGAACCCCTCCGCCTGGGCCCCTCCGACGACGCCGAATGGGCAGCCTTCGCGGCAGAAGCCGTACTCCGGGCCGGCGACGACACCGCCCTCGGCGACCTCAGCCGAGAACGCCGCACCCGAGCCGCCATCGACCTCACCTGGAGCGCCGTGGCCGGCGAAGTAGCCGCCGCAGCGGACCGCGCCCCCGAGGTCGAGTCGGCCATCCTCCCCCTCCGCGCCCGTATCTCCGTCCGCGCCGGCCTCGGCAACCTCGCCGCCGGTCTGCGCCCACCCGCCACCGGCCATGACAACCCGCACTACTTCGACGACGCGGCCTGCGTCAGGGCCTGCGTCCTCGCCGTGGCCCACCCCGGCGACCCCCACCGCGCCGCCGACCTCGCCGAGTTCGACGCCCGCTACACCCAGGACGGCGACGGCGTACACGGCGCCCGGGCGATGGCGGCGGCCGTGGCCCTGGCCCTGACCGGCGCGAACGCCACGGCCTGCGTGACAGCAGCCCTCTCCGAACTCCCCGAGGAGACGGAGATCGGCCGCAACACCCGCCACGCACTGCACCTCGCGCACTCCGCCGACAGCGCCTTCGCCCTCATCCCCCTCCTCGAACACCAGATCGTCGACCACGTCTACAGCTACGGCATCGCCGCCGCCGAAACGGTCCCGGTCGCCCTGGCCCTCACGGTCGCCGCGAACGGCCGTATCGCCGAGGCGGTCCCCGCGGCGGCGTGCCTGTCCCGGGTCGCCGACTCGGCACCGGCCCTGGCGGGCGCACTGACCGGCGCGCTGGGCGGCGATACGTCCATCCCGGCGACCTGGCGCGAGGCATGCCGCACCCTCTCCGGCTGTGTCCTCCCCCGGCTCACCGGCACCGACCTGGTGGAACTCGCCGAACTCCTGGAAGCCACGCAACCGGCCCGACCAGGAGGATGATTCGGGGCATGACGCCCAAAGCAGAAGAAAGCAGTGGACCGCGTCTGGATGAGCGGATCACCGGCGCCCTGGTCGGCGCGGCGGTCGGCGACGCCCTCGGCGGGCCGGTGGAGGGCTACTCCCCCGACCAGATCCTCCAGCGCCACGGCGGCCGGGTCCACGGCATCGTCGGCCCCTGGAACGGCGACGACTGGCGCACGGCCCGCCCCATCGCGCCGTACCACAAGGGCGACGGACACGTCACCGACGACACCTTGATGACCCACGCGCTGGTACGGGCGTACGCCACGGTCCGCGACCACCTCGACGCGTACGCGCTCGCCGACCACCTGGTCCCGGACCTGATGACCAACCCGCGCTGGATCCCGGAGCTGGAGTCGGAGGCCCTCCCCCTGCACCGTGTCTTCCTGGCGGAGAAATGGCTGGTGACCCGCCTCCACTACGGCCATGTGGACCCGCGGGAGGCGGGCGTCGGCAACATCGTCAACTGCGGCGCCGCGATGTACATGGCCCCGGTCGGCCTGGTCAACGCGGCCGACCCGAGGGCCGCGTACGCCGAGGCCCTGGACATCGCGGGCGCGCACCAGTCGTCGTACGGCCGTGAGGCGGCGGGTGTCCTCGCGGCGGCGGTGGCTGCGGCGTGCACCCCCGGGGCGACACCGGACTCGGTCGTCTCGGCCTGTCTGTCCCTGGCGAAGGACGGGACGCGGGCGGCGATCGAGACGGTCTGCGACACGGCCGGCCGGTACACGGACTTCGAGTCGGCCCTCGCCCCGCTCCGGGCGGCGGTCACGCCGTACGACACGGTGGGCCCCGACTACCGGCAGCCCTCCCTCGGGGCCCGTCGCCCCTCCCGGCTGCACGCCGTCGAGGAACTCCCCGTGGCCCTGGGCATGTTGGTGGTCGCGAACGGCGACTTCCGCCACGCCGTCCTGGGCGCGGTGAACTACGGCCGTGACTGCGACTCGATCGCGACGATGGCCGGCGCCGTGGCCGGTACGCTGGGCTCGCCGGTCCCCGAGGACTGGTCGAAGGAGGTCGCGGAGGCCAGCCGCCTCGACCTGTGGGAGCCGCCCCGCACGCTGACCGAGGTGGCGAGGGAGATCCACGCCCGGGACGTGGACCGCCGCCGGGCCCACGAAGCGGCGTTCACCGCGCTGGAGGGCCGGCCATGCTCCGACTGACCTGGGTCCAGCCGGAGGACCTGCTCGGCCACGAGCTGCGCCAGGCGGCTCTGGACGGCCGGGAGCCGTCGAGGATCGCGGAGAGGTGGCGGGCGGCGGGCGGCGAGGAGGCACCGCTGCGGGCCGGGGCGTCGACGGAACCGGCGTCGAGGTATCTGCGGACGCTGGCGGAGGACCTGCTGGACGAACTGGCGGACCTGCCCGGTCGGTTGACGGATGACGAGCCGACGGACCTGGAGGCGATCAAGTCGCTGTGCCCGGACTGGCCGCCCCCTGCCGTCACCTCCACGGCACCCCCGACACCCCCCGCACCCGCCCGCTACGAAGCCGCCTGGCTCGGCCGGGCCGTCGGCTGCCTCCTGGGCAAACCCGTGGAGAAGCTGCCCCTGGAAGCCATCCGCCACCTGGCCGGATCCACCGGCAACTGGCCCCTGACCACCTACTTCACCGCCCGTGGCGTCCCCGCGGACCTCCTTGCCGCCCACCCCTGGAACCGCCGCTCGGCCGCCACCTCCCTCGCCGAGAACATCGACGGCATGCCCGAGGACGACGACCTCAACTACCCCCTCCTCAACCTCCTCCTGCTCCAGCGCCACGGCAGGGCCTTCAGCACCACGGACGTGGCCCGCCTCTGGCTCGACGAACTGCCGGCGGGCCGCACCTTCACCGCCGAACGCGTCGCCTACCGCAATCTCCTCACCGGCATCGAACCCCCGCACACGGCCCGCCACCGCAACCCCTTCCGCGAGTGGATCGGCGCCCTGATCCGCGCGGACGTCCACGGCTGGACCAACCCCGGCGACCCGGCCGCCGCGGCCGAACAGGCCTACCGCGACGCCGCCCTCACCCACACCGCCAACGGCGTCTACGCGGCGATGTTCACGGCGGCCGTCATCGCACAGGCGGCGACAGCGACCGGCCCCCACGCCGTCCACGCCTGCCTGCGCACCGGTCTCACGGTGATCCCTCCGAACTCCCGTCTGGCCCGGGCCGTCCACCACGCCGTCGAACTGGCCCGCACCCACACCGATTTCGACACGGTCATCGACACGCTCCACGCCGCCCACGCGCCCACCCACCACTGGGTGCACGCCGTCCCCAACACCGCCCTGATCGCCGCCGCGCTCACCCACGCAGACGGCGACTTCACGGGCTCCATCTGCCGTGCCGTGTCGGGCGGTTGGGACACCGACTCCAACGGCGCGACGGCCGGCGGCGTCGCCGCCCTCCTCGCCGGATCCCCCGCCGCGCTCCCGGACCGCTGGACGGCTCCCCTCAAGAACCGCCTCGCCACCTCGGTCGCCGACTTCAACGGCACCGGCTTCGACGCACTGGCCCACCTCACCCATGAGCTCACGCCCCCGGAGGCCACACGCCCATGACCGATATCGTCGTGCTCGGCAGCACGAACATGGACCTCGTCACCTATGTCGCGAAAGCCCCGCAGCGCGGCGAGACCGTGACGGGACGGGAGTTCCGAACGGTCCCCGGCGGCAAGGGCGCCAACCAGGCCATCGCCGCCGCCCGCGCCGGCGGCAACGTCTCGATGATCGGCGCCGTCGGGAACGACGCCTTCGGCACCCGTCTGCGCTCCACCCTGGAGCAATCCGGCGTGGACACCGACGACCTGCGCACCGTCGAGGGTCCGTCCGGCACCGCGCACATCGTCGTGGACGACGAGGGCGGCAACGCCATCGTCGTGATCCCCGGCGCGAACGGCACCCTCGACCACCTCAGCCCCGGCGACGAGGGCGTCATCGCCTCCGCCGAAACCCTGCTGCTCCAGCTGGAGATCCCGATCGCCGCGGTCCTCGCCGGCGCCCAGGCGGCCCGCCGCCACGACGTCCGTACGATCCTCACGCCGTCCCCCGCCCAGCCCCTGCCGGACGAGCTCTTCGCCGCCGTGGACCTGTTGGTGCCGAACGAGCACGAGGCCACCACCCTCACCGGCCGCACCGACCCCCGGGAGGCCGCCGTCGGACTGCTCGACCTGGTGCCCGCGGTCGTCGTCACCCTGGGCGCGGCCGGCAGCCTGTACGTCAGCCGGGACACCGATCCGGTGACCGTGCCCGCCCCGGAGGTCACCGCCGTCGACTCGACCGGTGCCGGCGACACCTTCGTCGGCGCCCTCGCGGTGGCGCTCGGCGAAGGGCGGCCCATGCGCGACGCCCTGGCCTGGGCGGCGGAGGCTGCCGCGCTGTCGGTGCAGCGGGAGGGCGCCACGGTGTCGATGCCGTACCGCCCCGAGATCGAGGAGCGACACACGTCATGAACGCGCCCGGAACCCGGCCCGCCGACGCCCCGCTGACCGGCCTGCGCGTCCTCGACCTCGCCACCCTGTTCGCCGGACCCCTCGCCGCCACGATGCTCGGCGACTTCGGTGCGGAGGTGGTCAAGGTCGAGCACCCCGAGAAACCGGACCCCTCCCGGGGGCACGGCCCGTCGAAGGACGGCGTGGGCCTGTGGTGGAAGGTACTCGGCCGCAACAAGCGCACGATCACCCTGAACCTCTCCAAGCCCGGCGGACGCGCCACCCTCCTCCGCCTGGCCGCGACCGCGGACGTCGTCATCGAGAACTTCCGCCCCGGGACGCTGGAAAAGTGGGACCTCGGCTGGCCGGAGCTCTCCGCCGCCAACCCCCGGCTGATCCTCACCCGCGTCACCGGCTTCGGCCAGTTCGGTCCCTCCGCCCACCGCCCCGGCTTCGGCACCCTCGCCGAGGCGATGAGCGGCTTCGCCGCGCTCACCGGCGAACCGGACGCGCCCCCGACCCTGCCGCCCTTCGGCCTGGCCGACTCCATCGCGGGCCTCGCGACCGCGTACGCGGTGATGACGGCACTGGCCGCGCGCGAGCGCACCGGCGAGGGCCAGGTCGTCGACATGGCGCTCATCGAGCCGATGCTGCTGGCCCTCGGCCCCCAGCCCACCTGGTACGACCAGCTCGGCTACGTCCAGGAACGCACCGGCAACCGCTCCGCCAACAACGCCCCGCGCAACACCTACCGCACCGCCGACGGCACCTGGGTCGCCGTCTCCACCTCGGCCCAGTCGATCGCCGAGCGCGTGATGCACCTGGTAGGACGTCCCGACCTGATCGACGAACCCTGGTTCGCGACCGGCGCCGACCGGGCCCGCCACGCCGACGTCCTCGACAAGGCCGTCGGCGACTGGATCGCCCGCCACACCCGCGCAGACGTCCTCGCCGCCTTCGAGAAGGCGGAGGCCGCGGTCGCCCCGATCCAGGACGTACGGGACGTGATGACCGACCCCCAGTACGCGGCCCTCGGCACCATCACCACCGTCGACGACCCCGAGCTGGGTCCGCTGCGCATGCAGAACGTCCTGTTCCGTCTCTCCGCCACCCCCGGCACCATCCGCTGGGCGGGCCGCCCGCATGGCGCGGACAGCGCCGAGATCCTCACCGGCCTGGGCCTGAGCCCCGCCGAACTGGCGGCGCTGCGCGAGGAGGGCAGCCTGTGACACGGTTCCCGCTGACCTGGCTGTACGCCCCCGGCGACCGCCCCCATGTGGTGGCCAAGGCACTGACGTCCGGCGCCGACATCGTCATCGTCGACCTGGAGGACGCGGTCGCCCCCGACCGCAAGGACTACGCCCGGTCGGCCACCGCCGAACTGCTCGCCGAACCGGACCACCCCGTCCCCGTGCACGTCCGCGTGAACGCCCTGGACACCCAGGCGGCGGCGAAGGACCTGGAGGCACTGGCCACCCGTCCCGGCCTGTCCGGCATCCGGCTGCCCAAGGTGCGCTCCGCCGACCAGATCGTGCGCCTCGCGGAGACCACCCCGCCGAGCGCGGGCGGCGCCCCATCGCTTTACGCCCTGCTGGAGTCGGCCCTGGGCATCGAGCGGGCGTACGCCATCGCCTCCGCCCACCCGTCCCTGCGCGGCATCGCCCTCGGCGAGGCGGACCTACGGGCCGACCTGGGCATCCGGGGCGACGCGGGGCTCGACTGGTCCCGCTCCCGCGTGGTCGTGGCGGCCAGGGCGGCGGGCCTGCCGCCACCGCCCCAGACGGTCCATCCCGACATCCGCGACCTGGAGGGCCTCGCGGCGACCTGCGCCCACGGCCGTACCCTCGGCTTCCTCGGCCGGGCGGCCATCCACCCCCGCCAGCTCCCGGTGATCGAACGGGCCTACCTCCCCACGGAGGAGGAGCTGGAACACGCGGAGACGATCATCAAGGCGGCGGCGACGAACCAGGGCGCCCAGGCCCTGCCGGACGGCAGCTTCATCGACGCGGCGGTGGTGGCGACGGCCCAGCGGACCCTGTCCCTGGTCCGCCGAGGCTGACCCCGTTCCTTCCCATCGCCCACACACAACGGAGGGCGCCCGGTAAGCACCGAGCGCCCTCATCGCCGTACGGCTGTGCCTCACGTCTTCTTCGACGACCCGGCTTCGTCCTTGACGTCGTCCTTCACCTCGGCCTCGGCCTGGTCGTCGCCCTCGGCGGCCGGGTCCTCATCGGACGCCTCGGCCTCACCGTGGGCTTCACCGCCGGAGGCAGACGCACCCGGCTCGACGATCTCTTCCCGGCCCGGCCGCTTCTTCGCCGACACCACGAGGTACGTCACCGCCAGCAGGAACACGATCAGCGCGGTCCAGACGTTCAGCCGCAGGCCCAGGATGTGGTGGGCGTCGTCGACACGCATGTACTCGATCCACGCGCGGCCCGAGCAGTACGCGGCGACGTACAGCGCGAACGCCCGTCCGTGGCCCAGCTTGAACCGGCGGTCGGCCCAGATCACCAGCAGCGCGACGCCGATGCACCACAGCGACTCGTACAGGAACGTCGGGTGGTAGGTACCCGGCACCCGGCCGTCCGTGGAGGAGGTGATCTCCAGCGCCCAGGGGAGGTCGGTCCGGCGCCCGTACAGCTCCTGGTTGAACCAGTTGCCCCAGCGCCCGATCGCCTGTGCGAGGGCGATGCCGGGTGCGATGGCGTCGGCGTACGCGGGCAGCGGGATGCCACGACGGCGACAGCCGATCCACGCGCCGACGGCGCCGAGCGCGATCGCGCCCCAGATGCCGAGACCGCCCTCCCAGATCTTGAAGGCGTCGACCCAGTCACGGCCCTCGCTGAAGTACAGCTCGTAGTCCGTGATCACGTGGTAGAGGCGTCCGCCGACCAGGCCGAACGGGACGGCCCAGACCGCGATGTCGGCCACCGTGCCGGCCCGCCCACCGCGGGCGATCCAGCGTTTGTTGCCGAGCCAGACGGCTACGAAGACACCGATGATGATGCAGAAGGCGTAGCCGCGCAGCGGAATGGGACCGAGGTGGATCACCCCGCGCGACGGACTGGGAATGTAGGCAAGTTCCATGGCAAGGTCGACGCTACCCTGCCGGGCGGCAGCGATGGCAGGCAGCCCGGCTACGGGTCCATAACAGGCAGCGCCTGAGGTCGGCCCCGGGCGGGGCTCATCCCTTGGCGGCCTCCTCCACCATCTGCTTCAGCTTGGCCGGCGTCATCGTCTGGTCCTGGTAGATGTTCTTGCCGTTCAGCAGGACCGTCGGCGTGCCGCTGAAGCCGCCCTTCTTGAACGCCTCGTTGGACTTGTTGACCCAGCTGTTGTGGGTGCCGTCCTCGACGCACTTGCGGAAGGCGGGCGTGTCCAGGCCGTCGACCTTGGCCGCGAGCTCCAGCAGCTTGCTGTTCTCGGCGAAGGCGTCGTCCTGCTCGGGCGGCTGGTTCTGGTAGAGCACGTCGTGGTAGGGCGTGAACTTCCCGGCGTCCTGGGCGCAGGCCGCGGCGTTGGCGGCGTTGCGCGAGCCGGTGCCGCCCATGCCGCCGTCGATGATCGTCGCCAGGTGGTAGTCGACTCTGAGCTTGCCGGCGTCCGTCAGCTCATGGATCGTCGACCGGTACGCCTCCTCGAAGGACTTGCAGGCCGGGCAGCGGAAGTCCTCCCAGACCGTGAGCGTCGACTTGGCGCTCTCCTCGCCGACCGGGATCGCGAGGCCGTCCTTGCCCTGCGCTCCCGAGGGCCCCACGACCGGCCCGGCAGCGTCACCGCTGTCGTCCTTGCCGGCGTTCGCCGCGACGACTCCGATCACCGCCGCGAGTCCCAGCACGCAGACGACGCTCGCGCCGACGATCAGCGCGCGGCGCCGCTTGTCGGCGGCCTTCTGCTTGTCACGCTCGGCCGCCAGCCGCTCCCGGGCGGTCCGCTTTCCCTCACGATTCTTTTCGCTCACACCCGCAGAACGAACCGGGGAGGCGCAGCGCGCCTCCCCGGCCTCAGGTCCACCCGTTCGAGCGAGTCGTACGGAAGGCCCTTCTTCTGAAGATCTTTCACCCCTGAAGGTGTTACGCCTGGCCGCGCACGCCCTTCGCCAGCTCACCGGCGAGCGCGCGGACGGCCTCGACGCCGGCCGCGTCGTCCGGCGCGTCCAGCATCCGCTTGACGAAGGCCGAGCCGACGATCACGCCGTCGGCGAAGCCGGCGACCTCGGCGGCCTGGTCGGCGTTGGAGACGCCGAGCCCGACGCAGACGGGCAGGTCGGTGCCGGTGGCCCGGGTGCGTTCGACCAGGTCCTGCGCCTGTGCGCCCACGGACTCGCGGGTGCCGGTGACGCCCATCAGCGAGGCGGCGTAGACGAATCCGCTGCCCGCCGCGGTGATCTGCGCGAGCCGCTCGTCCTTGCTGCTGGGCGCCACGACGAAGACCGTCGCGAGCCCGTGCTTCTCGGCGTGCTCCCTCCACAGCGCCGACTCCTGGACGGGCAGGTCGGGCAGGATGCAGCCCGCGCCGCCCGCCTCGGCCAGCTCGGCGGTGAAGCGCTCGACGCCGTAGCGGTCGATGGGGTTCCAGTACGTCATGACGAGGATGGGCTTCCCGGTGGCCTCGTGGGCCTCCTTGACCGTCCGCATCGCGTCCGCGATCTTGACGCCGCCGCGCAGGGCGATGTCGTCGGCGGTCTGGATGACGGGGCCGTCGAGGACGGGGTCGCTGTGCGGCAGCCCGACCTCCACGACGTCCGCGCCGCCGTCGAGGGCGGCCTTGATCGCCTCGATGCCGCCGTCCACGCTCGGGAACCCGGCCGGGAGGTAGGCCATGAGGGCGGATCGGCCCTCGGCCCTGGCGGCGGCGAGGGTGTCGGACAGCAGTCGGATGTTCCCGCTCACTTGGCGTCCCCCTCGATCTCCGCGCCGGTGCCGGCCTCGTCCGCGGCGACGGCCGCGTCCGTGTCGTACAGGCCGAAGTACCGCGCGGCCGTGTCCATGTCCTTGTCACCGCGGCCGGACAGGTTGACGACGATCAGGCCGTCCTTGCCCAGCTCCCGGCCGACCTCCAGGGCGCCCGCGAGCGCGTGGGCGCTCTCGATCGCCGGGATGATGCCCTCGGTTCGCGACAGCAGACGCAGGGCCTGCATCGCCGCGTCGTCGGTGACCGCGCGGTACTCGCCGCGGCCGGAGTCCTTGAGGTAGGAGTGCTCCGGGCCGATGCCGGGGTAGTCCAGGCCGGCCGAGATCGAGTACGGCTCGGTGATCTGGCCCTCCTCGTCCTGGAGGACGTAGGAGCGGGAGCCGTGCAGGATGCCGGGCTCACCGGCGGTCAGCGTGGCCGCGTGCTCACCGGTCTCGACGCCGTGCCCGGCGGGCTCGCAGCCGATGAGGCGTACGTCCGTGTCGGGGATGAAGGCGTGGAAGAGGCCGATGGCGTTGGAGCCGCCGCCGACGCAGGCGACGGCCGCGTCGGGGAGGCGTCCGGCGCGCTCCAGGAGCTGGCGGCGGGCCTCGACGCCGATCACGCGGTGGAAGTCGCGGACCATGGCGGGGAAGGGGTGCGGGCCGGCGACCGTACCGAAGAGGTAGTGCGTGCGGTCGACGTTGGCGACCCAGTCGCGGAACGCCTCGTTGATGGCGTCCTTGAGGGTACGGCTGCCGGACTTCACGGCGATGACCTCGGCGCCGAGCATGCGCATGCGGGCCACGTTGAGGGCCTGGCGCCGGGTGTCGATCTCGCCCATGTAGATGGTGCAGTCGAGGCCGAACAGGGCGCAGGCCGTCGCCGTGGCGACGCCGTGCTGGCCGGCGCCGGTCTCCGCGATCACCCGGGTCTTGCCCATGCGCTTGGTGAGCAGGGCCTGGCCGAGGACGTTGTTGATCTTGTGGGAGCCGGTGTGGTTGAGGTCTTCCC
>CBFGZZ010000314.1:0-10680 GCA_965653385.1 uncultured Streptomyces sp. | reverse complement strand
CCCGAGGGCTCGATGACCGGCATCAGCCGCAAGCTGCCCGACACCGAGCGCGCGCGGCTGAAGACCATCCTCAAGAAGATCGTCCCCGAGGACGCGGGCGTCATCGTGCGCACCGCCGCCGAGGGCGCGAGCGAGGACGAGCTGCGCCGTGACGTCGAGCGGCTCCAGGCGCAGTGGGAAGAGATCCAGAAGAAGGCCAAGAACGGCAACGCCCCGACGCTGCTGTACGGCGAGCCGGACATGACCGTCCGGGTCGTCCGCGACATCTTCAACGAGGACTTCTCCAAGGTCGTCGTCAGCGGAGACGACGCCTGGGAGACCGTCCACGGGTACGTCTCGCACGTGGCGCCGGACCTGGCCGAGCGGCTCCAGAAGTGGACCAGCGAGGTCGACGTCTTCGCCACGTACCGGATCGACGAGCAGCTCGCCAAGGCGCTGGACCGCAAGGTCTGGCTGCCCAGCGGCGGTTCGCTGGTGATCGACCGGACCGAGGCGATGGTCGTCGTCGACGTCAACACCGGCAAGTTCACCGGCCAGGGCGGCAACCTCGAGGAGACCGTCACCAGGAACAACCTGGAGGCGGCCGAGGAGATCGTGCGCCAGCTGCGGCTGCGTGACCTCGGCGGCATCATCGTCATCGACTTCATCGACATGGTGCTGGAGTCCAACCGGGACCTGGTGCTGCGGCGACTGCTGGAGTGCCTGGGCCGGGACCGTACGAAGCACCAGGTCGCCGAGGTGACCTCGCTGGGCCTGGTCCAGATGACCCGCAAGCGGGTCGGCCAGGGCCTGCTGGAGTCCTTCTCCGAGACCTGCGTCCACTGCAACGGCCGCGGTGTCATCGTGCACATGGAGCAGCCGACGTCCACCGGCGGTGGCGGCAAGCGCAAGAAGCGTGCGCGGGCCGGTGCCGGGCCTGAGCACGTCCACGAGGCCGCCGTCGCCGTCGAGCCGGTCGAGACGGCCGAGGAGGAGGCGGAGACCGAGGCCGAGGTCGCCGCCGAGGCGGCCCAGCCCGCCGCGCTCCCGGAGCCCGCCTTCGCACCGGACGAGGAGCTGTACAGCAGCGTCGCCGAGGCGGAGGCCGCGGCCGGCCGTGGTGGTCGTTCGCGCCGCCGCGGCGGTCGACGGGCGTCGGCCCCCGCGGGTGCGCCCAGGAAGTCCGAGGCCGTTCCCACGGCCCAGGACGTGACCGTCGCCGACGAGGTCGAGCGTCCGGTGCAGCCGGAGTCGGCCGCCGAGGCGAAGGCCGAGCCGGTTGCCGTGGAGGACGCGGTCGTCGAGACCCCGGCCACCGAGGCCCCGGCCGTCGAGGAGGCCGCGCCCAAGGGGCGTACGCGGCGTCGCGCCACCCGTAAGGTGTCCGCGCCCGCCGGGTCGCCCGCGGGAGCCGAGGCCACCGTGGTGACCGTCGCCGAGACCGCGTCGCAGGCGTCCGAGCAGGTGGCGCAGGCTCCGGCGGAGCAGGCGGAGGCGCCCGCCGAGAGCGCCGCCCCGGCCCGCCCGCGGCGCCGTGCCGTGCGCAAGGCCACCGCGCCGACCGCCGCCGAGGACACGGCCGTCGTGGTCGTCCCGGCCGCGGAGACCGAGGCCACCGCTGAGGCCCCGGCCGCCGAGGAGGTCGTCGAGGAGACGGCTCCGGCCAAGAAGACGGCCCGTAAGACGGCGAAGAAGGCGACGGCGAAGAAGGCCGCCACCAAGAAGACCGCGGCCAAGAAGACGGTCGCGAAGAAGGCGACGGCGAAGAAGGCGACGGCCAAGAAGGCGGCGAAGACCGTCAAGACGGCCGCGGCCAAGAAGACCGCCGCAGCGCAGCAGTCCAGCCCCTCGGCGGTCAGTGCCACGACCGAAGAAGGCTGAGCCAGGCGCGTTGTCACGTTGTGTGGTCCTGTCCCGCGCGGACAGGACCACACGCTTCCCCGGGGGCCGCCAGGTCCCGCCCGGGCGTCGTATGCTTCGCGCCCGCACCCCCGTCGTAAGGAGAGAACCGCGATGATAGGCCTCGTACTCGCTGCCGGCGCCGGCCGCCGCCTGCGGCCGTACACCGACACGCTTCCCAAGGCCCTGGTGCCCGTGGCGAACGAGGGTTCGCCGGACGCGGTGAGTGTCCTGGACCTCACTCTGGGGAACTTCGCCGAGGTCGGCCTGACCGAGGTCGCGATCATCGTCGGCTACCGCAAGGAAGCCGTGTACGCGCGCAAGGAGGAGCTGGAGGCGAAGTACGGCCTGAAGCTCACCCTCATCGACAACGACAAGGCCGAGGAGTGGAACAACGCCTACTCCCTGTGGTGCGGCCGTGACGCCCTCAAGGACGGTGTGATCCTCGCCAACGGCGACACCGTGCACCCGGTCTCCGTCGAGAAGACGCTGCTCGCCGCCCGTGGTGACGGCAAGAGGATCATCCTCGCGCTGGACACGGTCAAGCAGCTCGCCGACGAGGAGATGAAGGTCGTCGCCGACCCCGAGAAGGGCGTACAGCGCATCACCAAGCTGATGGACCCGGCCGAAGCGACCGGCGAGTACATCGGCGTGACCCTTATCGAGGGTGAGGCCGCCGCCGAGCTGGCCGACGCCCTCAAGACCACCTTCGAGCGCGATCCGCAGCTGTACTACGAGGACGGCTACCAGGAGCTGGTCCACCGTGGCTTCCAGATCGACGTGGCACCGATCGGTGACGTCAGCTGGGTGGAGATCGACAACCATGACGACCTCGCCAAGGGCCGGGAGATCGCGTGCCGGTACTGACGAGGCTCATCCCCTCGCCCGTCGTCGTCGACATCCGGTCGGGCGCCCTTGACGACCTGGGCGGTCTCCTGGCGGACCAACGCATATCCCAGTCGGGCCAGCTCGCCGTCGCGGTCAGCGGCGGCTCGGGGGCTCGGTTGCGCGAGCGGCTGGCCCCGGCGCTGCCCGGTGCCACCTGGTTCGAGGTCGGCGGGGGCACGATCGACGACGCCGTGCGGCTCGCCGACGAGATGAAGGGCGGGAGCTACGACGCGGTCGTGGCGCTCGGCGGTGGCAAGGTCATCGACTGCGGCAAGTATTCTGCCGCCCGCATCGGCCTGCCCATGGTCGCGGTGGCCACCAACCTCTCCCACGACGGCATCTGCTCGCCGGTGTCGATCCTCGACAACGACGCGGGTCGCGGGTCGTACGGTGTGCCGACGCCCATCGCGATCGTCGTCGACCTGTCCGTGATCCGCGAAGCGCCGATCCGGTTCGTCCGTTCCGGGATCGGCGACGCGCTCTCCAACATCTCCGCGGTCGCGGACTGGGAGCTGGCCAACCGGGTCAACGGAGAGAGGATCGACGGCCTCGCCGCCGCGATGGCCCGCCAGGCCGGTGAGGCGGTCATGCGCCACCCCGGCGGCTGCGGCGACGACGGGTTCCTGACCGTGCTCTCCGAGGGCTTGGTGCTGTCGGGCATCGCCATGTCGATCGCAGGGCACACCCGCCCCTCGTCCGGGGCCTGTCATGAGATAAGTCACGCGATCGACCTGCTCTATCCCGGGCGCCGGGCGAGCCACGGCGAGCAGGTGGGCATCGGCGCGGCCTTCGCGATGTACCTGCGCGGTGACGAGGAGGCCTCCCGGATGATGGCCGAGACCCTGCACCGGCACGGGCTGCCGGTCGTGGCGCGGGAGATCGGGTTCGACGACGACGAGTTCATCCGCGCCGTGGAGTTCGCGCCTCAGACCCGGCCCGGCCGGTACACGATCCTGGAGCATCTCGGTCTGTCGCCGGAGCGGATCGGACAGACGTACGCCGAGTACGTCGCCTCCGTGGCGTACCTCACGGGCTGAGTGGGAGCCGGTCGGCCCGAGAGGGTCCGGTTTGACCCTGCGGGGCGGGCCCCCGTAACCTTGGTCGTCGGCGTGTCCACTGACCCGCCACATCCCCGTAAACCTTTTCCTCCCGGGCCCAGAGCTGGCCGGGAGAGGCTGTCCGCGGTGCGGGCGGCTGGCCTGCGGGGGTGCCGTTTCTTCGAGCGTAGAGAGTGAGTTCCGCGTGTACGCGATCGTGCGCAGCGGTGGTCGTCAGCACAAGGTTGCTGTCGGCGACATCGTCGAGGTTGACAAGATTTCCACCGCCAAGGTCGGCGACACGGTCGAGCTCTCGACCCTGCTCGTTGTCGACGGCGACGCTGTGACCAGTGACCCGTGGGTGCTGGCCGGCATCAAGGTCCAGGCCGAGGTCGTGGACCACCACAAGGGCCAGAAGATCGACATTCTGCGCTACAAGAACAAGACCGGCTACCGCCGTCGTCAGGGCCACCGCCAGCAGTACACGGCGATCAAGGTCACTGAGATCCCCGCGGCTGCGAAGTAAGGGACTGAGAACAGATGGCACACAAGAAGGGCGCATCGTCCACCCGGAACGGTCGCGACTCCAACGCTCAGCGGCTCGGCGTGAAGCGTTTCGGCGGTCAGGTCGTGAACGCGGGTGAGATCCTGGTCCGCCAGCGTGGCACCCACTTCCACCCCGGTGCGGGCGTCGGCCGGGGCGGCGACGACACTCTGTTCGCGCTGCAGGCCGGTGCGGTGCAGTTCGGCACCAGCCGTGGCCGCAAGGTCGTGAACATCGTTCCGGTCGCCTGACCCGGACGTTTCGTTTCGCGAGGCGGACCTCACTTCCCGGCCGGGAAGGTGGGTCCGCCTTTCGCGTGTTAAGCAGGAACCATCCTTTTACGTCTCTGGAGGCACCCACCATGACCACCTTCGTGGACCGCGTCGAGCTGCATGTCGCCGCGGGTAGCGGAGGCCACGGCTGTGCCTCCGTCCACCGAGAGAAGTTCAAGCCGCTGGGCGGCCCGGACGGCGGCAACGGCGGCCGGGGCGGCGACGTGATCCTCACGGTCGACCAGTCGGTGACAACGCTGCTGGACTACCACCACTCCCCGCACCGCAAGGCCACCAACGGCAAGCCCGGCGAGGGCGGCAACCGCTCCGGCAAGGACGGGCAGGACCTCGTCCTGCCCGTGCCCGACGGCACAGTGGTCCTCGACAAGGCGGGCAACGTCCTCGCTGACCTGGTGGGGCACGGCACGTCGTACGTGGCCGCGCAGGGAGGCCGGGGCGGGCTCGGCAATGCGGCGTTGGCCTCCGCGCGGCGCAAGGCGCCCGGGTTCGCGCTGCTCGGGGAGCCGGGCGACCTGCAGGACGTCGTGCTGGAGCTGAAGACGGTCGCCGACGTGGCGCTGGTCGGCTACCCGAGCGCGGGCAAGTCGTCGCTGATCTCGGTCCTGTCGGCCGCCAAGCCGAAGATCGCCGACTATCCCTTCACGACACTGATTCCCAACCTGGGCGTGGTGACGGCCGGTTCGACCGTCTACACCATCGCCGACGTGCCCGGCCTCATTCCCGGTGCCAGCCAGGGCAGGGGTCTCGGCCTGGAGTTCCTGCGTCACGTCGAGCGGTGCAGCGTACTCGTGCATGTCCTGGACACCGCCACCCTGGAGTCCGACCGCGACCCGGTCTCCGACCTCGACGTCATCGAGGAGGAGCTGCGGCAGTACGGCGGTCTGGACAAGCGTCCGCGCATCGTCGTTCTCAACAAGATCGACGTACCTGACGGCAAGGACCTGGCCGAGATGGTCCGGCCCGACCTGGAGTCGCGCGGCTACCGCGTCTTCGAGGTGTCCGCGGTGGCCCACACCGGGCTGAAGGAGCTGTCGTACGCGCTGGCCGATTTGGTGGCCAAGGCCCGCGCCGCCAAGCCCAAGGAGGAGGCCACGCGCATCGTCATCCGGCCCAGGGCCGTGGACGACGCGGGCTTCACCGTCACGCGCGAGGACGAGGGACTGTTCCGGGTGCGCGGTGAGAAGCCCGAACGCTGGGTGCGGCAGACCGACTTCAACAACGACGAGGCCGTCGGCTACCTCGCCGACCGGCTCAACCGCCTCGGTGTCGAGGAGGAGTTGCTGAAGGCGGGTGCCCGCGGCGGCGACGGTGTGGCCATCGGCCCCGAGGAGAACGCGGTCGTCTTCGACTGGGAGCCGTCGATGACGGCCGGGGCGGAGATGCTCGGCCGGCGTGGCGAGGACCACCGGTTCGAGGGCACCCGCCCTGCCGCGCAGCGCCGTCGGGACCGGCAGGCTGAACGGGACGAGGCGGAGCAGGAGTTCGACGGGTTCGAGCCGTTCTAGGCGAAGCGCGGGTGGTCCGGATTCGCACGCGCGGGGGCGCCCGGAGTTCACCGGGCGCCCCCGTCTTCGTGGGACCGTAAGGGCCTTCTACCGTGCCGCGTAGCCGAAGCGGGCGCCGGCCGAGGGCAGGCCGCTCTGGCCAGGCTTGTAGGTGGTGACCGGGGCGACCGCGCCGTCGGCGGTCACGTTGGACAGCGGCAGGGCGTACAGGGTGCCGTAGGTGCTGGGCCCGTAGGGCATACCGACGTACAGGTGGGTGCCGGTGTAGTGGATGCTGCGGCCCAGGGTCTGGTTGGCGCCCGGCGTGCCGGGGATACCGTCGCCGTCGCCGACTTCCAGCCACCTGTCGTTGGCACCGGGCGTGCCCAGCAGGGAGAAGGTCTGGATCGCGCCGGCGTTCGCCGCCGAGCCGATGGCCTCGTTCGGGACGCCGACGGCCAGCTTCATCGTGGCGGTGGTGCTCACCGCGCGCGGGGCGGTGTTGACCGCGGTCACCGTCGTGCCGAAGCGGTCACCGGCCTCGGAGGTACCGGAGACGTCGTCCGTGGCGGTACCCGAGGAGACCCCGTAGAGCTGGCTGTACGTGCCCGCGGCGGTGATGCGGAAGGTGAGGACCGAGCCGACGTCAGCCTTGGCGACCCCGTCGACAGTCAGGTCCTCGCCGGGCGAGCCGACTGCGAGGATCGACTCGTTGGCGGTCGCGGCGCCCGACGGGCGGTGCGTGACGATGGCCAGGGACCTGCCGAAGTCGTCTCCCGCCTCGGCGCCACCGGAGACGGTGTCCAGGTCCTGGTCGAGGCCGAACATCGCGGCAGGACGGCCTTCGGAGTTCAGGGTGTGGGAGAACACCTGCACGTTGCCGGCGTTCGCGTCGGAGCCGATGGCGTCGCCGGGGGCGCCGACGGCGATGTGGTTGGCGTCGGCGGCCAGCGCGGTGCCGAAGGCGTCGTTGGCCTCCACGGCGCCCGGTACACCCGTGCTGTCCTGGGAGACGGCGATGTTGGTGGAGCCGTACGCGTAGAAGATCATGCCGGCCTTGGCGACGCTGCCGATGGCCTCACCGGGCGCGCCCATGACGACGAACGGCTCTCCGGCCGCACTGACGCCGGCGGCGACGGTCTGGCCCGTGCGGTCGCCGGCCTCGGCTCCCGAGTTGGCCATCGACCCGTTGCCGGAACCCTGTTGGAAGTGGGTCCTCTTCACCGTGCCCGTGCCCAGGCCGCCGACGGCGCCGTGCAGGATGTCGACCACGCCGGCGTCCGCCGTGCTGTCGAGGTCCTCCGACGGGGTGCCGACGACGAGGTCGGTGCAGCCGTCCTGGTCGTAGTCGACGGTGTCGATGGTCTCGCCGAACCAGTCGTTGGTCTCGGGGGCGCCGGGCACCCAGTCGAGGGCCTGGCTGATCTCGGCGGTGCCCTTGCCGCCGCCGTACACGATCCGGATGAGACCCGCGCCGGACGTGCCGCCGACACTCGCCGCGGGGTCGGCGACGGCGACGTCCTCGACGCCGTCACAGTTGAAGTCGGAGACGCCGGGCGCGCCGATCTTGGTGTTCACCCAGGAGGCCAGGTCATCGACGCGGGCGACGATGCCGTCCGTGCTGGTCACGGACTCGGCGATGCCGTAGCAACCGCCCTGGTACGACTGGCTGGCCAAGGCGACAAGCTGGTGCGTGCCGCCCGTGACGCGGACCATGGGGCCGCCGGTGTCGCCCATGCACGCGGCTGCCCCGTCCTTGCCGGTGACCGTGGCGGTGGTGGCCGCGGAGGCGCCGACGGAGAACGCGCCGGTGTGCAGGTTCAACGGCGCCCACTCGTCCGCGCTGCGGCCGTACCCGGCGAGCCTCAGCTCTTCGCCGGCGGCAGGAGCGGCGGAGGCCAGGGGGACGGGGGTGACGTTGGTGACCGGGCGGTTCAGCCGGGCCAGTACCACGTCACGGTCGGTGCGGGGCACGAGCTCCACGACCTCGCGGACCGCGCCGGCGCTGCTGGTGAGGTCGGAGCGGCCTATGGTCGCGGTGGTCTTCAGCCGGGGCTTGCCCGTGGGCACGGCAAGGCTGGCGGCGGGGTTGTCGGCGAAGCAGCTGGCGGCGGTCAGCAGCCACTCTCGGTCGACGAGGACGCCGGAGCAGCCGCGGTCGTGGTCGCCGATGACGAGCTGGGCGGTGTAGGCGTGGGTGGTGTCGGAGGAGGGCGAGGCGGGGCCGGTGACGGCGACGGCGGGTACGGCGGTCAGCACGACCGATCCCGCGGTCAGGGCGGCGGCCAGTGCGGCGCGGCGCACGGGTCTGGTGTGTCGCATGGGTTCAGTTCCTTGGTGGCAGGTCGGGCAGGGGATCGTGGCTGGGCGCTACTTGGAGGTCCTGATCTCCACGAGCGTGTGGGGGCCCGCCTGCGGGTTCTCGCTCTCGCCCACTCCCTTCCAGGAGTTGGCGGGGATGTCGTAGGACGTTTCCTCGGTGTCGGTGGTCATGTCGAGCTCGGTGTCGTAGCCGTTGGTCTGGACGCCGTAGACCGAGGGGATCTCCATGGTCAGCCAGCCGGTGTCACCGGTGACCTTGAAGCAGACCCGGAGATTCACGCGGGACCAGATCTCCAGCTGGCCGGTCCCGCTGACGCACTCGGCGAGGACGATGTGGCCGTCGCCGCGCTTGAGGATGAGGTCCTGCTCCTCACGGATCTTGTCCGCCTGCGGGTAGTTGAAGTCCTCGACGGCGTAGCCCGGTGCCGCGTCGGCGACCGCCCGGGCGGAGGTGGCGTCGTCCGCGGCGGGCGTTCCCGCCGGGCCGCCTGTCATCGTGAGCCACGCCAGGGCCCCCGCGGCCGTGGCGGCACCCACGATGCGCCCCATGAGGCGCCTGGTTCTTGACGCAGTGGTGCTACGTGCCTTCATCGCAGTCCTAGTGGTCGGTTCCGATCGAAGGTCCGGAACAGATTCGTAACGCTCCCGAAGGCTGCGGTGTCAAGGTCCGCCATTCAGCCGGAGAATGCGCATGAACAGAGATGTGCATGCTTACGAAATCACCCCCGAACCCCCCTTTGTATCGACGGGATAGCGCTTTCATGCCGTGATCAATTTCAGGTCACGACGCGAATCTCGTTCCCGCAGCCTCAGTCATACAAAACCGCGTCTCCCGGCACTGTCCACCAATCAAAAACGCCAAAACGGGGCATACGACGGCACGCCTCTCTGTGACTTACATCACGTGCTCGAAGGGTTGTACCAGGGCTTATTAATGTTTCGCGGCCGAAATGTATACGGTAGATAACGTTCCGCTTTTGGCCAGGCTCGACGTCGCACGGTTCGCTCTTCGCCCGGGAGTTATTCTCCCGAAAGCGGATTACAGTCCGGCATTCTCCGGGTAATGTGCCAGCCTGTATCGCAGGATTCGATACGGCATCCCAACTCCCCTTCGCGTCAAGCGGGCATTGGGGTGCCGCGTCCATATCCGCGCCGTTGTATTCCGTACGGGAAGGATGCCTACCTTGTCAGCGTCACTGTGGAGCAGACGCCGGATACTCAAGGCCGCGACCGGGGCGGCCGCCGTGCCTGCCCTGCCCTCGATCCTCACCATGACCGCTGCACCCGCCCATGCCGCCGGGACGGACAGTGTGGACACCGGACTTCCGGACACCGACCGGGGCAAGGCCGTATGGGCGTACAAGACCGGAGGCCGTGCGGTCCGCGAAGGCGCCGCCCTCGCCCTCGTCGGCTCGTCGGCAGCGGTCTCCGCCTTCGTCACCGACGAACTGCCCGTCGCCAGGGCGGGGGACAACCGCTTCGCCATCATCAGCAGCCTCACTTACGCGGGCCAGTCCACTCGCGAAGCGGCCGAAACGGCGTTGTCCGCGGGGGATGACGCCATCGCCGCCTTCCTGGACAACGGCCACGCACAGCCCGTCGAGACGGATCTGCGGGTGGCGGTGTTCACCGTCCTGAACAACGGCGGTCCCAGTGTGCGGCAGGCGGCCACCAAGGCACTGGAAGCGGGCACCGCGGACGCCCTGCGGACGTTCCTGGAGCAGACCCAGTACACGGCTCGTCAGCAGGACGAGCACGTCGAGGTCTTCACCATCCTCAACACCGCCTCGCCTCAGGTGAAGCTGTACGCGGAGCGTGCCCTGAGCGACGGATCGCCCGAGGCGATCCACCAGTTCCTCATCTCCGGCCAGTACATCGCCCGTGCCCGCGACGAAGAAGCCGCGACGATCGACCAGTTGGTCGCGATCGTGGAGCGGGAGGGCAAGCAGGCGCAGCTGAAGACGGAGCAGGCCGTCGCCGCCTCCGACAACGCCAAGGACGCGGCCGAGAAGGCCAAGGCCGCTGCCCTGAAGGCGGCGGAGGAGGCGAGGGCCGCCCAGCAGGACGTACGCAAGTCGGCCAGGGCGGCGAACAACGCCGCGAGCGCCGCACGCGGCGCCGCCGACGCGGCCAACACCGCGATCGCCGCCTCGCGAACCGCCCAGGCCGCCTCCAGTCGCGCCGCCCAGGCCGCGCAGGCCGCCGCTGCCGCCGCCGCGTCGGCCGGAAACGCC
>CBFGZZ010000313.1:0-10815 GCA_965653385.1 uncultured Streptomyces sp. | reverse complement strand
CCTCACCACCGCCCTCACCGCACTCCACACCCAAGGCCACCCACCCACCTGGAACACCCTGATCCCCCCGGCCTCCACCGACCCCGAAGTTCCCACCTATCCCTTCCAGCACCGTCGCTACTGGGCAGTGGCCGGGTCCGCAGCGGGTGATGTGACGGCGGCCGGGCTCGGGGCAGCCGATCATCCGCTGCTGGGGGCCATGGTCACCGTCGCCGCGAGCGGCGCGTGTCTGCTGCATGGCCGTATCTCCGTGGAGACGCACCCGTGGCTGGCCGACCACACGATCATGGGCATGGTCCTGTTGCCCGGCACGGCCTTCGTCGAGCTGGCGCTGCACGCGGCGTACCGGACCGGTGGGGGCCGGGTGGCCGAGCTCACCCTGGAAGCGCCGCTGGTGCTGCCGGAGGCGGGCGCGGTGCAGCTTCAGGTACAGGTGGATCCCGCCGACGAGACGGGGGCCCGGCAGATCGGCATCCATGCACGGCCCGCCGACTCCGATGCCACGTGGACGCGTCACGCCTCCGGCCTGCTCACGGCGGCGGAGGCGCCGCCCAAGGACGTCGACGAGCTGGTGGAGTGGCCGGTGCCGGGCGCCGTTCCGGTCGAAGTGGACGATCTGTACGAGCGGGTGGGGCGGCTCGGCATGGCGTACGGCCCCGTGTTCCAGGGGCTGCGTAGCGCCTGGCGGCATGGTGACGACCTCTACGCCGAGGTCGTGCTGCCCCAGGGGACCGATGCGAAGGGGTTCGCGCTCCACCCGGCGCTGCTGGACGCGGCGCTGCACGTGACGATCATGCGTGACGGTGACGGGGCGACGACGCGCCTGCCGTTCGCGTGGGCGGGTGTGTCCGTGTACGGGGTCGGCGGCGGTGCCACGGCGCTGCGCGTGCGGTTGTCGCCGGTGGGCGAGGACGCGGTGGCGCTGGTGGTCGCCGATGAGAAGGGCAGGGTGCTGGCGACGGTCGACGGGCTCACCGCCAGGCCGGTCACACCTGAGCAGTTGGTGCCGGAATCGGTTGTGGCGCGGGACGCACTGCTGCGGACCGACTGGCCGGCGCTGCCCCCCGCGGAGCCCGCGGAGCGCGAGTTCGTACGGTGGTGCGTGCGGGACGGGGTGGCGGGCGCGGGAGAGCTGGTGCCCGGTGCGGTGTTGAGCGGCGGCATCGGGGAGCTGTGCGAGGCGGTCGACTCGGCTGCCGGGATGCCGGACGCCGTGTTCGCCGTCGTACCGCCGATGCAGCGGCCCCGGGATGCGACCGCGTATGTGCTGGATCTGGTGCAGCGGTGGCTGGCCGCCGAGGTGTTCGGATCGGTGCGGCTGGTGCTGGTGACCCGTCGGGCGGTGGCCGTTCAGGACGGGGAGCCCGTGTCGGATCTGGGAGCCGCGGCGGTGTGGGGTCTGGTGCGCTCGGCCCAGACGGAGAACCCCGGGCGGTTCGCGCTGCTGGACGTGGACGCGGCGGGGGGTGAGCCCCTGGACGGCGTGGCGACCGGCGTCGATGCCTGGGCAGCGGTCCATGCGGCGTTCGCGGCGGGTGAGTCGCAACTCGCCCTCAGGGACGGGGCGCTGCACGTGCCGCGTCTGGTGCCCGCGGCGCCGACGCCGCTGTCGGCGCTCGACGCGGGGACGCGCCTGGATGTGTCGGCGCCGGGCACCGTGGACGGCATCGTGCTGGTCCCGGCGGAGGACGCCACCAGGCCGCTGGCGGCCGGTGAGGTACGTGTGTCGATGCGCGCGGCCGGTCTCAACTTCCGTGACGCGCTGATCGCCCTCGGCATGTACCCGGGGCAGCCGATGCTCGGCTCGGAAGGTGCGGGTGTCGTCACGGAGGTGGGCCCGGACGTGTCGACCGTGGCGCCCGGTGACCGGGTGATGGGGTTGTTCCAGGGCTGTCTGGGACAGTGGTCCGTCACCGACCACCGGATGCTGACCCGGATGCCGGAGGGCTGGTCGTTCGCGCAGGCGGCGGCCGCTCCGACGGTGTTCCTGACGGCGTACTACGCACTGGTCGACCTCGCGGGAATCGGACCGGGGCGGCGGATCCTGGTCCACGCGGCGGCCGGTGGCGTGGGCATGGCGGCGACCCAGCTGGCCCGGCATCTGGGCGCGGAGGTGTTCGGCACGGCGAGCCGCCCCAAGTGGGCGGCGCTTCGGGCGCGGGGTCTGGACGACGCGCACCTGGCGAACTCCCGGACGCTCGACTTCGCGGAATCGTTCCTGGAGTCGACGGGCGGTGCGGGCGTCGATGTCGTCCTGAACGCCCTCGCGGGTGAGTTCGTCGACGCCTCGCTGCGGCTGCTGCCGCGCGGTGGTCACTTCCTGGAGATGGGCAAGACCGACATCCGCGAGCCGGAGCAGGTCGCTGCGGACCGGCCCGGTGTCGACTACCGGGCGTTCGACCTGGCGGACGCGGGCGCGGACCGGATCCAGCGGATGCTGAAGGACCTGGTCGAGCTGTTCGAGCGGGGGGTGCTGGAGCCGCTGCCCGTGACGGCGTACGACCTGCGTGCGGCGCCCGAGGCGCTGCGGCAGCTCAGCCAGGCACGGCACATCGGCAAACTGGTCCTCACGGTGCCACGGCCGCTGGACGCCTCCGGCACCGTGCTGGTCACCGGCGGCACGGGTGCGTTGGGTGCGCTCGCCGCGCGGCACCTGGTCAGCCGGCACGGTGTGCGGCGGCTGCTGCTCACCGGTCGGCGGGGCCCGGACGCGCCGGGCGCGGCGGCGCTGCGGGCCGACTTGGAGGAGCTGGGGGCGCAGGTCACCGTGGCTGCGTGCGACGCCTCCGACGCTGAAGCACTGCGCGCGCTGCTGGACCGCGTACCGCGGGAGCATCCGCTGACCGCCGTACTGCATCTGGCGGGACTGGTGGACGATGCGACGATCGGGACGCTGACGCCCGGGCACCTGGACGCCGTGCTGAGGGCGAAGGCCGACGCGGCGTGGAACCTCCATGAGCTCACCCGGGGCCTGGACCTGTCGGCGTTCGTGCTGTATTCGTCGGCCGCCGGTGTCCTGGGGAGCGCCGGTCAGGGCAATTACGCGGCCGCCAACGCGTATCTGGACGGGCTGGCCGGGCAGCGGCGAGCGACCGGGCTTCCGGCCGTGTCGTTGGCGTGGGGCCTGTGGGGCGACCCGAACGGCATGAACGGTGCCCTGGACGAGGCCGACCAACGGCGGATGCGGCGCTCCGGACTGCTGCCCATGAGCGGTGGGCAGGGGCTGGCCCTTTTGGACGCGGCGCTGTCGGACCACCGCGCCGTGCTGGTGCCGGCCGCGCTGGACCGTTCGGCGCTCGCGTCGGCGCCCTCTGCCGCTGTGCCGCCGATCCTGCGCGAGCTGGCCCGCGCGGGTGCCGGCGCGGGCGGCCGCGCACGCCGGGCGGCGGGTGGCGGTGCCGCCGCGCTGCGCGGCCGTCTGGAAGGGCGCACCGAGGCGGAGCAGACGCGCATCGTGGTGGATCTGGTCCGTGCGGAGGTGGCCGCCGTGCTGGGGCACAGTGCCGCCGACTCGGTCGATCCGGGGCGTACGTTCCAGGAGCTCGGCTTCGACTCGCTCACCGCGGTGGAACTGCGCAACCGTCTCAACGCCCTCACCGGGCTGGGGCTACCGGCCACGCTGGTCTTCGACCATCCCACGGTCCAGGCGCTCGCCGGCCGGTTGCGCGAACTCCTCGGGGAGGAGGCGCAGTCCTCGGCGGGTGCGGCGTCGGCCCGCCGGTCACGGCCCGGGAGGGCACGCAAGGGCGTGGCGGCGGACGAGCCGATCGCCATCGTCGGCATGGCGTGCCGCTTCCCCGGTGGCGTCCGGTCCCCGCAGGAGTTGTGGGAACTGGTCGCGGAAGGGGGTGACGCGATCTCGGACTTCCCCACCGACCGGGGATGGGATCTGGCGGCGATCCTCGACCCCGAGCCGGGCAAGGCCGGCACCACGTACACCGGGCGGGGCGGGTTCATCCAGGAAGCGGACCGCTTCGACGCGGAGTTCTTCGGTATCAATCCGCGCGAAGCGCTGGCCACGGACCCGCAGCAGCGGCTGCTGCTGGAGACCGCGTGGGAGACGGTGGAGCGTGCCGGTGTCGATCCGCTCACCCTGCGGGGCAGCCGGACCGGGGTGTTCGTCGGAATGGCGTCCCAGCAGTACGGGTTCGGCGCCTCGACGCCGGAGGTCGACGGGTACCTGCTGACCGGCACCACCACCAGCGTCGCCTCCGGCCGGGTCGCCTACGCGCTGGGGCTGGAGGGTCCGGCGATCACCCTGGACACGGCGTGTTCGTCGTCGCTCGTCGCCCTGCACCTGGCCTGCCGGGCGCTGCGCGACAGCGAGTGCGACCTGGCGCTGGCCGGGGGCGTGACGGTGATGTCCTCACCGGGAATCTTCATCGAGTTCAGCCGTCAGCGCGGGCTGGCGCCCGACGGCCGGTGCAAGCCGTTCGCCGACGGCGCCGACGGCACGGCGTGGGGCGAGGGAGTGGGGCTGCTGCTGGTGGAGCGGCTCTCGGACGCGGTACGCAACAACCACCGGGTGCTGGCGGTCGTACGGGGCAGCGCGATCAACCAGGACGGTGCCAGCAACGGGCTGACGGCGCCCAACGGCCCCGCACAGGAACGGGTGATCCTTCAGGCGCTGGACAACGCCGGGCTGACGGGCGACGACGTCGACGCGGTGGAGGCGCACGGGACGGGTACGCCGCTGGGCGATCCGATCGAGGCGCAGGCGCTGCTGGCCACGTACGGCCGGGACAGGGCGGCGGAACGGCCGTTGTGGCTGGGGTCCGTCAAGTCGAACATCGGGCACACCCAGGCGGCCGCCGGTGTCGCGGGCGTGATCAAGACGGTGGAGAGCCTGCGTCACGGGGTGCTGCCCCAGTCACTGCACATCGACGCGCCGACCTCCCATGTCGACTGGGGGCGGGGCGCGGTCGCGCCGCTCACGGAAAGCGTCGCGTGGCCGGAGACTGGCCGGGCGCGCCGTGCGGGAGTGTCGTCGTTCGGCATCAGCGGCACCAACGCCCACGTGATCCTGGAACAGGCTCCGGCCGCACAGATCTTGGAGCCGCGGGCCCCGCAGGAACAGCAACGGCCCGGCGGGCGCGCGGAGTCCGGGGCAGGTGCGGTGGAGCCGCTGCTGGGCCCTACGGCGCCGGTTCCGTGGCTGCTGTCCGCCCGGAGCGAGGACGCACTGCGCGACCAGGCCCGCCGGTTGCGTCGTACGGCGGTCGCGGAGGACGGCGACGACCTGGCCGCCGTGGCCCACGCGCTGGCCACCACACGCTCGCGGTTCGAGCACCGTGCGGTCGTCCTCGGCCGGGACCGCGCGGGGGCCGGGGCGGCCCTGGAGGCGCTGGCCTCGGGCGTGCCGGATCCTGCCGTGTCCATGGGTACGGCGCCGGTGACGCCGGGCGGCATCGTCCTCGTGTTCCCTGGCCAGGGCTCGCAGTGGGTGGGCATGGCGCGGGATCTGCTGGACTCGTCGCGGGTGTTCTCCGAGCGGCTGCACGCCTGCGCCGACGCACTCGCGCCGTACGTGGACTGGTCGCTCGTCGATGTGCTCCGGGGCCGGCCGGGTGCTCCCGCCTCCGACCCGGTGGAGATCGCCCAGCCCGTGCTGTTCTCCGTGATGGTCTCGCTCGCGGAGCTGTGGCGGGCCGCGGGGGTGCGCCCCGACGCGGTCATCGGCCACTCCCAGGGGGAGATCGCCGCCGCCGTGGTGGCGGGCGCCCTGTCGCTGGACGACGCGGCCCGGGTGGTGGCTCTGCGCAGCGGTACGTTGCGCGCCCTGCGGGGCACGGGTGCGATGGCGTCGGTGCCGCTGTCGGCCGCCGACGTGGAGGAGGCGCTGTCCGCGTGGCAGGGCGCCGTCGGGGTGGCGGCCGACAACGGGCCGGCGAGCACGGTCGTCTCGGGTGATCTCGACGCCGTGCACGAGCTGGTCGCGCGCTACCGGGCCGACGGGGTCCGGGCGAGGGTCATCCCCAACGACTACGCCTCGCACTGCGCTCATGTGGAGGCCATCCGCGACGAACTCCTCGGCTGCCTGGCCGATGTGCGGGGCCGTCGGTCCGAGATCCCGTTCTGGTCCACGGTCACCGGCGCCGAGCTGGACACCCGGGAGCTCGACGCCGACTACTGGTACCGCAACCTGCGTGAGCCGGTGCGGTATGCGGGAACGGTGCGCGCCCTGCTCGACGCGGGGCACCGGCTCTTCGTCGAGGCGAGCCCGCACCCCGTGCTCACGTTCGGCACCGAGCAGACGATCGAGGCGTCGGGGCTGCCCGCGACAGCGCTGGGGACCCTGCGCCGTGAACGCGACGAGAACCACGAGTTCCTGGGCGCCCTTGGCCGTGCGCATGTCCACGGGGCTCCGGTCGCATGGGAGCAGGTCATCGGCGTACGGCCCGGCGACCGGCCGGTGGCGGTGCCGACGTATCCGTTCCAGCGGCGGCGGTACTGGCTGGCGCCCGCCGAACCGGCCGGTGACATGCGCTCGGCCGGCCTGGACAGCGCCGGGCACCCGATGCTGACTGCGGCGACGGTGCTCGCCGAGGACGGCCGCCACATGTTCACCGGGCGGCTCTCCACGGGAACGCACCCGTGGCTCACGGACCACGCCGTCGTGGACCGTGTGCTGCTGCCGGGCGCGGCGTTCGTGGAACTGGCCCTGTACTGCGCCGAGCGGACCGGTGGTTCCGGGATCGAGGAGCTCACCCTGGAGGCCCCGCTGGTTCCCGCCGACAGCGGCGTCCAGTTGCAGATCCTCGTCGACGTCCCCGACGCGGACGGCCGCCGCCCCCTCACGGTGCACTCACGGCACGCCGACGCCGACCCGGAAGCCCCATGGACGCGCCACGCGACCGGACTTCTCGCCGGCGGAACGTCAGCGGCCTTTGACGCCGCCGCGGACGCCGCCGACGGGGCCTGGCCGCCGGAGGGTGCCGAGCCGTTGGCCACCGCGGAGCTGTACGACCGGTTCGCGGCCACGGGCCTCGTCTACGGCCCCGTCTTCCAGGGGCTGCGCGCGGCGTGGCGGCACGGCGACCATGTCTACGCCGAGGTCGACCTCCCGGAGGAGACCGACAGCTCCGGGTACGGCATCCACCCCGCGCTCCTGGACGCCGCGCTGCACACCATCGCCTGGGCCGCGCCCGAGCCGGACGGCGACGGCTCCGGGGTCCGGCTGCCCTTCGCCTGGACCGGTGTGCGTCTGCACGCGGGCGGCTCCAGGGCGCTGCGCGTACGCCTCACACCGGGTGCGGACACCGGTGTCGGCGCGGGCGGGGTGGCGCTTGAGTTGACGGACCCGTCCGGGCGCCCCGTTCTGTCGGTCGGTTCCCTGACGGTCCGCCCGCTGTCCACGGACCGCTTGCCCGGCGCCGGCACGTCACGAGGCAGCGCCCTGTACCGGGTCGCGTGGACGGAACCTTCGGACGGCACACCCCGTGCCGGCCTGCGCCTGGCCGTGCTCGGGGACGGGGTTCCCGGCGCAACGGCGACGGACATGGGGGCCGCGTCGTACAAGGATCTGGGTGACCTGCGCGCCCGGCTCGCGTCCGACGGCACGGTGCCCGACCTCGTACTGGCCCACGTCGGGCGGGCCGGCGGTGCCGAACCCGCCCTCGACGCCCGGGAGGCGGTGCTGGAGGCCCTCGCCCTGCTGCACGAGTGGTCGGCGGACGAACGGCTCGCCCCGGCCCGGCTGGTCCTGGTCACTCGGGGTGCGGTGCCGGTCGAGGACGGCGAGGACGTGCCCGATCTGGCGGGCGCCGCCGTGTGGGGCCTCGTACGCAGCGCCCAGGCGGAGGAACCGGGGCGGTTTCTGCTCGTCGACACCGACGGACTGGCCGCGTCCCTCGCCGGGCTGCCGGCCGCCGTGGCCTTCGCGGCCGCCGACGGCGAGCCCCAGATCGCCGTGCGGGCCGGCCGGGTCCACCTCCCACGGCTCGCCCGTGCCGCCGTGGGCGCCGAGGAGGCCGTGTCCCGACCGGGGCTCGACCCTTCGGGCACCGTCCTGATCACTGGCGGCACCGGCACCCTCGGGCGCCTCGTGGCCCGGCACCTGGTGCGGGCACACGGCGTGTCACGTCTCCTCCTGGTCGGCCGGCGCGGGCCGCTCGCCCCGGGCGCCGAGGAGCTGCGGGAGGAACTCGCCGCGCTGGGCGCCGAGGTCACCGTCGCCGCGTGTGATGTCACCGACGACGACGCCCTCCGCGCCACGCTCGACGCCGTGCCCGCCGAGCATCCCCTCACGGCCGTGTTCCACGCCGCCGGTGCCGTCGACGACGGCACCATCGGATCACTCGCCCCCGACCGGATCACCGCTGTACTGCGGCCGAAGGCCGACGCGGCCTGGGCGCTGCACCGACTCACCCGTTCCCTGGACCTCGCGGCGTTCGTGATGTTCTCCTCGGCGGCGGGCGTCCTGGGCAGCGCGGGTCAGGGCAACTACGCCGCCGCCAACACCTTCCTGGACGCGCTCGCCCAGCACCGCCGCGCGCACGGACTGGCCGGGCTGTCCCTGGCCTGGGGGCTCTGGGAGGAGGGCTCGGGTTTGACCGGCCACCTGGACCAGGCCGACCGCCACCGGATGAGCCGCAACGGGCTCCTGCCCCTGCCGACCGACGACGCGCTGGCGCTGCTGGACGCGGCGCTGGGGGGCACGCACACCGACGCGGTGCTGCTGCCGACTCGCCTCGGCGCCGCTGCCCTGGCCGCGCAGGCGGCCGACGGCTCGCTCAACCCGCTGCTGCGCGGCCTGGTCCGGATCCCGCCGCGCCGCGTGGACGCGGGTGGGCTGTCACTGGCCGACCGGCTGGCCGGGCTGAGCGAACCGGAACAGCACCGGCTCGTCCTCGACCTCGTACGGGAACAGGTCGCCGGCGTCCTCGGGCACGCCTCCACAGCCGCCGCCATCGACCCCGAACGTGCCTTCCAGGAACTCGGCTTCGACTCGCTCACCGCGGTCGACCTCCGCAACCGGCTGAACACGCTCACGGGGCTGCGGCTGCCCGCCACGCTGGTCTTCGACCATCCGACGGCGAACGCCCTCGCCACGCACCTGTGCGAGCGGGCCGCCCCGGTACGCCGGACGCCGGCCGAATCCGCGCTCGCGGAACTCGACCGCGTGGCGGCGCTCCTGAGCACGCTCGCCGCCGAAACGGACCAGGACGAAAGCAACACGATCACCCGCCGGCTGCACGCGCTGGCCGGTGAGTGGAGCGGTGCCCGCCGCGCCGGCGCGACCGATGGCGGAGGCGACGTCGACCGCGGGGAACGGGGCGCTTTGGTGACGGAACAGCTGGCGGAGTCGTCACCCGAAGAGATCTTCGACTTCATCGACAGGGAATTCGGGCGCGCGTGAACCGCGACCGGAGTCCTCGTTGGTACGCGTAAGGATGGGTGGCCAGTCAATGGCGAACGAAGACAAGCTCGTCGAATACCTCAGGCGGGTGACGGCGGACCTGCACGAAACCCGGCAACGGCTGACCGAGGTCGAGGCATCGTCCGGCCGGCGGGAGCCGATCGCGATCGTGGGCATGGGCTGCCGTTATCCCGGAGGCGTACGGACACCGGAGGGCCTGTGGGCGCTGACGGCCGAGGGCCGGGACGCCATCACGGCCTTCCCCACGGACCGCGAGTGGGACGTCGGCAAGCTGTACGACCCCGACCCTGACCGCAAGGGCACGTCGTACGCACGGGAAGGCGGATTCCTTTACGACGCCGGGGACTTCGACGCGGAGTTCTTCGGGATCGGCCCGCGCGAGGCGCTCACGATCGACCCCCAGCAGCGGCTGCTGCTGGAGGTGACGTGGGAGGCGCTGGAGCGGGCGGGCATCGACCCCTCGTCGCTGCGCGGCAGCAGCACCGGTGTCTTCGCAGGGGTCATGTACAACGACTACGGCGCCCGGCTGTTCGGCAGGGAGACCGAGGAGTACGAGGGCCTGCTCGGCACCGGCAGCGCGGGCAGCGTGGCGTCAGGACGGATCTCGTACACGTTCGGGTTCCAGGGTCCGGCCGTGAGCGTCGACACCGCCTGCTCGTCGTCGCTGGTCGCCGTGCACCTGGCCGCGCAGGCCCTGCGCAGCGGCGAGTGCGACATGGCGCTCGCCGGCGGCGTCACCGTCATGGCCACACCGGCCACCTTCGTCGAGTTCAGCCGCCAGCGCGGCCTCGCCCCCGACGGACGCTGCAAGTCCTTCGGTGCGGCGGCGGATGGTGTGGGCTGGGGTGAGGGCGTCGGAGTGCTGCTGCTGGAGCGGTTGTCGGACGCGGAGCGCAACGGCCACCCCGTCCTGGCCGTGATCCGCGGCAGCGCCGTCAACCAGGACGGCGCCAGCAACGGCCTCACCGCCCCCAACGGCCCCGCACAACAACGCGTCATCCACACCGCCCTCACCAACGCCCACCTCACCCCACACGACATCGACGCCGTCGAAGCACACGGCACCGGCACCACCCTCGGCGACCCCATCGAAGCCCAAGCACTCCTGGCCACCTACGGCCACAACCGCACCCCACAACAACCACTGTGGCTCGGCTCCATCAAATCCAACATCGGCCACACCCAGGCGGCGGCGGGCGTGGCGGGCATCATCAAAATGGTCCAGGCCATGCAACACGGGCTACTGCCCAAAACCCTCCACATCGACCAGCCCACACCCCACGTCGACTGGAACGCGGGCGCGGTTTCGCTGCTCACCGAAACCATCCCCTGGCCCGAAACCGGACGCCCCCGCCGAGCCGGCATCTCCTCCTTCGGCATCAGCGGCACCAACGCCCACGTCATCCTCGAACAGGCTCCGCCGACCGAGGCCTCGC
>CBFGZZ010000312.1:0-10815 GCA_965653385.1 uncultured Streptomyces sp. | reverse complement strand
GCTGCGGGTTGGCGGTCGGCGCGCCCAGACACGCCGCTGCCATGTGTATCGGCAGCAGGTAAGGCAGGTCAGGCGCGGTCGCTCTCATCATGGTGACGAGCGAGGCGTACTCCCGGTAGTCGCGCACCGGCAGCCGCCAGTCCGAGCAGAAGACCGGGGTGGCCGGGGGCAGCGGTGCTGTCGAGGTGGGCGAGGCGGGCAGAGGCTTGCTCGCGTCCATCTCCGCGATCGCCGTTGCCAGGCCCGCGTAGTCGGCCTGGTAGAACTTCCGGAACGCGATCCTGTTGACCAGGTCCGAAGACGACAGCGAGGTGCCCGGCTTCGCGGGGGCCTCCAGTTCGCCGCGCCCGGCCCGGGCCAACAGGCCCTGCCAGACGGCGCGGACGTCGCGGCCGTGCAGCGCGCAGTCCGCGGCACCGCCGCACCACTTCACGAACTCCCGGAATGAATCCTCTGCCGTGGCCGCCTCGGACTGCAGGAATTCACGGGTGGTCGGAACGCTGTGGTCCATGACGCTCTCCAGCACCATCGCGCGCACGCGGCGCGGGTAGGTCTCGGCGTACTGCGCGCCGAGCAGCGTGCCGTACGAGCTGCCGTGGAAGGTCAGTTTCCGCTCGCCGAGGGCGGCCCGGAGGGCGTCCAGGTCCCGGACCGTCTGGGCGGTGTCAAGGTGGTCGAACACCGGGCCGGTACGGGCCCGACAGTCGGCACGGAGCCGCCTGTTGTACGCCATGGTGGCGTCGAAGTCCGCCTGGCTCCTCAGCTCCGGTGACGGCCGCTCGGCAAGCAGGTCGCCGGAGCAGGTCACCGGGTTGCTGCCGCCCACGCCCCGCGGGTCGAAGCTGACGATGTCGAACCTGCGGCGGACCTCGGGGCTGAACCGGCTGACACGGTCCACCACCGTCTCCACACCCGAGTCGCCCGGCCCGCCGGGGCCGAACACCATCGAGCCGACGCGTGCGCCGGGGTCGGCGGCCTTGCGGCGGGCCACAGCCAGGTCGAGTCTCGGGCCGTCCGGGTGGGCCCAGTCGACCGGCACCGAAAGAGTGGCACACTCGGCTCCCGGCTCCACCGGGCCGTCACACGGTGCCCACCGCAAGGCCCCGGCGGCAGGCGACGACGCGTGGACCGCGGGAGCGGCGGCGAGACCGGTGACGACAGCCGTGACGACTCCCGCGACCATGGCCGTGCCCCGCGCGGCGCGCTGCCGCAGCGCTGATCCGACCCTTGACGGCATGGATCCTCCTCATGAAGAGAGCGGTTGGGTCAAGCGTGCGGACCTGGCCAGGGCACTGCCGTCACGTTAGGTGCACCGCTGCCCATGTGGGGCCACTGTCAGGGGCTTTTCGGGGTCGGATCGGGGACCGATCAGGGGCGACCGGGGGGGCACGGAGCGAAGAACGGCCAAGGTCGGCTTCCTTGTCAGCGAACCTCGTCGCTCTTCGTCCTGATGCCTTCGACCCTGGTCGCAGCTCCGTCCGGGGCGAACGAGCGGTGGAAGGTGAAGGCGTGCGGCGCGGAGCCGTGGTCGTGGAGGTGCTCCAGCCGGGAAACCCCGTCCTGCCAGGTGGGTATCACGCCGTCGGAGACCCACCAGAACACGTGATTCGGGTGCCCTGTCCTCTCGAACCAGTCGTAACGCCTGTTCAGCGCCTCACGGTGCAGACCGGTGTGGACGGCGTCGAACGCGGAGCGCAGGTCGGTCCAGAGGGAGAGGGTCGCGGCCAGGGCGGTGGTCCCCGGCGTACGGCCCTTGCCGTACCAGGTCGGTACGGCGAACTCTCCCCACGCGCCCCAGTCCGCCTCGAAGAGCGCGCCCCGGTCGCCGTCTGCCGATTCAGCACGCGCGAGGTATCCGGGGTGCCTGCTGATCCTCCGGTAGACGGCCTCACCGATGTCGTAGAACTCGCGCGTGAGAGGCGCGGGATCGGCGAGAGGTGACTTCAGGACGCCGAATGTGTACAGAGCAAGATGGGGCATGCGTCTCTCCCTGGTAGGGGCTGCCTGGCGTGGACGGCGCAGCCTGGACGAACCCCCGTGCGGCCGTGGCGAGCACCGAGGGCCAGGTGAAGGTAGCTGCCTCTGCGAGCCCTGTCGAAGTTGCGTTCTCCCTGTCCACATGGCCTCTTGCACAGGTCCCCGCGGGCACTGGGACGGTGGCACCGCCCGGTGGAGCACCTGCTCGCGCTGACGGCCTCGGCGGGCGCGAGGGAGTGAGAGAGCGGCCTGCCCGTGGAGCGGCGGCCGTACGCCTGAGAGCGTCCGGCCGCCGTCCCTTCCCCCCGTTCGACCGGGTACTACTCGATGGTCCAGCCGACGCTGCCGACACCCGTGCTGTACCAGGCACAGGTGGCGGAGGACTGGCCCCACTGGCCCGGGTTCAAGGTCACCCAGTCACCGGAGACGTCGGGGGCCCGGCCGCAGACGACCTCGGCGCGGAAACGGATGGTGCGGTCGCTGTTGTTGGTGCAGCTGGCGATGCCCCGGTCCGTGTCGACTCCGTGGACCGCGCCACGGCAGTCGACCGAGCCCGCGGCGGACGCCGGGGCGGCCATGGCGCCGACGGACAGGGCCACCGCCGAGACGGTGGTGGCCAGACCTGCGGCGAACATCTTCTTACTGCGGATCATTTTCCTGCCCCCGAGAGAGGTTGCGGTTTGCATGTGCTGACCTCAGTGAAGGCGTTGGGGGCGGTCCCGGGTAGCTGACATCTGTCAGGGTGCCCGGTCCACCGGCATGCCACAGGCGCAGAAGACCCCGCCGGGCGAGCCGACAGAGGCGGGTCGGCGTTCTCAATCACCCGTTTCCGGCGGCGAAGTGCTGCCGGGCGCGAGTCCGCAGGTGCCGGATCTCGATGTGCCGTCCTGTCCCCTCAGTTCCACGACGACCTGGCCGTCGACGTCCCGGCTGTAGGCGATCGTGCACGTCAGCTGGCGTAGAGCGGTCTTGTCCAGCGGCTTCAGGGCCAGGGGCAGGTGGGTTGTGACACGGCCGTTCGAGGACGGTTCGACCTTGACGGTCCCGCCGGGGCGGATCGTGGGGAGGGCGGTGGTCAGACCGGCGGCCCGGTCGTCCTCCCGCGGGCCGGCGAGCAACGCCAGGACGACCTTCTCCGTAGGCACCGGTCCCGTCGGGTCGTCGGGGTTCTGGTCTCCGGAGGCGAACTCGGCCCCCGGAGGCTGCGTCGTGCGGATCACGGTGCTCAGGCCGCCGTCAGGGGAACGGAAGAAGAGCAGCATGTCGTGGTCGCGGTCGAGGAAGGCCTGGAAGCTGGCGGGGCCGCCCGCCTCGATGACGTCGGTCTCCTGGATCCCGCAGCCGCCGATCAGCGGCGCGGTCGCCGCGACGGCCAGGGCGACGGCGGCCACCGCACGCCCGCGCGTCCCCACACGTCTCACCGGCCGGCCTCCACGCCTCACCCCCCGGGCTCCTCCGCGTGGAGCGGGATTTCGACGGTGAAGACGGCGCCGGCGCCCGGCAGGTTCCCCGCGCGGATCGTTCCGTCGTGCAGTTTCACGTTCTCCAGGGTGATCGCCAGGCCCAGGCCGCTGCCCGCCGAGCGGGTGCGGGCCGCGTCGGCCTTGTAGAAGCGGTCGAAGATGTGCGGGAGGGCTTCGGGGCGGATGCCGGGGCCGCTGTCGCCGACCTCGGCGATCAGGACGGCGCAGGACGGGGAGCGGGTCTCCGTGCGCAGGCTCACCGTCACGGGCGCGCTGCCGTGGCGCAGGGCGTTGCCCACGAGGTTGGCGATCACGAGGTCGAAGCGGCGCGGGTCGAGGCGGGCGCGGATGCCGTCGGGGAGTTCGGCGCGGACCCGGTCGTCGCTCCAGTGCCGGTTGTCCAGGGTCTTGCGGATGGCCTCGGCGACGTCGACCTCGTCGGCGTTCAGTTCGGCCGCGCGGGCGTCGAAGCGGGAGATCTCCATCAGGTCCTCGACGAGCACGGCGAGCTTCCCGGTCTCCGCGCTGACCAGCCGGACAGCGCGGGCGGTGTCGGCGTCCAGGTGGTCCGCCTCCTCGTCGAGGACCTCGGTGACGGCGAGCATTCCGGCGAGCGGGGTGCGCAGTTCGTGGGAGACGTCGGAGGCGAAACGGCGGGCGCGGGCCTCGGCGTCGCGCAGTTCCCGTACCGAGTGTTCGAGTTGGGCGGCGGACTCGTTGAAGGTGTGTGCCAGGTCCGCCAGTTCGTCGCTGCCACGGACCGGGATCCGGGTGTCGAGCCGGCCGCTGCCCATGCTCTGGGCGGCCTGGCTCAGTTCCCGGACCGGGCGCAGCACGCTGCGCGCGGCGATCAGACCGGGGACGAGCGCGACGGCGAGACCGGGCAGGGCGCCGTCGCGGGCGGCCATCAGGAGGGCGTCGACGTTGACCTGTTCGTCGGTCATCGGCATGACGGCGTAGAGGACGAGTCCGCTGGACAGCAGGCTGTACGGGCCGGTCTTGAAGACCATGGGCATGGCGATGGTCAGATAGGGGACGCCGTCCTTGACGACCCGCTCGAAGCTGCCGTGCGGGTCGGCCCGTGCGGCGCGGCGCAGTTCGGGGGTGATGACGGTGGAGACGGGGTTCTCGCCCGAGGAGGCGCGGACCGAACCGTACTCGGCGAACACCACCCAGGGGTGCGGCTTGCCCTTGCGGGCGATGTCTTGCAGGAGTGACTCCAGGTCGTCCCCGCCCTGCACGGGCAGTGCGAAGCCCGTCTGCTGGACCTGGTCGCGGAACGAGGTGACCGCCGTGTCCTGCGCGGTCTGGAGCACCGCGTTGCGGGCCTCGCGGTAGGTCAGCGCGGCCGTCGTGCCGGCGCTGACGGCGGCGACCAGCAGGAAGGCGAGCAGCAGTCGGGTGCGCAGCCCGAACGCCCTGGCCCGGCGCGACCGCTGGATGCCGGTGCTCACAGCGGACCGAAGCGGTAGCCGAAGCCCCGCAGCGTCTGGACGTAGCGCGGACTGCCGGCCTGGTTCTCGATCTTGCCGCGCAGCCGGGCGACACAGGCGTCCACCAGCCGGGCGTCGGCGTGGTAGCTGTGGTCCCAGACGTGCTCCAGCAGCTGCTGCCTGCTGAACACCTGCTCGGGGGCGGCGGACAGATGCAGCAGGAGCTTGAGCTCCGAGGGCGGGAGCGCGAGCGGCCGGCCGGCCTTGGCGACGGTCAGTCCTCCGCGGTCGATGGTGAGTTCGCCGTGGACCTCGATGGCCGCACGGCCCTGGCCGCCGTCGTCCAGGCGGCGCAGTACGGCACGGATGCGGGCCTCGATCACCTCGGTGCGGGCGGGTTTGACGATGTAGTCGTCGGCGCCGGCCTCCAGGCCGATGACCACGTCGAAGTCGTCGCCGCGCGCGGTGAGCATGATGATCGGCAGCTGGCTGCGCTCACGGACCCGCCGGCAGACCTGCACCCCGTTCATCCCGGGCAGCATGAGGTCCAGCAGGAGCAGGTCGGGGCGGAACTCGGCCATCGCGGCCAGGCCTGCCTCGCCGGTCGCGGCCGCCCGTACCTCGTGGCCGCGGCGGCGCAGACCGAGTTCGACCCCCTCGCGTACGGAAGGGTCGTCCTCGATGAGGAGCACGCGGGACATCGGCGGTTCTCCCTCGGTGGTGGTCAGGGGCGGGTACGGGTGCGGGTCACCCTGCGGGCTACGCCGCCGAGCAGCGCGAGCAGTTCGGCCAGGCGCAGCGGACGGGCGAGCAGGGCGAAGGTGAGGATGACGGCGGTCGCGCCGGCAACCGTGGAGAGCACCGCACCGGCCGACGCGGTTCCCACCACCGCGAGGTGGCCCAGCGCGGTGGCGGGAACGGCGGCGAGCAGCAGCCGTAGGTGCGCGCCGGCGGCGGACGAGCGCAGGGGTCGGGCGACGGCGAGGCGGCGGGCCAGCACCCGGCCGGTCACCGCCCAGCCCACGCACAGCGCCAGTGAGTACGCCGCCGCCATGCCGGTCACCGCCCAGCGGGCCGGCAGCAGGTGCGCGGCGGCCAGGGACAGTCCCGCGTTGAGGGCGACGATGACGAGGTTGAGCAGGAACGGCGTACGGGTGTCGGAGAGCGCGTAGAAGGCGCGGGACAGGACGTACTGGCCGGACAGGGCGATCAGTCCCGGCGCGAAGGCCATCAGGATCCCGGCCATGGCGGCCGTGTCGGCGGCGCTGGTCCTGCCGTATCCGAAGACGAGGGCCATCACCGGCTGGGCGAGGGCGAACATCGCGCAGGCGGCGGGGACGACGGCACTGGCGCAGACGCGCAGCGCGTGGGAGACGTCGCGGCGTACGGCGGCGGTGTCCCCGTCGGCGGCGGCCGCGCTCATCCGGGGCATCAGCGCGGTCACCACGGAGACGGTGATGATGCCGTGCGGTACGACCCACAGGGCGTAGGCGTTGTTGTAGGCGCCGTAGCCGGGGCCGCCGTCGAGGCCCGCGGTCGTGGCGAGCCGGGTGGTGACCCAGTAGGCGGCCTGGTTGGCCAGGACCAGCAGCACCAGCCAGCCGGCCGCGCGCAGCGGGCGGGTCAGTCCGCTGCCGCGCCAGTCGAAGCGGGGCCGCCAGCGGAAGCGGGCCGCGCGCAGGGCGGGGACGAGGGCGAGGGCCTGGGCCGCGATGCCGGCGGTAGTGCCCCAGCCGAGGACGGCGGTCTCGGCCGGGGTGAGGGTGTCGCCGCCGCCGAGGGACAGCGCCAGGTACAGGCCGAACACCGCCATGACGACGAGGTTGTTGAGGATGGGCGCCCACATCATCGCGCCGAACCGGCCGCGTGCGTTGAGCACCTGCCCGAGCAGCGTGAACAGCCCGAGGAAGAAGATCTGCGGCAGGCAGTAGCGGGCGAACGCGACGGTCATGGCCGCCTGTTCGCCGGTGTAGTCGGTGTACACGTCGATGATGGCGGGGGCCGCCCAGACCGCGGTCGCGGAGATGGCGAGCAGGGCGACGACGCAGACGGTGACGAGCCGGTCGGTGTACGCGGCGCCGCCGTCGTCGTGCTCCTTGGCGGCCTTGACCAGTTCGGGCACGAAGACGGCGTTGAGCGCGCCGCCGAGGAGCAGCATGTAGACGATGGTGGGCAGGGCGTTGCCGACCGCGTAGCCGTCGGGGACCGGTCCGATGGTGCCGATCGCCGCCGCGACCACGGCGGACCGGGCGAAACCGGTGGCCCTCCCGACCATGGACCCGACGGCCATGACGGTGCTGCCGCGCGCGGCGGAGGCCGGCTTCGCCGCCGTCGGTGTCTGTGTCGGCGTCGGCGTCGTCATCGGCGGTTCAGGTACGCCTGGAAGGCGCGGTAAAGCGTGTGGTTGGCGCTGCCGGCCAAGGGTTGCTCCCATTCCCCCAACGTCTCGACGACGTGTCCCCCGGTGCCGAGCTTCCAGCGCAGCAGTCCGTACGCACGTTCGTCCGGATCGAGAGTGGAGGGTACCCCGCGCATGTCGTAGACGTCGGCGCCGAGGGCGTGGGCGTCCTGGAGCATCCGCCACTGAAGGGCGTTGGAGGGGCGGACCTCGCGGCGGTGGTCGGCGGAGGCGCCGGTCTGGTACCAGGCACGGCGGCCCACCGTGATCATCGTGTGGGCGGCGAGGATCTCCCCGCGGTGCCGGGCGAGGTACAGCTTCATCCGGCCGGGTTCTTCGGCGTTGAGCGCTGCGTACTGGCGCTCGTAGTAGGCGAGCGAGCGGCCGAGCCGGAAGCCGTCGCGTCGCTCGGTGACGCCCAACAGCCGGTAGAACTCGGGGAGTTCGGCCGCGCTGCCGACCACGACCTCCACGCCCTCCTTCTGGGCGCGGCGGACGTTGCGGCGCCACTCCTGGTTGAGGCCGGTCCACAGGTCCTGCGTGGTGCGTCCGGCGAGCGGCACGTGGAAGACGTGCCGGGGCTGGGCGTCCCCGTCCTTGTCCTCCCCACAGCGACGCCAGCCGCGGGCCCGCAGCCGCTCGGCGACGGCGGTGCCGAGCGGGTCGACCTCGCTGGCGAGGACGTCGGCGAGGCGGCGGCCCGGTCCGGTGCGCGGCTTGAGGTGGACGGCGTCCCAGCGCCGGTAGGCGGGCGACGGGCCGATGCGTACGGCGAAGGCGCCGGCCCGGCGCAGGTGGTCCAGCAGCGGGTCGAGCCAGCCGTCGATGTCGGGGTCGGTCCAGTCGGCGACGGGTCCTTCGGGGAGGTAGGCGAAGTACTTGCGGGTGCCGGGGAGCTGCCGTAGCAGCACCAGGGCCACACCCGTCAGCGCCCCGGCCTCCGGATCGGGTCCCCAGCCGAGCAGTTGGGCGCGCCAGCCCTCCTTGACGCCGGCCCAGGACGGGCACTGCAGGAATCCGGCGCCGAGCGCGGCGCCGTCGGGGGACGCGAGGAAGGCACGGTAGGTCTCCGCGGTGACGGGGCGCAGGGCGAAGCCCCGGTTCTGTGCTTGGCACACGCGGCTGGGCGGCACGAGCAACGCTGACACAGTCTGAGCCTCTCCTTCTCCCCGGCCCGGTCGCGGGGACACACAGGAGGCTCACAGCGGTCCATGACCGCTCCGTCCGGCGAATGTGACCGGACCATGACCGTTCCTCACCAGTCGCCGTCACATCGCTCGGACGCGGCTGACCTCGACTTTTACGGCTCTACAGTCACGGCATCGCCGCATCACCCACCCCATTCCCGTCCTCCCGGAGGTCCCGTTGTCGCGCATCCGTGTACTGCCGCGCAGCCGTGTGCTCGCCCCTGCCCGTGTCCGGGCCGCCGTCGTGGCCGCCCTGCTGGTGCCCCTCGCCGCCTGCTCGTCGAACGGCTCCCCCGGCTCCTCGGACGCCGACGCAAAGCCGAACGCCGACGACCGTCCTGTCACGGTCACCGTCACGCCCACCGGACAACGCGTCCCGGCCGGCGAGCCCGTGAAGGTCACCGCCTCGGACGGCAGACTCACCTCGGTGACCGTCACCGACGGCGAGGGCCACAGGCTCGCCGGCAAGGTCGCCGCCGACGGCCGCTCCTGGGTCTCCGACCGCAAGGCCGTCCCCGGCGCGGCCTACGCGGTGACGGCGGCGACCCGGAGCGAGGGCGGCACCGCCAAGAGCACCAGGGCCTCCTTCACCACGGCCGCCGCCGCCAAGGTCAACAAGGTCGACTGGCGGCCGGGCACCGGCACCACCGTCGGCGTCGCCCAGCCGATCTCCCTCGTCTTCGACAACCCGGTCAGGAACCGGGCCGAGGTCGAGAAGCAGCTCAAGATCACCACTTCGAACGACACCGAGGGCTCCTGGGGCTGGATCCGCGACTGGTCGGGCCGGGACCGGGTGGACTGGCGGCCCAAGGAGTACTGGAAGCCCGGCACCGAGGTCACGCTGAACGCCACGCTGAACGGCACCGACTCGGGCACGGCCGGCGGCTGGTTCGTACGCGACTACACGACCACCTTCACCATCGGCGCCCGGCAGATCGTCGAGGTCGACCTCGACGACCACCAACACACCCTCGTACGCGACGGCAAGACGGTCCGCCGCATACCCGTCTCCGGCGGCACGCCCGGCGGTGACAAGCGCTCCTGGCGCGGAACCGCCGTACTCATGGCCAAGGAGGGCACGATCAACATGAACTCCGAGACGGTGGGCCTGGGTGACGCCTACGACAAGATGGTCGACTACTCGATGCGGCTGACCTGGTCGGGCATGTACGCCCACGCCGCCCCGTGGAACGCCCGCTGGTTCGGCAACTCCAACCAGAGCTCCGGCTGCATAGGGATGAGCGACGCGAACGCCGCCTGGTTCTACGGGCAGGTGCGGCCGGGCGACCCGTTCGAGATCACCGGCAAGGACACCAAGGGTGTGGTCGACCCCGGCAACGGCTTCGGCGCGTGGAACCTTTCCTGGAGCGAGTGGCGGCAGAAGAGCGCGCTGCGTTGAGGGCCGGTCGAATTGTGCGTGATCGGTAACAGAGGGATCCCCCCGCCGCTTTCCCCCCTCTTGCCGGATGCACGGGCCACAGCGACGGCGAGGGACAGGGACATGGTGCGAAGCGGCGGACGGGGATGGTACGGCAAGGTGCTCGCGGCGGCGCTCGGCGTGACCGCGGTGGCCGCGATGACCTCGTTCTGGAACGCGCAGGTCGGTTCCGCCGGCCAACGGCCCGCTCAGGCAGGCGTGTCGGCGCCGCCCGCCAAGTCGCCCGCCCAGCCGCAGGGCCGGACGTCCAAGCCGGTGTCGGCGGAGATCGCGCACGCCTCGGACGGCGGCGCCCGGAGCGTCAACATCACCATCGACGACGGGCCGGACCCCGTGTGGACGCCCCAGGTGCTCCAGGTGTTGCGGGAGAACGGTGTGAAGGCCACGTTCTGCATGGTGGGCACGCAGGCCCGCGCCCACCCGGACCTGGTCAGGACGGTGGTGGCGGCCGGGCACCGGCTCTGCGACCACACGGTCTCGCACGACGTCACCATGGACCGCAAGTCCGAGGCCTACCAGTCCCAGCAGATCCTGGACGCCGAACGCATGATCACCGAGGCGTCCGGCGGCGTCCGCCCGCTGTACTACCGGGCCCCGGGAGGAGCGTTCACGCCGTACAGCCGGCATCTCGCCGCGTCCCGCGGAATGCGTCCGCTCGGCTGGAACATCGACTCCAAGGACTTCGAACTCCCCGGCACGGCCGCCATGGTCGCCACCGTCAAGAACGAGATCTCCAACGGCCCGACCCTGCTCTTCCACGACGCGGGCGGCGACCGATCCCAGACGGTGGCCGCCCTGCGCGAGGTCCTGCCGTGGCTGAAGGGCCAGGGGTACGCGTTCGGCTTCCCGGTCCGCTGACGCCCGGGCCGGGTCGGCGGCCGACCCGGCGTTGACGACTAGCGCTGCTCCAGCGCACAGC
>CBFGZZ010000311.1:0-10884 GCA_965653385.1 uncultured Streptomyces sp. | reverse complement strand
AGCAGTCCCGGTGCCGCCGCATACGCCGACGCCAGTACTCCGGCTTACTCCCCCTGTCAGACGTGCTCGCCGCCCGTGCCCGGCACGGTGTTGTCCATGTCTTCCACGAGGTCTTCCCCGTCCGCCAGGAAACTGAGCCGGCCCGTCCGCCGGGCCGCTCTCGTCGTGCATGTCGTCGCCTCCGCCGGCTGGCTCGGGCTCACGCTCGGGTTGCTGGCGCTCGCCGTCACCGCGGCCACCACCGGGTCCGCGGTGACCGTGGAGGCGTCCGTGCGGGCGATGAAGCTGTTCGCCGACTGGCTGCTGCTGCCGGTGGCGTTCCTCACGCTGGTCAGCGGGCTGGTGCTGGCCCTGGGGACGCAGTGGGGGCTGGCGCGCCATCGATGGGTGTACGTCAAGTTCTGGCTGACGCTCGCCACGACCACGGCCACGGCCTTCGCCCTGCGGCCCGGTCTGGGCTCCACCGTGGCCGCCGTCGCGGCGGGCGGGCCGCTGCCCGATGCCACCGACCTCATGATGGGGCCGATCGTGTCACTGTCCGCGTATGTGTTCATGACCGTGATCTCGATCCTCAAGCCCTGGGGCCTGACCCGCCGCGGGCGCCGCCTGCGCCCCGGGGCCGCCCGCTCCCGCTCTGCCCGCCCGGAGCCCGCCCGGCAAGAGGCCTGACCGGATCCTCCGTCACCCGACAAGTGCCGTACAGGAGGCAACCCTCCACGCCGCCGCGGCAACCAAGCAGGTGAAGTCCCGTCCCCCACCAAGGGAGTTCACCATGCGCACCCGTCTCGCACGGCTCGGTGCCGTCATCGCCGCGATCGTCGCGTTGATCGCCGCGCCCGCCGTCACCGCGGCCCCCGCCCAAGCCGCCGACCAGTGGAACCCGCCCGCGGGCCTCGTCCAGCCCCTGGGCGAGGTCTGGAACCACGTCGAGTCGACCTACCCCGACCTCTACGGCTTCCGGAACTACGGCTGGGACCAGGTCATGGCCAACCGGGGCAGCGTCAACTACTGCGTCCGCTGGGAGTCCGACGCCCCGGTCAGCGCCGCCCTGCGCGACCAGATCCATGCCGCGCTGAAGAAGCAGTTCGGCAAGTGGATGGCCGCCATGGTCGAGAGCAACGGCGCCGGGCACAACGCCTGGCCGTACACCGGCGTCCCCGTCAACATCGTCGGCTGGGCCGTCAAGAACCGGTCCACCCTCCAGTGGAGCGACAACTCCGTCGACATCTACGCCGGCATGCTCGACGGGGCCGGCGCCCCGCAGTGCGCCCCCGACTGCGGCCGCTTCTTCCACCAGGACGGCAACTACTCCAAGTGTCCGGGCGGCGCCGCGCGCCACTACGACCAGTCGCTCTGGCTGACCAAGGGCTTCCAGGGCGGGGCCGGCGGTGACTGGGGGCAGCGGGTCGGGCAGGAGTACTTCACCTCCGCGCTCGGCCAGGAGAACATCCACATCTATCTGCACGAGGTCGGCCACACCTTCGGCCTCGACGACTTCTACGACTGGTCCCCGACCGGCCAGTGCTGCTTCCTGATGAAGGCCGGATCCGCCGCCCAGATCACCGAGTTCGACAAGTGGATGTTCCGGGACTTCTGGCGCCATCTGAAGAGTCGTTACGGTCTGTGAGGCGGACGGACGCAGCACCGCGGGCAACGGCGGCCGGCGACGGCCGGCGACGGCTAGCGGGGGTTCTCCCCCAGCGCTCCCCGCAACCGCTGTGCCCGCAGCACCAGTTCCAGCTCGAACCGCCGGTCCGGGTCGTCCATCTCGTCGCCCCACAGCTCCCGGATCTGCCGTAGCCGGTAGCGGACCGTCTGGGGATGCACCCCCAGGCGGGCCGCCACCTCGGGCGCGCCGCCCCTGGTCTCCAGCCAGGCCAGTAACGTCTCCGCGAGCCGCCGCCCGTGTGTGGGGCCGCAGTGCCGCAAGGGGGCCAGGCAGCGCACCGCGAGGTCGTCGATCAGTTCCTCGGGCTGGAGCAGCACCAGCGCCTCGGTGTGCTCGGTGCAGTACAGGACGTCTCCGGCCGGGAGCAGGCGCCGTTCCATGAGGCGTACGGCCGCCTCGGCCCAGCGCAGGGACTTCGCGGCGTCGGCCAGCGGGACGGGCGGGCCGATCGCGCCGGACCAGCCGGTCAGGGCCCGGTGGAGGAGTTCGGGGCGCCCGCCGGCGTCCGGTTCGGGGACGACCATGCGCGGTTGCTCGTACTCCATGTCGAGCAGCACGCCCTGCCCCACGGCCGGAGCCATCGCCTCCCGGGCCGGGCGCAGGAGGACCCCTACGGCGACCTTCTCGGGCAGTGGCCAGCCGATGCGGGCCGCCCGCTCGGACAGGGCGTCCGCCGGGTCACCGCGGTGGTGCTCGGCCAACAGCAGTTCCATCAGGCGGCGTTGGAGGCGTAAGCGTTCGCCGGCCTGGCGGGCGGCCGCCTCCGCGTAGCCGCGCACCGACTGGTCGACGAGGCCGTCCAGGTACTCGTAGCCGGCGTCCACCAGCTCGTACATCGCGGGCGGCGGTATGTCGACGCGCTGCCCGATCTCGGCGAAACGGCGCCAGGCCAGCCGTACGCCCATCCGGTAGATGGCCTGGAGGGAGTCCAGTGAGCGGCCGCCCCGGCCCTCGCCACGGCCGAACTCCTGGAAGACGCCGGGCGGGACGGTCGGGCGGCCCTCCGAGGTCTCCAGGTGCTGGACGAAGACCTCGATCGCGCGGCGGATGCCGACCAGGGCCATCGGTTCGCCCGACTCGTCCAGGACCAGCGGCAGATGCGGGTACTCCCGGCGGATCTCGCGCAGGATCTCCTCGGCGAGGGCCGGGGCGTCCGCCATCGCCAGCTCCGCGAAACGGCGGACCTGGAAACGGGGTACGTCCCGCCAGGCCGAGCGGGTGGCGGCGGGGGAGGCCACCTCGGGGGTGGCGGGGGTCGCGGCCACGGTCAACTCCCCTGGCCCGCTTGCTCGTAGGTGATCAATGGCGTGTTCGGCTGGTCGGGTGTCGCTTCCAGCAGCGCGACGACGCCGAGCGCGGCGCCCACCGCGAGTACGGCGGCGAGCGCGACGGTCAGCGCGGCGGCGAGCAGTCTGGACATCGCAGGGTCAGCCTCTCTGCATCCGGAGGTCGTCCCCACCCCGGTGGTGCCAGCCTGGACCCGGTCTACCCCTGCCTGTCGCCTTCAGTCTCGACAAGCCGGGTCGGTCCGTCAAGACATTGACACTCCGTCAAGGGGCGCCTACGGTTCCCGGCCCAAGAACGGCCAGGCAACGACCGTGCACCGAGCGTGCATCGACCATGCGTCAATCCCCAGGAGTGCCGGATGCGCCGTACAGCCTCACCTCTTTCCTTGATCCTGCTGGGCCTCGGCACGTTTCTGCTGGTACTGGCGCCGATGCTCGCCTGGTACGTGGCCCCGCGTGCCGCCGTGAACCCCATCGACATCGACACCACCGCTGTGTACGAGGGCACCGGAAGTGTCTTCGACACCGACAAGATCGAGACCGTGCCGGACCAGAAAATCACCGTCACCCAGCGGGTGCGCGGCAATGTGGCGGAAAGCGAACGCAGCGGCAACGCCGTCTGGGACGTGATCACCACCGTCGACACGGACAAGTCGCTGCCTGCCGCGTCCCCGCACGACGCGCTGGACTTCACCCCGCACCGCTGGGTGATGGACCGCAGGACGACCAGGCCGGTGCACTGCTGCGAGGAGTCGCCGTACATCGAGGGCGAGGCCTATCTGAAGTTCCCGTTCGACGTTGAGAAGCGCTCCTACCAGTGGTGGGACAACACCGGTGGCACCACGATCACCATGCGCTACGACGGCACCGAGAAGATCCAGGGGTACACGGGCTACCGGTTCACCGGCACGGTCGCGCCCCGCAAGGTCGGCACCCGGCTCGTCCCCGGCAGCCTGGTCGACGAGCCGGACCGGCCGCAGGTCCTGGCCGAGGAGTGGTACTCCAACCACGGCTTCAAACTCGTCGTGGATCAGGCCACGGGCCGGGTCGTCCACGCCCAGACCGGTCCGCGCCGCACCCTGCGGGCGCCCGGCGGCGACAAGGACGCGGCGGTGCTGCTGGACAGCGAGAGGATCGCGTTCACCACGGCCACGCAGAAGGAGGCCGTGCGGCAGGCGAAGCGGGACAGCGGTCAGCTGCGCATGGTGAGCGAGACGCTGCCGATAGGGGCTGCTGGGGCGGGATTCGTTCTTGCGGCGGTGGGTGGTGTTTTGGTGGTACGCGGGCGTAAGCGTCCTGAATCCGCCGGGACGGTCGAGATGCCCCAGCCCACGCTCACGATATGACGTGACGTCAGCTCTAATAAAGCCGGAAATTGTCACGCCGGTGAGTAGCCGTGACGAACCGCTGGGCGAAAACTGTCCACCCCCACCCGGACACAGCCTGTCCACACCCCACGCACAACGACCGTAAGCAGACCAGCACCTTCGAATCCCCCCACGGGAACCCAAACCCTCCCCTCCCCCACGCTGAGTTCCGCACCCTGAGACGAGTTGGAGCGCTCATGCCCCAGCACGTGCCCTCCCAGCTGCGCGCCACCCTCCCCTGGGCGTCGCAGCAGCATTCCTCGGCGCTCCCCCCACATCCGCGCCGAATCGTTTTTCTCGCCCATCGAGACCTGGGCAACCGGTCCGCCGGCGGCTCCGAGCTGCTGGTCGACCGACTCGCCGACGGCCTCACGAGACTCGGCCACCAGGTCACCCTGCTGTGCGGGGGCCCGGCGGCCTACCGCGACTACCGGGTCGTGTCGGCCGGTGGCTCCTACGGCCACTACCTGCGTGCCAGATCCACCTTCGCCCGTCAGGTCGGGGACTGCGATCTGCTGGTCGAGGTCTGCAACGGGATGCCGTACCTCGCACCGCTGTGGCATCGCGGGCCGACGTTGTGCCTGGTGAACCATGTGCACACCGATCTGTGGCCGATGCGGTTCGGTGGGGTCCTGGCCCCGGCTGCCCGTCTCGGGCGAAGACTGGAGCACTGGGCTCTGACGGGGGCGCGGCAGCGGGGTCTGATGGTTGCCGTCTCTCCGTCCACCGCGCAGGCGCTGCGCGGGATCGGGGTCGAGCGGGAGCGGATCCGGGTCGTGCACAACGGGGTCGAGGAGCCGGGGCCGCTCGGTGACCGGTCTTCCGAGCCGTTGTTCGTGGCTGTCGGGCGGCTTGTCGAGTACAAGCGGATCGATCTGCTGCTGCGGTTGTGGGAGCGGGTGCGGCCGGTGACCGGGGGGCGGCTCGTCATCGTCGGGGACGGGCCCGAGCGGGCCTCTCTTGAGCAACTGGCCGGCCCCGGCGTCGAGTTCGTCGGGCATGTGTCGGAGGCGGAGAAGCACCGGCTGCTGTGTGCGGCGTGGTTGTTGCTTCATCCCTCGGCCGTGGAGGGGTGGGGGCTGGTCGTCACCGAGGCCGCGACTCGGGAGACGCCGACCGTTGGGTTTGATGTGCCTGGGCTTCGGGATTCCGTCGTGGACGGGGAGACCGGCGTGTTGGCGGGCGGGGAGTCGTCGTTCGCCGCTGCCTGGTGCACGTTGGCCCTGTCCGGGCGGCGGCGGGAGTTGATGGGGAAGGCGGCTCGGGATCGGGCCGCGCGTTATCGCTGGGATCGGACCGTTCGGCAGTTTCGGGCGGTTGCTGCGGAGGCGGTGCGACGTGGCGCCTGAACGCCGGGGTGATTCGGTGGTCTCGCGGGTGCGGAAGCGTCGTGGCTGGTCGCGTCCACGCGGCGGAGCCGCAAATGTCACAGCCCCGCGCCCCTACAGGGGCGTGCCCGAACACCGCGTTGTCAAGGACCCCTCGTTTCGGCGTTCACTCGCCCTCTTTCGGGCCTTTCTGCATGAGCAGGACGAACCCGAAGCCTGCTACTCGCTGCTCGCTCGTGACTCCGTCGATCAGGTCGAGGCATACGACGGGCCGGTCGCCGGGCACACCGTCGTGGATGTCGGTGGGGGGAGTGGGTACTTCACCGAGGAGTTCCGGCGGCGAGGGGCACAGGCCTACCTCTTCGAGCCCGATATGCGCGAACTCGGGGCGAAGCCTCCTGATGGAGCCGTGGTCGCGGACGGGTATCTGCTGCCTCTGCGGGACGGGGTCGCGGATGTCACGTTCTCCTCGAATGTGCTGGAGCACGTGGCCGATCCGCAGACGTTCCTGAGTGAGCTGGCGCGCGTCACCCGGCCCGGTGGGCTGATCTACGTGTCGTTCACCAACTGGCTGTCCCCTTGGGGCGGGCACGAGTGGGCGCCCTGGCACTACCTCGGTGCCGAGCGGGCGCGGGCCCGATACCAGCGGCGTACCGGGCGGGCCGCAAAGCACACCCTCGGCGAGAACCTGTTCGCCGTGCACATCGGCGCCACCCTGCGGCAGGTGCGTGCGCGGGACGACGTGGAGGTCGTCTCGGCGCGCTCCCGCTACTGGCCGTTTCTCGCGGAGGGCGTCGTGAAGGCGCCGGGACTGCGCGAGTTCGCCACCTGGAACCTCCTCCTCATCCTCCGGCGGTGTCCACCATGACGACGACCACGGTCCAGGCTCCTCCCCCGGCAGCCGTGCCCACCTCCGTGCCGGCCTCGGGGCCGCCGGAGGGGCCGCGGTCGCGGCGCTGGCTGCTGGGGTTCTGGGCCGTGGTGTTCGTGCTGTTGCTGGCGGTGCAGCCGGGGCGGCAGACCTTCGACACCAAGCTGGGCGTGACCGTCGATCCGGGGCGGTTCCTCGCCGATCTCGGGCAGTTGTGGTCCGACCAGGGCAGCTTCGGCGGGATCCAGAACCAGTACTCGGGCTATCTGTGGCCCATGCTGCCGTTCTACTGGCTGGCCGACGTCGTACGCCTGCCGGTGTGGCTGGCGGAGCGGCTGTGGCTGTCGCTGATCGTGTCGGTCGCCTTCTGGGGTGCGCTGCGGCTGGCCGAGCGGCTGCGGGTGGGCAGCGGGGGCTCGCGGCTCCTCGGTGCCGTCGTCTATGCCCTGTGGCCCGTCTTCACCATCGTCGTCGGGTCCACGTCCGCCGCCGCGCTGCCGGGTGCGTTTCTGCCGTGGGTGCTGCTGCCGTTGACCGATGAGCGGTACGCGGCGCGGGTCGCCGCGTTGCGGTCGGCGCTGATCATCCCCTTCATGGGGGGTGTGAACGCCGCGTCCACGCTGGCCTCGCTGCTGCCCGTCGGGCTGTATCTGCTGTCCCGGCCGCCGGGGCCCCGGCAGCGGAAGCTGATCGGGTGGTGGGTGCCGGGGGTCGTGCTGGCGACCGCCTGGTGGGTGATCCCGCTGTTGCTGCTGGGGGCCTATGGCGAGAACTTCCTTCCCTATGTGGAGAGTTCGCAGACCACCACCGAGACCATGTCGGCGACCGAGGCGTTGCGCGGCGGTGGGAACTGGGTCGCCTATCTGCACTTCGGTGAGGCGTGGCTGCCGGCCGGGTGGACCGTCGCAGCGTCCGTCGTCGTGATCGTGTGCTCGGCGCTCGCGGCCGGGCTGGGGCTCGCGGGGCTGGCGCGGCGGGACATGCCCGAGCGGCGGTGGCTGGTGCTGACCGTGGTGACGGTCGCGCTGATCCTGCTCGCCGGGTACGGCGGGGCGTTCGGGGCGCCGTTCCACGGGGTCGTGCAGGACTGGCTGAACGGCGGGCTCGTGCCCTTCCGGAACATCTACAAGTTCCAGACGGGGCTGGCTCTGGCGCTGGTGCTGGGGCTCGCCCATCTGGTGGGCGTGGCGGCCGAGGCGCGCGGGGCGCGGCCGGTGCGGGGGCGGCGGTTCGCGCCGCTGGTCGCGGCCGTGCTGGTGCTGCCGGGCCTGATGTGGCCGTATCTCAACGGGTCGATCCTCAACCCCGGTTCCTTCAAGGAGATCCCCAAGTACTGGCAGGCCACGGCCGACTGGATGGAGAAGTACTCCCCCGACGCCCGCGCCCTCGTCGTGCCGGCCACCGCGCACGGCATCTACACCTGGGGCTCCACCATCGACCAGCCGCTGGACGTCCTCGCCGACTCCCGGTGGGCCCAGCGCGACTACGTCCCGTTCGGCACGCCCGGCAACCGGCGGGCGATGGACGCCGTGGAGCAGGCGCTGACGAGCGGGGGTCAGGTGCCGGGACTGGCCGACTTCCTGAGCCGGGCCGGTGTCCACTACGTCGTCGTCCGCAACGACCTCGATCCCGACCAGATCGGCCAGGTGCCGACCACGACGGTGAAGCGGACCCTGGAGCAGTCCGGGTACGAGCGGGTGACGGGGCTCGGGCCGGTCATGACCGGCGGGACGATCGCGCCGGGCACCCCGCTGCAGGTGGAAGGGCTGTATCCGCGGCAGCGGGCGGTGGAGATCTACAAGCCGGTGAGCGCGGACGTGCCGCGTCCGCATCAGGCCGGGCTTCAGCCGGTCGCCGACACGGCCGTGGTGTCCGGCGGGCCGGAGGCGCTGCTGCCGCTGGCGTCCGAACTGCGGGGCCGGGCAAGCGTGTTGACCGGGGACAACCATCCCGGACTCGGCTCACCGCAGGTGCAGGTGGTCGGGGACGGGCTGCGGCGTGCGGACACCCGGTTCGGGCTGATCAACGCCAACACGTCGTACACGTACACGCGCGACGAGCGCAACGCGCCCGACGCCGCCCAGGACGCGGGCGAGAAGCCGCACCAGATCCTGCCGACGACCGGCGTCGACCACCAGACCGTGGCCGAGCTGCGCGGTGCGCGGTCGGTGACGGCGTCGTCGTACGGCAGCTGGCTCTTCCACCTTCCCCAGTTCGACCCGGTGAACGCCTTCGACGGCAATCCGGACACGGCGTGGACCGAGGGGTCGGAGGGGTCACCGGAGGGTGAGTGGCTGCGGATCCGGTTCGCGGGCGGGTCGTACGACATGCCGAAGTCGTTCAAGGTGACGCCGTTGCCGCAGGAGGGCGTACGGGAGGCGGCGACGCGGGTGCGGGTGGAGACGCAGAAGGGGTCGGTGAACTCCGTCCTCCGGGCGGACGGTTCGACGCAGACGGTCAAGGCGCCTGCGGGCGCGACGAGTTGGATGAAGCTGACGATCACGGACTCCGTGGCGCGGCGGCCCGGGCTGACCGGGGCGGGCTTCTCCGAGATCGACCTGCCGGACGTCCAGGTGACCCGGCTGCTGCGGCTGCCCACCGACGCCGAGGACTCCGGGGCCGCCGCCGAGATCGTCTCCCTGTCCCGTGCGGCCGACCCGACCGGGCTGTCGCCGACGGGCACGGAGGCCGGACTGCACCGCCGCTTCACGACGTCCACGGCCGGGACGTACGAGGTACGGGCGAGTGCGGTGCCGGTGGCGGGCGAGGAGCTGGACGAGCTGCTGTACAAGGTGGCGCCGGAGCAGCGGAACCGGATCGTCGCCACCGCCGACTCCACGGCACGGCTCGGGGCCGGACTGTCGCCGCGCAACCTCACCGACGGCGACCTGACCACGGCGTGGATCGCGGGCGACCGGCCCACGCTCCACCTGCGCTGGCCCGGGAAGCAGGCGGTGGGAGAGATCGTGCTGGCACCGGCGGGCGGCCTCTCCACGCGTCCCACCGAGGTGCACATCAGCTCGCCGGACGGTGCGGTGATCGCAGGGGTCGACGAGAACGGCTGGGTGCGCTTCCCGGCGATCACGACCGACCGCCTCGACATCACGATCACACAGACGGCCCCGCTGACCCTTTACAACCCGATGGTGGGCGAGGACCTGCGGCTCCCGGTGGGCCTGACCGAGGCCTACGTCCCCGCCCTCGACCAGTACCGGACCCCGCAGCCGAGGGGCACCCGCCCGTTCTCGCTGCCGTGCGGGGAGGGGCCGGTCGTCGCGGTGGACGGGGAGCTGTACCGCACGAGCGTGCGCGGAACGGTACGGGACCTGATGGAACGGCGGCAGGTCGAGGTGACGCTCTGCCAGCGCGGCCGCGACAACGCCGAGGTGCGGCTGCCGGCCGGTGACCACCGGGTCGAGTCCGGGGATGCCGGTCCGCTCACGCTGACCGACGTGACCCTGACGCGCGGCACGGTCGCCGAGGCCTCGACGGCCGCGCGTGACCTGGAGATACGGGACTGGCTCGGCGACCGGCGCGCGGTGACGGTCGGCTCGGGTGCGGCGAGCTACCTCACGATGTACGAGAACTTCAACGACGGCTGGCACGCCACCCTGGACGGCAAGGAACTGACGCCGCTACGGCTGGACGGCTGGCAGCAGGGCTGGCGGATCCCCGCCGGGGCCGGCGGCGCGGTCGAGCTGTCGTACGAGCCCGCGGTGCTGTACGAGGGCGGGCTGATCGGCAGCGCGGTGGCGCTCGCCCTGCTGGCCGGGCTGGCGCTGTGGCGCCGCCGCGCTCCCAATCCGGATGAGCCGCAGGTGGCCCCGCCGCTGCCGGGGCTGTGGCTGGGCACGGTGGCCGTGACGGTGGTGGGCGTGTTCATCGCCGGGTGGTTCGCACTGCTGGTGCCGGCGTTGGCGGTGGTGGCCTGGCGCAGGCACGCGCTGCTCGTACCGATCGCCTTCGCCGCCCTCGCCGGGGCGGGGGTCGCGGCGGCCCTCGGCGCCGGGGAGCCGGTCGGGGCGCAGGAGGGCACGTTCGGGCCTGCGGCCCAGCTGCTGGCGTTGATCGGGTTGTTCGCGGGGGTCGTGGCGGTGCGGGAGCCGCTGGGGTCTGCTGGGGTGGCGAGCGGTTCGGGCGTATCCGCAGGCGGACCCGGCACATCCGCGACCAGCCTTCCGGGCGGCGCCGCGCCGCAGTCACCCACGCGGCCGTTGCCGCGGCGTCGACGCGGGCGGAGTCCGCTGGGAATCGAGCCACCTGGTTCGGCGAACCCTGCCTCCGGAACTGGGCCTGGGGCCGGACCCGGACCTGAGGCCGGACCCGGACCTGGGGCCGGACCCGGCCCTGGGGCCGGACCCGG
>CBFGZZ010000310.1:0-10894 GCA_965653385.1 uncultured Streptomyces sp. | reverse complement strand
GTGCCCAAGACCGCAGCCCAGTTGCCGCGCTTCGCGCGCTGAGTGTGACCTCGATCCCACCCAGGGGCGACCCTGCCCAGTCGGCGCCGTGCCCCCACCACCCCGCCGGTAGGGTGGCCCGGTTGTCATACCCAGCCGAGCCGCCCTACCCCTTTCGGAGACCGTGACTACCACCGCCGCCTCCTCCTCGCACCACCTGTCCCCCGCCTTCCCCGGCCGCGCCCCCTGGGGCACCGCCAGCAAGCTGCGTGCCTGGCAGCAGGGGGCGATGGAGAAGTACATCCAGGAGCAGCCGCGTGACTTCCTCGCGGTCGCCACGCCCGGCGCCGGGAAGACGACCTTCGCCCTGACGCTGGCGTCCTGGCTGCTGCACCACCATGTCGTGCAGCAGGTGACCGTGGTCGCGCCGACCGAGCATCTGAAGAAGCAGTGGGCCGAGGCGGCCGCGCGGATAGGCATCAAGCTCGACCCCGAGTACAGCGCGGGGCCGCTCGGCAAGGACTACCAGGGCGTCGCCGTGACATACGCCGGTGTCGGTGTGCGGCCCATGCTGCACCGCAACCGGGTGGAGCAGCGCAAGACCCTCGTGATCCTCGACGAGATCCATCACGCGGGTGACAGCAAGTCGTGGGGCGAGGCCTGCCTGGAGGCCTTCGAGCCCGCCACGCGCCGGCTCGCGCTCACCGGTACGCCGTTCCGGTCCGACACCAACCCCATCCCCTTCGTCACGTACGAGGAGGGGAACGACGGGATCCGGCGGTCCGCCGCCGACTACACCTACGGCTACGGCAACGCGCTCGCCGACCACGTCGTGCGGCCCGTCATCTTCCTCTCCTACAGCGGCAACATGCGCTGGCGGACGAAGGCGGGCGACGAGATCGCCGCCCGGCTCGGCGAGCCGATGACCAAGGACGCGATCAGCCAGGCCTGGCGTACCGCCCTCGATCCCCGCGGTGAGTGGATGCCGAGCGTGCTGCGCGCCGCCGACCAGCGGCTGACCGAGGTCAGGAAGGGCATCCCGGACGCCGGTGCCCTCGTCATCGCCTCCGACCAGGACTCCGCGCGCGCCTACGCCAAGCTGATCCGCGAGATCACCGGCAGCAAGGCGACCCTCGTCCTCTCCGACGACGCCGGCGCGTCCAAGCGGATCGACGACTTCAGCGGCAACAACGACCGGTGGATGGTCGCGGTGCGGATGGTGTCGGAGGGCGTCGACGTCCCGCGGCTCGCCGTCGGCGTCTACGCCACCACCATCTCCACGCCGCTCTTCTTCGCGCAGGCCGTCGGACGTTTCGTGCGTTCACGCCGGCGCGGTGAGACCGCCTCCGTCTTCCTCCCGACCGTCCCCGACCTCCTCACCTTCGCCAACGAGATGGAGGTCGAGCGCGACCACGCCCTCGACAAGCCGAAGAAGGAGGGCGAGGAGGACCCGTACGCCGAATCCGAGAAGGAGATGGAGGAGGCGAACAAGGAGCAGGACGAGGACACCGGCGAGCAGGAGCAGTTCTCGTTCGAGGCGCTGGAGTCCGAGGCCGTCTTCGACCGGGTCCTCTACGACGGTGCCGAGTTCGGCATGCAGGCCCACCCGGGGAGCGAGGAGGAGCAGGACTACCTCGGGATCCCCGGGCTGCTGGAGCCCGATCAGGTCCAGCTGCTCCTCCAGAAGCGGCAGGCCCGGCAGATCGCCCACAGCCGCAAGAAGCCGGACGCCGAGGCCGACCTGCTGGAGCTGCCCGCCGAGCGGCGGCCCGTCGTCTCCCACAAGGAGATGATGGAGCTCCGCAAGCAGCTCAACACGATGGTCAGCGCGTACGTCCATCAGAGCGGGAAGCCGCACGGGGTGATCCACACCGAGCTGCGGCGTGTGTGCGGCGGGCCGCCGAGCGCGGAGGCGACGGCGGGGCAGTTGCGGCAGCGCATTGCCAAGGTGCAGGAGTGGGCTACGCGGATGAAGTGAGCGGTTCGGCAGGTCGTATGCCGACTGCGGGCCGGTGGGGGCTGCTCGCGCCCACGCGGCGCGGCAGCAAAGTGGATACAGCCCCGCGCCCCTGAAAAGCGCTGCACGCACCGTGCGCATCAGGGCAAACCCGGCGTGGTCCGTACCGGCCGCTGACCGGATTCTGGACGGAGCCTTCCGCTCAGCGAACCGGCTTCGCTAATGTCCCGCTACGCACACGCCCCGTGGCAGCGCCGCCGCGGAGCGCAGCCGTGAAGCGACGCGGTTCGGACACTCCGAGCCGCCGGCCGATCGGCGGCCTCTGAAGCGCGTCACTGACGGGACTCGGTGACGCATCCGCCGCGAGGGGGCTGCCGACCTCACCACTAAGGAGTGGGCGTCGTGACCGCGGAGACCTCTCAGACGCTCGACCGGGGACTGCGCGTCCTCAAGCTGCTGGCCGACACGGACCACGGGCTGACCGTCACCGAGCTATCCAACAAACTGGGCGTGAACCGGACCGTTGTGTACCGGCTGCTCGCCACGCTGGAACAGCACGCACTCGTACGCCGTGACCTGGGCGGCCGCGCCCGGGTCGGGCTCGGCGTGCTGCGCCTGGGCCGCCAGGTGCACCCGCTCGTACGGGAGGCCGCGCTGCCCGCGCTGCGCTCGCTCGCCGAGGACATAGGGGCGACGGCCCATCTGACGCTGGTGGACGGCACGGAGGCGCTGGCCGTCGCCGTGGTCGAACCGACGTGGACGGACTATCACGTGGCCTATCGGGCCGGTTTCCGGCACCCCCTGGACCGCGGTGCCGCGGGCCGGGCCATCCTCGCCGCCCGGCAGCAGCCGCTGGACGACCCCGGATACACCCTGACCCACGGGGAGTTGGAGGCGGGAGCGAGCGGGGCGGCCGCGCCGCTGATCGGGGTCACGGGCGTCGAGGGCAGCGTGGGAGTGGTGATGCTGACCGACGCGGTGCCGGAGCGGGTGGGGCCGCGGGTCGTGGACGCGGCACGGGAGGTGGCGGAGGCGTTGCGCTGACGCGTACGTGCACTAGGCAGGGCCCTGAACCACCTCCGACACTCGTGTCATGACCTCGCTGAGCATCCGCACCGTCCACGAGCCCGCCGGGTTCGCCGCTGTTGCCGACTACTTCAGTGACGTATGGCGGACGCCCCGCAGCGCACCGCCCCTGCTGCCCGAGACGCTGCACAGCATCGCCCACGCGGGTGGGGCGGTTCATGCCGCGTACGACGGGACGAAGCTGGTCGGGGCGTCCGTCGCGGTGTTCGGGCCGCCCGCGTCCAAAGAGACGTACTCCATGCTCACGGCCGCCGACCGGGGGCTCGGGAGCCATCTCAAGTTCGCTCAGCGGGAGTGGGCCCTGGAGCAGGGTGCCCGGAGCATGCGCTGGACCTTCGATCCGTTGGCCGGGCGCAACGCGCGGTTCAACTTCGTCAAGCTGGGCGCCGCGGGCACCGAGTACCTCGTCGACTTCTACGGCCCGATGGCCGACGGTGTGAACGACGGCGACGAAACCGACCGGCTGGCGGTGACCTGGGACCTGATCGAGCCGGCGCGGGACGAGGGCGCCGGCGGACCCGGTGACCGCGAGGCCGCGCCCACCACCCACGCCGCCCCCGACGGCGGCCCTCTCGCCCGCCGCGACCTCTCCGACCGGTACGTCTGGTGCCGGGTGCCGGACGACATAGTGGCGCTGCGGGCCGCCGATCCCGAACTGGCGCTGCGCTGGCGGCGGGCCGTGCGGGAGGTGTTCACGAAGGCCTTCGCCGACGGCTTCCTCGCGACGGGTATGTCCCGGGACGGCTGGTACACGCTCACCCGTCGGGAGGCAGCCTCGTGAAACTCGAACGCGTCGAGCTGGTCCACGTCGCGATTCCGCTGGTCAGCCCCTTCCGTACGTCCTTCGGCACCATGACGACGAAGGACACCTTCCTGCTGCACGTCGTCACGGACTCCGCCGAGGGCTGGTCGGAGTTCGCGGGCGACCCCGAGCCGCTGTACTGCTCCGAGTTCGTGGCCGGCGCGGAGATCGTGCTGCGTGACTTCCTGCTGCCGCGCGTCGCAGCGCTCCCCGTGCTCACCGCGGCCCACCTCGCGCCCGCGACGGCCGGGATCAAGGGGCACGAGCTGGCGAAGGCGGCGCTGGAGACGGCCGTCCTCGACGCGGAACTGCGGTCGTACGGGATGCCGCTGGCCACGTATCTCGGGGCGGTGCGGGAGCGGGTACCGGCGGGGGTGTCGGTCGGGATCCACCGGACGGTCGGCGAGCTGCTGGACGCCGTCGAGGGCTATCTCGCCGAGGGCTATGTGCGGATCAAACTGAAGATCGAGCCGGGGTGGGACCTCGAACCCGTACGGGCCGTACGGGCGCGCTTCGGGGCGGACCTGCCGCTCCAGGTCGACGCGAACACGGCGTACACGCTCGCGGACGCCGAGCATCTGCGGCGCCTCGACGAGTTCGGGCTGCTGCTGATCGAGGAGCCGCTGGGGGAGAACGACCTGTACGCCCACGCCCGCCTCCAGCAGCGCATCGCGACCCCCGTCTGCCTGGACGAGTCCCTGCACAACGCCCGTGACACCGCGTCCGCCATCGCGATGGACGCGTGCCGGGTGGTGAACGTGAAGCCGGCGCGGGTCGGGGGACACCTGGAGGCGCGGCGGGTCCATGACGTGGCGTCGGCGCACGGGGTGCCGGTGTGGTGCGGGGGCATGCTGGAGACCGGCATCGGCCGCGCCCCCAACCTGGCTCTGGCGGCCCTGCCCGGCTTCACGCTCCCCGGCGACACCTCGGCGTCCAGCCGCTACTTCGCCGAGGACGTCACGGAGCCGTTCGTACTGGTGGACGGGCACCTTCCGGTCCCGCGGTCGCCGGGGATCGGGGTGGAGCCGCTGCCGGAGGTGCTGCGGCGCTGCACCGAGGAACGCCGAGACCTGTATGTGATCTGAACGGGGCATGCTGGGCAGCTCCGACCTGCACCCGGCCGGATTCCGTCGCCACGTTAGATTGATCCCGTGTTCTCTCGTCTCACGCGCCCCCGGGCCGTCGCCGTCTGCGCTCTGCCGGTCGCGGCCCTGCTCGCCACGGCGGTTTTCGCGCCACTGCCGTTCTCGCTGACGCAGCCCGGCCTGACGGCGGACGTCCTGGGCGAGAACAAGGGCGAGCCGGTGATCACGATCTCCGGTGCGCCGGTCCGGGACACGAGCGGTGAGCTGCGTATGACGACCATCGAGGCGACGTCCCCCGACACGGACGTGCGGTTCGGCGACGTGCTCGACGCCTGGTTCAGCACGGAGCAGGCGGTCATGCCGCGTGACTCGGTCTATCCGAGCGGGCGGAGCACCCGGGAGATCGAGCAGTACAACACCGAGCAGATGAAGAAGTCCCAGGACGCCGCGACCGAGGCCGCGCTGAACCACCTGGACCTGAACGACAAGAACGTCAAGGTCACCCTCACCCTCGCGGACGTGGGCGGCCCCAGCGCCGGCCTCCTCTTCTCCCTCGGCATCATCGACAAGCTGAACGGCGACGGCGCCGGCGGCGACCTCACCGGCGGCCGCACCATCGCCGGCACCGGCACGATCGACGCCGCCGGCAAGGTAGGCGCGGTCGGCGGAGTCTCCCTGAAGACCCAGGCGGCCAGGCGCGACGGCGCCACGGTCTTCCTCGTCCCGAAGGCGGAGTGCTCCGACGCGAAGGCGGAACTCCCGAAGGGCCTGCGCCTCATCCCGGTGACCACGTTGAAGGGGGCGGTGAACGCCCTGGGGGCCTTGGAGTCGGGGAAGGGATCCGTCCCCAGCTGCTAGGGGTTCAACGCCGGCCTCGTGGTGGCGAGCCGCAGCGGCCCTTGCCGTGCTCCGGGGCGTCGGTCGCGCCGCAGGGTGGACTGCAACCGCATCCGCAGGTGATGGAACCGCTCTACTTCACGAACCCCTCCTCCTTCATCCAGTCCAACGCCACCTGATGCGGATCCTCCCCGTCCACGTCCACCTTGGCGTTCAGGTCCTGAGCCACGGAGTTGTTCAGCTTCTTGCTGATCGGGTCGAGGATCGCCGGGATGGCCGGCCACTTCTTGAGGGTCTTGGTGTTGATCATGGGGGCGGCGTTGTAGTTGGGGAAGAACTTCTTGTCGTCGTCCATGACCACGAGGTTCATCGACTTGATGCGGCCGTCCGTCGTGAAGACCTCGCCGTAGACGCAACTGCCCTTCGCGACCTGGGTGTAGATGATCCCGGTGTCCATCTGGGTGACGCTCTTCGCCGGCAGGTCCATGCCGTACGCCTTCTCCATGCCCGGCAGCCCGTCCGCGCGGTTGGCGAACTCGACCTCGACGCACAGGGTCACCGCGCCGGGGTCGGACTTCGACAGCGCGGCGACCTCGGACAGGGTGTTCGTGCGGTACCTGCGGTGGTTGGCCTGGTTCATCGCCAGGGCGTAGGTGTTGTTCAGAGCGGAGGGCGCCAGCCAGGTCACCCCGTTCCTCGCGTCCTCCTTGCGTACCGCCTCCCACTGCGCGTGCGGGTCGGGGATCGGCTCGCTGCGGCCCAGATATGTGATCCAGGCCGTGCCCGTGTACTCGTAGCCGGCGTCGGCCTCCCCCTTCCGCACCGCCTCCCGGCTGCCGATGGACCCCTGGATGCCGGTGCGGTCGACCACCTCCGCGCCGGCCGCCTGGAAGGCGATGCCCATGATCGCGCCGAGGATCAGCTGCTCGGTGAACGACTTGGACGTCACCGTCAGCTCGGCCCCCTTGAGCGGCTCGCCCCGCCCGATCGTGCCGGGCCGCACGTCGTCGGCCATGGGGGAGCCGCTGGTCAGGCCGCACCCCGAGGCCGCCAGCAGCGCCGCGGTCAGTAGCACGCTCGTCCCGCGCCTCATGTCTCCAACCCCCGTGGCCGCAGCAGCACTTCCGCCAGTGACGCCAGCCAGTCCACCAGCAGGGCGAGGGCGACCGTGAGGACGGAGCCCAGCACCAGCACCGGCATGCGCTGGTTGGTGATGCCGGCCGTGATCAGCACGCCCAGGCCGCCGCCCCCGCCGAAGACGGCCAGGGTGGCCGTACCGACGTTCAGGACCAGGGCCGTGCGGACGCCTGCCAGGATCAGCGGGACCGCGAGCGGCAGTTCCACCCGGGTCAGCACCCCCGTGGGGGACATGCCGATGCCGCGCGCCGCCTCCAGCAGCGTCGGGTCGTTGGCCTTGAGGCCGGCGATCGTGTTGGACAGCACCGGCAGGACGGCGTAGGCGATCATGCCGATCAGGGCGGCCTTCCGGCCGATGCCGAGCCAGATCACCAGCAGGGCGAGAAGACCGATCGCCGGGGTCGCCTGGCCCATGTTGGCGAACGCCAGGGCCACCGGGGTCGCCTTCCGGAACGCGCGCCGGGTGAGCAGGATCCCCAGCGGGATCGCGATGATCAGCACGAAGAATGTGGAGATCACCGTGAGCTCGACGTGCTGCCACAGCGCCTTGGAGACCTGGCCGTTCGACAGCGCGTTCTCGGACACCGCGTCCAGGTCGGCCTGCTGGAACCACAGCCAGGTCGCCAGCAGCATCGCCACCAGCAGGGTCGGCACGAAGGTGAGCTTCTGCCAGCTCAGCTTCCGGCGCGGGGGCTTCCCGGCGGTGGGGGAGGAGGCGGAGGCGGAGGAGGGCGTGTTGGTCACGCCGGTCACGTCGGCCGCGTCGGTCTCCTCCGGCGCCGCTGCCCCCGTCCTCGGAGCCTCGGGGCTGCTCACGCCTTCCTCTCCCCTCCGTCGCCCTCCTGCTCGGCGTGCGTCAGGTCGGCCCGTGTCTCCTCCAGGTCGTGCTGGGCCTCCAGCGCCTCAAGACGGTCCGCCTCCAGCAGTTCGTGCACCGAGTTGATCAGCGTCTCCATGTCGACGACGCCCGTGTACTCACCGCGCCGCCCGGTCACCGCGACCCGTCCCGCGTTGTCGATGAGGACCGCCTCCAGGGCGTCCCGCAGCGTGGCGTCCCGGGTCACCGTGTCGTGCACCAGCGTCCCGGCCCGCGCCAGCGAGCCCCTGGCCCGCATCAGGTCACCGCGCCGCAGCCACTTGTACGGCCGCCGGCGCTTGTCCAGCAGCAGGATCTCGTTGGTGCCGCTGGACCGGAGCCGGTTGAAGATCTCCTGGAGCGGGTCGTCGACGGTCACCGTCGGGTAGTCGGTGATCTCCACATCCCGCACCCGGGTCAGGTTCAGCCGCTTCAGCGCCGCCCCGGCGCCCACGAACCCGGACACGAAGTCGTCCGTCGGGTTGGTGAGGATCGCCTCGGGGGTGTCGAACTGGGCGATGTGGGACCGTTCGCGCAGCACGGCGATCCGGTCACCGAGCTTGATCGCCTCGTCGAAGTCGTGGGTGACGAAGACGATCGTCTTGTGCAGCTCGTGCTGCAACCTGATCAACTCGTCCTGGAGGTGATCGCGGGTGATCGGGTCGACGGCCCCGAACGGCTCGTCCATCAGCAGCACGGGCGGATCGGCGGCCAGCGCCCTCGCCACCCCCACGCGTTGCTGCTGGCCACCGGAGAGCTGACGCGGATAGCGGCCGTGGAACTCCCCGGGGTCGAGGCCGACCAGGTCGAGCAGCTCCTCGACCCGGTCCCGGATCCGTGCCTTGGACCAGCCGATCATCTTCGGCACCAGCGCGATGTTCTGGGCGACCGTCATGTGCGGGAAGAGGCCGGCGGACTGGATCGCGTAGCCGACCTTGCGGCGCAGCTTCACCGGGTCGATGTCGGTGACGTCCTCGCCGCCGATGCGGATCCGGCCACCGGTCGGTTCGATCAGCCGGTTGATCATCTTGAGCGTCGTCGACTTTCCGCACCCGGAAGGGCCGACGAAGATGACCACCTCGCCCGCCTTGATCTCCATGTTCACGTTGTCCACGGCCGGCTGCGGGCTGCCCGGATACCGCTTCGTCAGGTTCTCCAGCTCGATGGAGGCGCCGTGATGCTCACCGGCGGGGGCGTCGGCGGTGCTGCCGTACTCAGACACGGATCCCCCTGGGAATGGTCAGCCGCCCGACAAGGACGTACGCGGCGTCGAACAGCAGCGCCAGGACGATGATCCCCAGCGTGCCGGCGAGTACCTGGTTGAGCGCGTTCGCGCTGCCCAGCGAGGCCAGACCGCGGAAGATCACATTGCCGAGCCCGGGGCCCGACGCGTACGCCGCGATGGCCGCGATGCCCATCAGCATCTGCGTCGAGACCCGGATACCGGTCAGGATCGGCGGCCACGCCAGTGGCAGCTCCACCCTCAGCAACCGCGCGAGCCGGGACATCCCGATTCCCCGGGCCGCGTCCACCAGGTTCGGGTCGACACCGCGCAGCCCGACGATCGCGTTGCGCACGATCGGCAGCAGGCCGTACAGGGTCAGAGTGATCACCGTGGGCGCTACGCCCAGCCCCACGATCGGAATGAGCAGACCGATCATGGCGAGCGACGGGATGGTCAGAATGCCCGAGGTGGACAGGGTGGCGAAGTTGCCGGCCCACTCGCTGCGATAGGTGACCACACCGATCAGCACCCCGAGCAGGGTCGCCACCACCATGCACTGGAAGACGGCACTGGCGTGCTGCAGGGCGTCGGCGAACAGCTGCTGGTGGCGGTTGCCCAGGTACTCCCAGAAGCTCACTCGGACTCACCCCACCGGGTCACGGGCCACACGACCTAGCTGTTCTCCCGGTCCTCCGCCGCCTGCTCCACCAGCGGGATGATCCGCAGCGGAACGGGGTTCTCCATCACGATCGCGGTAGAGGCCCGGACGATCCCATCGAAACCGACAACCCGGTCGATCACCCGCTGGAGATCGGCGTTGGAACGCGCCACGAGACGGCACATCATGTCCCCGGTCCCGGTGGTGGTGTGCAGCTCCAGCACCTCCGGCACGGTCGCCAAGTGCGCCCGTACGTCGGCCCCTTGCCCCTGCCGGATCTGCAGCGTGGCGAAGGCGGTGACCGGATACCCGAGTGCCGCGGGATCGACTTCGGGACCGAACCCGCGGATGACTCCGTTCGACTGAAGCCGGTCGAGTCGTGCCTGCACGGTCCCGCGGGCCACGCCCAGCCGCCGGGACATCTCCAGCACCCCGATCCGCGGCTCCCGCGCCAGCAGCACGATGATCCGCCCGTCCAGATGATCGATCGCCACGGCAGCCTCCCGGTGGGGTTGGTCATCCTGTACAGAAAGCCCGCCGAAGCGGGTCAGGTGCTGAGCAGATTGTCCAGCTGGAATCCAATCTATTGCGCACCTTGCCGTACCGGGGTGAGGCTGCGCCTATGACGCAGACCACACACCACACTCCCGACACCGCCCGGCAGGCCGACCCCTTCCCGGTCAAGGGAATGGACGCGGTCGTCTTCGCCGTGGGCAACGCCAAGCAGGCGGCGCACTACTACTCGACCGCCTTCGGCATGCGCCTCGTGGCCTACTCCGGACCGGAGAACGGCAGCCGCGAGACCGCGAGCTACGTGCTGGAGAACGGCTCCGCCCGTTTCGTCCTCACCTCCGTCATCAAGCCCGCCACCACCTGGGGCCACTTCCTCGCCCAGCACGTGGCCGAGCACGGCGACGGCGTCGTCGACCTCGCCATCGAGGTCCCGGACGCGCGCCGGGCGTACGCGTACGCGCTGGAGCACGGCGCCACGTCCGTCACCGAGCCGTACGAGCTGAAGGACGAGCACGGCACCGTCGTCCTGGCCGCCATCGCGACCTACGGCGAGACCCGTCACACGCTCGTCGAGCGCAACGGCTACGACGGCCCGTACCTGCCCGGCTACGTCGCCGCGCAGCCGATGGTCGAACCGCCCGCCCAGCGCACCTTCCAGGCCATCGACCACTGCGTCGGCAACGTCGAACTCGGCCGGATGAACGAATGGGTCGGCTTCTACAACAAGGTCATGGGCTTCACGAACATGAAGGAGTTCGT
>CBFGZZ010000309.1:0-10902 GCA_965653385.1 uncultured Streptomyces sp. | reverse complement strand
GTGCGCCCCTCCCAGTACGGATCCCGAAGCCGCCGCTTGTACAACTTCCCGTTGGGATCCCGCGGCATCTCGGAGACGAAGTCCACGCTCTTGGGCCGCTTGTACCCGGCGAGTTGCCCCGCGCAGTGGTCGAGGATGGTGGCGGCGAGGGCTGGTCCCGGCTGATGGCCCGGGGCCGGTTCGACGACTGCCTTGACCTCCTCCCCCCAGTCGTCGTGCGGGATGCCGAAGGCGGCCGCGTCGGCGACGGCCGGGTGGGCGAGGAGGACGGACTCGATCTCGGCGGGGTAGATGTTGACTCCGCCCGAGATGATCATGTCGATCTTGCGGTCGCGGAGGAAGAGGTAGCCGTCCTCGTCGAGGTAGCCGAGGTCGCCGACGGTGAAGAAGTCGCCGATGCGGTTCTTCTTCGTCTTGGCCTCGTCCTTGTGGTAGGCGAAGCCGCCGGTGTTCATCTTGAGGTAGACGGTGCCGAGTTCGCCGGGCGGAAGCCGGTGGCCGTCGTTGTCGAAGATCGCGAGTTCGCTGATCGGCCAGGCCTTGCCGACCGTACCGGGCTTCTTCAGCCAGTCCTCGGCGGTGGCGAAGGCTCCGCCGCCCTCGCTGGCGGCGTAGTACTCCTCCACACAGGGACCCCACCAGTCGAGCATGGCTCGCTTCACGTGGTCGGGGCAGGGGGCGGCGCCGTGGATGGCGTGCCGCATGGAGGAGACGTCGTAGCGGCCCCGGACGTCCTCGGGGAGGGCGAGGAGGCGGTGGAACTGTGTGGGGACCATATGGGTGTGCGTGCACTTGTGGGTGTCGATGAGGCGCAGCATCTCTTCCGGTGTCCATTTGTCCATCAGCACCAGGCGGTGGCCTATGTGCAGGGACGCGCCCGCGAACTGGAGTACGGCGGTGTGGTACAGCGGCGAGCAGACGAGGTGCACGTTGTCGTCGAACGGCCTGACGCCGAAGATGCCGAGGAAGCCGCCGAGGTAGGACTCCTCGGGTGTCTTGCCGGACAGCGGGCGGCGGATGCCGCGCGGGCGGCCGGTGGTGCCCGAGGTGTAGTTCATGACCCAGCCGAGGGTGCGGTCGGCGGGCACCGACTCGGGTTGCCCGTCGAGGAGTTCGGCGTACGGCCGGAAGCCCTCGACCGTGCCGATCGCGTACCGGTGGGTGCCGGGCAGGCCCGCCTCGTCGGCGGCGCGGCGGACGGGGTCGGCGAAGCGTTCGTGGGCGAGGAGCACCTTGGCACCGGAGTCGGCGACGATCCAGGCGATCTCGGGGGCGACGAAGTGGTGGTTGACGGGGACCAGGTAGAAGCCGGCCTGGCTGGCGGCGAGGTACGCGGTGAAGAACTCGGGGCTGTTGGGCAGGACTACGGCGAAGGCGTCGCCGCGTCGCATCCCGGCCGCGCGCAGGCCGTGGACGAGGCGGTTGGCGGCGGCGTGCAGCCGGGCGGCGGTCCACTGCTCGCCGTCGGGGGCGACGAGGACCGTGCGGTCGGCGTCGGCCGCGGCCTGGGCCCAGAAGCCTGTGGGGGGTTTGCTCGTCACTGGCCGCTCCTTCCGGCGATGCGGTTGATGCGGTCGACGGCTTGTTCGAAGCCGCGGGTGAGGTCGTCGAAGACGGCCTGGACACTTCGTTCGCTGTTCATCCGGCCGACGATCTGGCCGACGGGTGTGCCGAGCAGCGGCCCGACCTCGTACTTCTGGATGCGGGAGACGGCCTCGGCCACGAGCAGTCCCTGCAGGGGCATGGGGAGGGTGCCGGGCCCGTTCGGGTCGTCCCAGGCGTCCGTCCACTCGGTGCGCAGTTGGCGTGCGGGCTTTCCGGTGAGGGCGCGGGAGCGCACCGTGTCGCCGGAGCCGGCGGCGAGGAGTTTCTCGGTCAGCGCGGAGGAATGCAGGTCGGCCTCTGTGGTGGTCAGCCATATGGAGCCCAGCCACACACCCTGGGCGCCGAGTGTGAGTGCGGCCGCCACCTGTGGGCCGCCGCCGATCCCGCCGGCCGCCAGTACGGGCAGTGGGTCGACGGCTTCCACCACCTCGGGGGTGAGCACCATGGAGGCGATGTCGCCGGTGTGGCCGCCCGCCTCGTAGCCCTGGGCCACCACGATGTCGATGCCCGCCTCCTGGTGCTTGCGGGCGTGCCGGGCGCTGCCCGCGAGCGCGGCGACGAGGACGCCCCGGTCGTGAGCGCGCTCCACGACGTCCGGCGGCGGTGAGCCGAGGGCGTTGGCGAGCAGCTTGATCGGGTAGTCGAAGGCGACGTCGAGCTGGGTGCGGGCGACCTGTTCCATCCATCCGGTGATCCGCCAGCCGGCCGCTTCCCCCTCGGCCAGTTCGGGTACGCCGTACTTGGCGAGGGTGTCCTTGACGAACTGCCGGTGGCCTTCCGGGATCATCGCCTCGACGTCGGCTTCCGTGACGCCCTCGACCTTCTTGGCGGGCATGACGACGTCCAGGCCGTAGGGCCGGCCGTCGACATGTGCCTCGATCCAGTCGAGGTCGCGTTTGAGGTCGTCGGGTGCGGTGTAGCGGACCGCGCCGAGCACTCCGAAGCCGCCGGCCCGGCTGATGGCCGCTGCGACGGCGGGGAACGGCGTGAAGCCGAAGATGGCGTGCTCGACTCCCAGTTTCTTGCTCAGCTCCGTCTGCATGGGCGCAGGATGCCGCAGTCCTCCGGACGACGGAAGGCCTTTCCTGATAGACCGTCAGATCTCTTGCCGTCACTGCCCCGTTGACACGGCTCACTCCTGACACGAAAGTTTCACCACGCAAGGTGATCCCGGAAAGATACTTTCAGCCCGCGCGGGAGGAACCCCGATGACCGATGGCAGAAGAGGACTGACCAGGCGTCAACTCACCAAGGGGACACTGGCCTTGGGTGGGGCCCTGGCCTTCGCGCCCGTTCCGGCCGGACCGGCGGCGGCCGCCGCCTCCTCCTCGGGCCGCATCACCCTGCGCCACGGCTCCCCCGAACGCGCCGGCCTTCTCCCCGCCCCCCTCCGCCGCCTGGTCACCGACGCCGAGAGGTTCCTCGGCCCCTCCCCCGCGCACCCCTGGTACGCGGGCGCCGTCCTGCTCGCCGGGCGAGGCGGCACGGTGGCGCTGCACGAGCCCATCGGAATGGCGGTGCGCTATCAGGCGTACGACGAGGAGACCGACACCGGGGTCGAGTTCCCCACCGAGCAGCAGATCCCGATGGCCGAGGACACCGTCTTCGATCTGGCCTCGGTGTCCAAGCTGTTCACCTCGATCCTCGCCGTGCAGCAGATCGAGCGGGGTGCACTGGGGCTGGAGGCGACCGTCGCCTCGTATCTCCCGGACTTCGGCCGCGCGGGCAAGCAGGACATCACGATCCGTCAGCTGCTCACGCACACCTCGGGGTTCCGCGCCTGGATCCCGTTGTACGCCGCGCCGACGTACGAGGGGAAGCTCGAACTCATCTGGAACGAGGCCCCGCTGAACCCTCCGGGCAGCACGTACCTCTACTCGGACCTGAACCTGATCTCCCTCCAGCTGGTCCTGGAGAAGATCACCGGCCGCCGTCTCGACACCCTCCTCCACGACGAGATCACCGGTCCGCTCGGCATGCGCAGGACCCGCTACAACCCGCCCGCCGTCTGGAGGCCGAAGACCGCGGCCACCGAGGACGCCCGCAAGCCCTGGTCCGGCCTGGACCGGGGGCTCGTGTGGGGCGAGGTGCACGACGAGAACGCCTTCAGCCTCGGCGGAGTCGCCGGCCACGCGGGGGTGTTCTCGAACGCGTGGGACCTCGCGGTCCTCGGCCGGACGCTGCTCAACGGCGGCTCCTACGGCGGCTGCCGCATCCTGGAGCCGGAGTCGGTGGAGCTGATGTTCACCGACTTCAACACCGCCTTCCCGGGCGACGAGCACGGCCTCGGCTTCGAGCTCTACCAGCACTGGTACATGGGGGCGATGGCCACCCCGCGCACGGCAGGGCACACCGGCTTCACCGGTACCTCCCTCGTACTGGACCCGACGACCGACTCCTTCCTCGTCGTGCTCGGCAACTCGGTTCACCCGGTGCGCGCTTGGCGGTCCGGGTCCGCGCCCCGGGTCGCGGCCGCCGACAACATGGCGCGCGCCGTAGCGGTCCGCCCACGCCATGGCCGTACCGCATGGTTCTCGGGCATGGCGACCGCCTCGACCGCGACCCTCGCGCTCCCCGCCCTCGACACGTCCGCCGGCGACGCGTGTCTGCGCTGTGGCCTGTGGTGGGACACCGAACCCCGGGCCGACCTTGTGGTGCTGGAGTCCACGACGGACGGCGGAGCGACCTGGCAGCCGCTCCCCTTCACGACCACCCGGCACGGCGAGCAAGCACAGGACCACGCGAGCGGCACGGTCACCGGCTGGTCGGGCCGCGTCTGGCACCGGCTCACGGCCCGCCTCCCGGCGCACCGGCAGCTGGCGCTCCGCTGGCGGTACACCACCGACCGGCTGTACGTGGGCCGCGGCGCGTACGTCGACGGCATGCGCGTCGAGGCGGCGGACCGCGTCCTCTTCGACGAGGCCCGGCCGGCGGACGCGGCCCGTATCACGGCGAGCGGCTGGAGTGCCTCCGCCGACTGACCGCCCGACTGATCGCCTGACCGACCGCCTGACCTCCGTCAGTCGGCGGGCCGCTCCAGCACCGCCATCGCCGCGTTGTGCCCCGGCACCCCGCTGACCCCTCCCCCGCGCACCGCGCCCGCCCCGCACAGCAGCACGTTGGCGTGGGAGGTCTCCACGCCCCAGCGGCCGGTGCCCTCCTGGGCGTACGGCCAGGCCAGCTCGCGGTGGAAGATGTTGCCGCCGGGCAGGCGCAGGTCGCGGTCCAGGTCCAGCGGGGTCTTCGCCTCGATGCAGGGGCGGCCGTCGGCGTCGGTGGCCAGACAGTCGGCGATCGGCTCGGCGAGGTGGGCGTCGAGCTGGGCGAGCGTGGCCTTCAGCAGTTCGTCGCGTACGGCGTCGTTGTCGCCCTCGAAGAGCCGGGCCGGGGTGTGCAGGCCGAACAGCGTGAGGGTCTGGTAGCCCTGGGCGACGAGGTCGGGGCCGAGGATCGTGGGGTCGGTCAGGGAGTGGCAGTAGATCTCGGACGGTGGCGCGGCGGGGAGTTCCCCGGCGGCGGCCTGGGCGTGGGCGGCGGCCAGTTGGCCGTAGCCCTCGGCGATGTGGAAGGTGCCGGCGAACGCCTCGCGCGGGTCGACGGAGGTGTCGCGCAGCCGGGGCAGGCGCTTGAGCAGCATGTTCACCTTGAGCTGGGCGCCCTCGGCGGGGGTCGGGGGTGTGGCGCCGGTGAGGTCGGCCAGTTCCCGCGGGGAGGCGTTGACCAGGACGTGCCGGGCGGTGGCGACGCCCTCGCCGTCGGCCGTGCGGTAGGTGACCTCCGCCGTACGGCCGTCCGTGTCGATCCGTACCGCCTCGTGCCCGGTGACGAGGACCGCGCCCGCCTGGCGTGCCGCCGTGGCCAAGGCGTCGGTGAGGGCGCCCATGCCGCCGACGGGGACGTCCCAGGCGCCGGTGCCGCCGCCGATCACGTGGTAGAGGAAGCAGCGGTTCTGCTTGAGCGAGGTGTCATGGGCGTCGGCGAACGTGCCGATCAGGGCGTCCGTCAGGACCACGCCCCGCACCAGGTCGTCCGTGAACCGGTCCTCGATCGCGACGCCGATCGGCTCCTCGAAGAGGGTCCGCCAGGCTTCCTCGTCGGCCACCCGGCGGCGCAGTTCCGCGCGGCTCGGCAGCGGTTCGGTGAGCGTCGGGAAGACCCGCTGGGCGACCTCGCCGGTCATGGCGTAGAAGCGCTGCCAGGCCGCGTACTCGCGCTCGCCGCCGGTCAGTCGTTCGAAGGCCTCCCGGGTGCGCCGCTCGCCGCCGCCCACCAGCAGGCCGGTCGGGCGTCCGTCCCGTTCCACGGGGGTGTAGGAGGAGACGTCGCGCGTACGGACGCGGAACTCCAGGCCCAGGTCCCGCACGATCTTCTTCGGCAGCAGGCTCACCAGGTACGAGTAGCGGGAGAGCCGGGCGTCGACGCCGGCGAAGGGCCGCGTGGACACGGCGGCGCCCCCCGTGTGGTCCAGCCGCTCCAGCACCAGCACGGAACGCCCGGCCCGCGCCAGGTAGGCGGCGGCGACCAAGCCGTTGTGGCCGCCGCCGACGATGACGGCGTCGTACGTACGGCTTGCGGGGCTCGACTCGTGTGCAGGCATGGTTCTTCGTAACACGTGATGATCTAGGTCGGCCAGACGTGCGGGCGTGCGGAGTCAGGACCCGCCGGCCGACCGCTGCTGCCGCAGCACCGCCACCCTCCGGTACAGCTCGACCGCTTCCGCCTCCCGCCCGAGCTGCTGGAGGCAGTGGGCCTCGTCGTTGCGGCTGGCGAGGGTGTCGGGGTGGTCGGCCCCCAGGACGCGTTCGCGGGCGGCGGCGACCCCGCGGTACTCGGTGAGCGCGTCCGGCCAGCGGCCGAGCCAGCCGAGGCTCACCGCGACCTCGCGGCGGCTGACCAGGGTGTCGGGGTGGTCGGGGCCGAGTACGCGCTCGCGGATCGCGCACACGTCACGGGACTCGGCGAGGGCCTCCTCCCAGCGGCCGAGGCGACCGAGGTTGACGCCGAGGCCGTGGCGGGCGCGGAGGGTCTCGGGGTGCGCGGGGCCGTGTACGCGGGTGCGGTCGTCGATCAGGTCGCGGTAGAGCTGGAGCGCCTGCGCGCTGCGGCCGAGCCGGCCGAGGCTGATGCCGACCTCGTAGCGGGCGGCGAGGGTGTCGGGGTGGTCGGGGCCGAGGGCCTGGGCGCGGGCGTCGGCGACCTCTCGGTAGGTCTGGAGGGCCTCGGCCCAGCGGCCCAACTGGCCGAGGGCGTAGGCGACCTCGTAGCGGGTGACCAGCGTGTCGGGGTGATGAGGGCCGAGGACACGGGCGCGGGCGGCGGCGACCTCGTCGGCCATCCGGTACGAGTCCTCCAGGCGGCCGAGTCTGCTGAGGTTGAAGGCGAGGTTGTGGCGGCAGCGCAGGGTGTCGGGGTGGTCGGCGCCCATGGCGCTCTCCCGTGCCGTCAGGACGGACGTGTAGACCTGGTGCGCGTCGAAGTGGCGTCCCAACTGGCCCAGGACGTACGCCATTTCCTGCCGGGCGGCGAGCGTGTCGGGGTGGTCGGGGCCGAGGGCGAGGCTGCGGACGCGGGCGACGTGTTTGTACTCGCGCAGGGCGTCGGCGGCGCGGCCCGTGCGGCTGAGGGTGAAGGCGAGTTCGTAGCGGCTGGCGAGGGTGTCCGGGTGGTCGGGGCCCAGGAGGTGTTCGCGCTCGGCGGCGACCGCGCGGTGCACCTCGCCCGCCTCGGTCCAGCGGCCCAGCCGGCCCAGGCTGAGCCCGGCGTTGTGCCGTCCGGCCAGCGCGGTGAGTCTCTCGGCGGACGGGGCGGGCGGTCCGTCGGGGTCGGCGGTCTCGTGGGGGCGGCCGGTGGCCGGGCGCGCGATCCACTCGCCGGTGAGTCCGGCCGCGGCGTCGGGGGGCGTGGTGCGCAGTCCGGCGCCGGTGGCCTTGTGGCCGGTGGTCATGCCACGCGTCCAGGACGGCAGACGGGGCGTGCGGGCCATGGGCTCGGGGGGCCTGAGGTCCGGCTGCGGGGTCACCACGGTCGGCACGTACGCCGGTGTCGTACGGCCCAGACTGATCCGGCGGCCCAACTCGCGTCCGTCGTGCGGGCGTTCCTCGGGGCGTTTGGCGAGCAGGTCGAGGATGACCTGCTCGAAGTACTCGGGCAGGTCGGCGCGGTGGCTGCGCGGTGGGCGGGGCGGGGTGTCGCGGTGGCCGACGAGGATCGCCCAGGGGTCGTCGAGGTCGAACGGCGGCACCCCGGTGGCGATCTCGTACAGCACGCAACCCAGTGAGTACAGGTCGCTGCGCTGGTCCACCTCGTCGCCGCCGATCTGCTCCGGCGACATGTAGTGCGGGGTACCCATCGCGATGCCGGTGCCGGTCAGCCGGGAGGTGAAGCCGATGTCATGGGCGAGACGCGCTATGCCGAAGTCGCAGATCTTCACCGTGCCGTCGGCGAGCCGCATGATGTTCGCGGGCTTCAGGTCGCGGTGCACGATGCCCTGCTGGTGGGTGTAGGCGAGGGCGGCGGCGACCTGGTCGGCGATCTCGACGACGTCCGGGACGGGCAGCGGGTGGTGCTTGTTGTCCTCCAGCAGCTGGCTGAGGTTGCGGCCCTGGAGCAGCTCCATGACCAGGAACAGGACCCCGTCGGACTCCCCGAAGTCGTGGACGACGGTCACGCCGCGGTGCTGGAGAGCGGCGGCCAGCCGGGCCTCGCGGCGAAACCGCTCCCGCAGGACCCGCGTGAACGAGTGGTCGTGCTGCGGTCCCAGCGGTTTGAGGCACTTCACGGCGACATGCCGGCCGAGCGACTCGTCGCGCGCACGCCACACCTCGCCCATACCGCCGCGCCCGATCGGATCGAGCAGCCGGTACCGGCCCTGGATCAGCCTGCTGTCCCCCATCTCCCGCGCTCGCCCCCCGTTGTGGTCCGCCCCACCCTCCCCGGCTCGTCCAGTATGGCGAGCTGTCGTCCGAGTTTGTACGGTGCCGGGCGGGAGCCCGGGCCGAGCCGGGCCATGGCGCGCAGGATGTGTTTGGGCGGGAGTTGCCAGCGCAGACGTGCGGGAACGCAGCGCAGCAGGGTGCCTGTGGCACGCAACTGGCGGGTGACGGTGGCGGGTTTCGGGGCCTGTCTGCCGTACAGCTCGTGGGCGAACGGCGGCAGTGCGGCGTACGCCAGGTGGGCCACGCGCCGCCATAGCACCTCGCGCGCCGGGACGAGCAGGGGGTGCGTCGGCGGGCGGAGCAGGAAGTCGTCCACCGCGCGTGCCTCGGGTCCGCACGCGAGCTCGGGGCGCACCCTCTCGAAGTACGCCGCCATCTCGTCCTGGTTCGCCGGTACGGCGTCGGGGTCCAGACCCACCAGGCGGGCGCTGACGCGGTGTTCGGCGATGTAGCGGTCGGCGAGGGCGTCGGTGAGGCGGAGGCCGGAGCGGCGCGCGACCTGCAGATAGGAGTCGATCTCGGCGCAGTGCACCCACAGCAGTAGTGCGGGTTCGTCGACGCCGTACCGCTCCCCCGTGTCCGGGTCGGTGGCGCCCAGCATGCTGTGGATCTTGCGGACCCGGGCGCCGGCCTTCTCGGCGGCCTCGGTCGTGCCGTAGGTGATCGTGCCGACGAAGTCGGCGGTGCGCAGCAGCCGGCCCCAGGCGTCCTGACGGAAGTCAGAGTTCTGCATGACGCCGCGTACCGCGCGCGGTTGCAGGGCCTGGAGGTAGAGCGCGCGGATGCCGGCGACCCACATCATGGGGTCGCCGTGCATCTGCCAGGTCACCGAGTCCGGGGTGAACAGCCCGGGGTCTCCCGTGCCCGCAGGCGAGACTCCTGTTCCCGCAGGCAGGAAGCGCCTCACTCTTCTCCGGCTACCTCCCACAGGACATCCCCAACCACGACGTCATCTCCGGATCGTTCCCGGAACGCCGCCGGGTCATGCCCTGGGGCTCACTCAGCGTGCATTCAGAGGTGGATCACCAGGGCATCGCGCCGTGGCGGTCCCGGAAGGTTCCGGTAGGTCCGTCCGCCCCGAGGGTGGCCAGTTCGACGATCGCGTCGGTTCCCTCGGTCACCGTCTGCGGGCCGCTGTGACCGTTGAAGTCGGTCGCGGTGTAGCCCGGGTCCGCAGCGTTCACCTTCACGTCCGGCCAGGACTTCGCGTACTGCGTGGTCAGCATGGTCACGGCGGCCTTCGACGCCGTGTAGAGCGGCGCGAGGTTCCGGCCCTCGGCGCGGTCGGTGTCGTGGGTCAGCGCGAACGAGCCCATGCCGCTGGACACATTGACGATGACCGGGTTCGCGGACTTGCGCAGCAGCGGCAGGAACGCATGCGTCACCCGGACGATCCCCACGACATTGACGTCGAAGACCGTGCTCGCGTCAGCGGCCGTGATCTGTTCGGCGGGGCTGTGCGTCCCGAAGACACCCGCGTTGTTGATCAGGACGTCGATGCCGCCCTCGCGAGCCCCGATGTCGTCGGCGGCCGCGGCCACCGACGCGTCGTCGGTCACGTCGATCTGGACGAAGCGGGCACCGAGTGCGTCGGCGGCCGCCTGGCCGCGCTGCGGATCGCGAGCACCGACGATGACGGTGTGGCCGGCCTCGATCAATCGGCGGGCGGTCTCGTACCCGAGGGACTTGTTGGCTCCGGTGATGAATGTTGTCGTCATGCGTTCACTCTCGGTCCGTGCCGAGAGGACAACCAGTGCCCTCTGCGACGGTAGGACTGCCGGTACCAGGCACAACGGCTGCACGGCGGACACAATGGCCGGGTGGAAGAGACCCTTGGCACGGCATTGCGCCGCTGGCGCGACCGGCTTTCTCCCGCCGACGTCGGGCGGACCTCGCGGCCCGGACGACGTGCGGTGGGGTTGCGACGCGAGGAACTGGCCGAGCTCGCGGGGCTGTCGGTCGACTATGTGGTGCGGCTGGAGCAGGGACGTGCCACGAGCCCTTCGGCGCAGGTGGTCGCGAGCCTGGCCAGGGCACTGCAACTGCAACCCATGGAGCGCGACCACGCCTACCGGCTGGCCGGCCTCCTCCCTCCGCAGGAGGGGACGATCTCCACGCATGTCCCCGCGGGGGTCCAACGGATGCTGGCTCGCCTCGGGGAGTTCCCGGTGGGTGTGTTCAGTGCCGACTGGACCTTGCTGTCCTGGACTCCGGCATGGGCTGTGCTGCTGGGCGACCCCAGCGCACGGACACACGCCGAGCGGAATCTGGTGCGGGCGGTCTTCGCCGCAGGGCGCTCAGGGCTCGCGGCCTGGCCCGTGCTCCACGACGGCGACGCCCTGAGGCCCGCCCTCGTCGCCGA
>CBFGZZ010000308.1:0-10960 GCA_965653385.1 uncultured Streptomyces sp. | reverse complement strand
TGATGTCGTCCAGGACGAGCTGCTGCCCGGCGGGGCCGGCGAAGGACTTCGAGACGTGGTCGATGCGCGCGGCGTGCTCGACGGACGCATCCGTGTCGGCGGCCTTGGCGAGGGCGGTAGCCATGGTCGTCACCTCCTGGGGAACTCGGAATCCGGAAACGGGACTTACTCGACGCCGAGCCCGGCGTCGTCGAACTCGGGTTCGCCCTCGGCCTTGAGGACCCTGTTCAGCGGTGTCAGGTCGTAGATGCCGGTCAGGTCCGGCTTCTGGAGCAGCCCCGCCTCGAACGCGTGCTGGGCCTCGGTGTTCAGCGTGGCCGCGAGCGGGTCGTCGGTGACCTGGATGGACTGCCACGCCGGGTCGAGCACGTCGGTCGGCAGCGCCTTCCCGGTGTCGGACTTCAGCTGCGCGTTCGCCGCGGCCTTCGCCTTCTCCGGGTTGTCGTCGATCCACCGGTTGGTCCGCACCGAGGCGCGCAGTACGGCCTCGACGGCCTCGGGGTGCTCCTTGAGGAAGTCCTGCCGCACGATGACGTTCGTGATCACGAACTTCTTGTCCGGCCACAGGTCGGCCTCGTCCAGCAGCACCTTCCCGCCCTCGGCGACCAGCTTCGACGCGGTCGGCTCCGGCACCCACGCACCGTCGATCGACCCCGACCGGTAGGCGTCCGGCGTGATCTTGTTGTCCGTACGGACGACGGACACGTCGCCCTTGCCGCTCTGCGCGTCGACCTTCCAGCCCTGCTCGGCGACCCAGTCGAGGAACGCCACGTCCTGGGTGTTGCCGAGCTGCGGCGTGGCGATCCTCTTGCCCTTGACGTCCTTCAAGGACTTGATCTTGTCGGGGTTGACGACGAGCTTCACGCCGCCCGAGGCCGAACCCGAGATGATCCGCAGATTCGTGCCGTCCGACCTGAGGTAGCCGTTGATGGCGGGGGAGGGGCCGATCCAGCCGATGTCGATGGACTTGGAGTTCAGCGCCTCGATCTCCGAGGGACCGGCGTTGAACGTGGCGTACTGCGCCGTCGTCCCGCCCAGCTCCTTCTGGAACAGCCCCTCGTGCCGCCCGACCAGTGCCGTGGCGTGCGTGAGGTTGCCGAAGTAGCCGATCCGCACCGAGTCCAGGCCGTCGACCTTGGCCGCCCCGGCGATGGCGTGCTCCGTGTTCTCCTTGGCCTGGGAGCCGTAGCCGCAGGCCGCGAGGGCCAGCAGCGGCAGCGCGGCCAGGACGGCGAACGTCCGTCGCAGGGCGGGGGTGGCAGGCACGGGAGGCGTTCCTCTCGGTGGCCCGGCGTCACGCCCGTGTCAGGTCGTGGCCGGGGAGTCGGCGGGATTGTGGGGACCGGCGCACACACGGTGCGCGCACGTCAGCGCGCACATCGCGCCACTCCGCCCTGCCCGCTGCCGAGGACGCCGCTGCCGACGCGGCCGCCCTCCTTCGCGAACGTGGAGTACACGTCGTGGGCCTTCATGTCAGAAGTCCCACCCGTCGTCCTCGGCCTCGTCCTTGACCGGCTCCGGCGAGGCGAACGACTCGCCGACCATGCCCGCGGTGAGCGTGGTGCCGTCGCTGGGGTCGATCAGGATGAACGATCCGGTGCGGCGCGAGTCGGCGTAGGAGTCGACCGGCAGCGGCTCGGCGGTACGGACCTTCACCCGGCCGATGTCGTTGGCGACGAGCTGCCCCGGGTGCGGGTGCAGGGACAGGTCGTCCAGCGTGAGCCGGGACGGGATGTCCTTCACGATCGCCTTGACCGTGCGCGTGCCGTGCTTGAGCAGCACCCGGTGACCGACGGTCAGCGGCGCGTCGGCGACATGGCAGACGGTGGCCTCGATGTCCTGCGTGGTCGGCGGCGCGTCCTTGGTCGGCACGATCAGGTCGCCGCGCGAGATGTCGATGTCGTCCTCCAGCAGGAGGGTCACCGACTGCGTGGTCCACGCGATGTCGACCGGCTCGCCCAGCAGGTCGATGCCGGAGATCTTCGACGTACGGCCCGACGGCAGCACGGTCACCGACTCGCCGACCCGGAACGAACCGGCGGCGATCTGACCGGCGTAACCCCGGTAGTCCGGGTGCTCCGCGGTCTGCGGCCGGATCACGACCTGCACGGGCAGCCGGGCGTGGCAGTGGCTCAGGTCGTGGGTGACCGGGACCGTCTCCAGGTGCTCCAGGAAGGTCGGGCCGCCGTACCAGTCCATGTTCGCCGACGCGTCCACCACGTTGTCGCCGGCCAGCGCCGAGATCGGGATCGCGGTGATCTCCGGGACACCCAGTTCCAGCGCGTACGCCGTGAACTCCTCGGCGATCGCGGCGAAGACGGACTCCTGGTAGTCGACCAGGTCCATCTTGTTCACGGCGAGCACGACGTGCGGCACCCGCAGCAGGGCCGCGATCGCCGCGTGCCGGCGGGTCTGCTCGACCACGCCGTTGCGGGCGTCGACCAGGATCACCGTCAGCTCGGCCGTCGACGCGCCCGTCACCATGTTGCGGGTGTACTGCACATGGCCCGGAGTGTCGGCCAGGATGAACCGGCGGCGCGGGGTCGCGAAGTAGCGATACGCCACATCGATGGTGATGCCCTGCTCGCGCTCGGCGCGCAGACCGTCCGTCAGCAGCGCCAGGTCGGGCGCCTCCTGGCCGCGGTTGCGGGAGGCGTGCTCGACGGCCTCCAGCTGGTCGGCGAGCACCGACTTGGAGTCGTGCAGCAGCCGGCCGACGAGCGTGGACTTTCCGTCGTCGACGGAGCCCGCGGTGGCGAACCGCAGCAGTGTGGTGGCCGAGAGCTCCTCGGTCGTGATCGTGCTCATGCTTAGAAGTACCCCTCGCGCTTGCGGTCTTCCATCGCGGCCTCGGAGAGCTTGTCGTCGGCGCGGGTGGCGCCGCGCTCGGTGAGCCGGGACGCGGCGATCTCGGCGATGACCTGTTCCAGGGTCACCGCGTCGGAGTCGACGGCACCCGTGCAGGACATGTCGCCGACGGTCCGGTAGCGGATGAGCCGCTTCTCGACGGTCTCGCCGTCCTTGGGCCCGCCCCACTCGCCCGCCGTCAGCCACATGCCGCCCCTGGCGAACACGTCACGCTCGTGCGCGAAGTAGATCTGCGGCAGCTCGATCCCCTCACGGGCGATGTACTGCCACACGTCCAGCTCGGTCCAGTTGGACAGCGGGAACACGCGGACGTGCTCGCCGGGCGCGTGCCGGCCGTTGTACAGGTTCCACAGCTCGGGCCGCTGCCGGCGCGGGTCCCACTGCGAGAACTCGTCCCGCAGCGAGAAGACGCGCTCCTTGGCCCGCGCCTTCTCCTCGTCGCGCCGACCGCCGCCGAAGACCGCGTCGAACTTCTCACTCTGGATCTTCTCCGTCAGCGGCACCGTCTGCAGCGGGTTGCGCGTGCCGTCCGGGCGCTCCTTGAGCACCCCCCGGTCGATGTAGTCCTGCACCGACGCGACGTGCAGCCGCAGGTTGTGCTTCTCGACCGTACGGTCGCGGTACTCGATGACCTCGGGGAAGTTGTGCCCAGTGTCGACGTGCAGCAGCGTGAACGGCACCGGCGCCGGCGCGAACGCCTTCAGCGCCAGGTGCAGCATGACGATGGAGTCCTTGCCGCCGGAGAACAGGATCACCGGCCGCTCGAACTCGCCCGCCACCTCACGGAAGATGTGGACGGCCTCGGATTCCAGCGCGTCCAGGTGGGAGAGGGCGTACGGGGAGTCCGTACCGTCCTCGCCTCCCTTGACCGTGGCAACGGTCGTCGTCATGCCAGTCCCCTCTCGGTGAGCAGCGCGTGGACCGCGCCCGCGGATTCCTGGACGGTCTGGTTCTGCGACTCGATCCGCAGATCGGGCGACTCGGGCGCCTCGTACGGGTCGTCGACCCCGGTCAGCCCCGTCAGCTCGCCCGCGGCCTGCTTGGCGTACAGCCCCTTCACATCGCGTACGGAGCACACCTCGACCGGAGTGGCCACGTGCACCTCGAGGTACGCCGTCCCGCCCTCCTGGTGGCGCTTGCGTACCGCGTCACGGCTGTCGGCGTAGGGCGCGATCACCGGGACGAGCGCCGTCACGCCGTTACGGGCGAGCAGTTCGGCGAGGAAGCCGATGCGCTGCACGTTGGTGTGCCGGTCCTCGCGGCTGAAGCCGAGGCCCGCCGAGATGAACTCGCGGATCTCGTCGCCGTCGAGCACCTCGACGCGGTGGCCCTCCTCGCGGAGCCGGCCGGCCAGTTCGTAGGCGATGGTGGTCTTGCCGGCGCTCGGCAGACCCGTGAGCCAGACGGTGGCTCCGCTCGTCACGTGGTTCTCCAAATTCGCAGAAGGCGTGGGAAACGCCGAGGACTCGGTCATGGGTCAGCCGTGCAGTCCGCACTCGGTCTTGGCTCGGCCCGCCCAGCGGCCGGCCCGGGCGTCCTCGCCCTGCAGGACCCGGCGGGTGCAGGGCGCGCAGCCGACGGAGGCGTAGCCGTCCATCAGCAGTGGGTTGGTGAGGACGCCGTGCTCGGTGACGTAGGCGTCGACGTCGTCCTGCGTCCAGCGGGCGATCGGGGAGATCTTGACCTTCTGGCGCTTCTCGTCCCAGCCGACGACCGGGGTGTTCGCCCGGGTCGGGGACTCGTCGCGGCGCAGGCCGGTCGCCCAGGCCACATAGTCCTTCAGGCCCCGCTCCAGCGGCTCGACCTTGCGCAGCTTGCAGCACAGGTCGGGGTCGCGGTCGTGCAGCTTCGGACCGTACTCGGCGTCCTGCTCGGCGACCGTCTGGCGCGGGGTGAGCGTGATGACGTTGACGTCCATCACGGCCTCGACCGCGTCGCGGGTGCCGATGGTCTCCTCGAAGTGGTAGCCGGTGTCGAGGAAGACGACGTCCACGCCGGGCATCGCGCGGGAGGCGAGGTGGGCGACCACCGCGTCCTCCATCGACGAGGTCACGCAGAAGCGCTTGCCGAAGGTGCCGACCGCCCACTGCAGGATCTCCAGCGCGGAGGCGTCCTCCAGGTCACGGCCCGCCTGCTCGGCGAGCGCCTTCAGATCGTCGGTCGTGCGCTCTTCCTGAAGCGTCGTCATATCCGTTTTCCCCCTGCGTCGTTGTGCTGAAGGCCCTGGGCGAGCAGCCCGAGGAACTTCAACTGGAATGCGCGGTTGCACGCCGCGCATTCCCACGCGCCGTGACCCTGCTCGCTGGGACGGAGGTCCTCGTCACCGCAGTAGGGGCAGTAGAAGGGGGCGGCCCGCTCGCTCATGGCCCCTCCTTTCGCTGTCGTTCGCTGACGCTCACGACAGTGCCTCCTCGGAGGCGCGCGCGGCCCAGGCGGCGAACCGCTCGCCGTCCTCGCGCTCGTCCTGGAAGCGCTTCAGCACGCGCTCGACGTAGTCGGGCAGTTCGTCGGAGGTGACCTTCAGACCACGCACCTTGCGGCCGAAGCCGGCCTCCAGGCCCAGCGCGCCACCGAGGTGCACCTGGTAGCCCTCGACCTGCTCGCCCTGGTCGTTGAGGACCAGCTGGCCCTTGAGACCGATGTCCGCCACCTGGATACGGGCGCAGGCGTTCGGGCAGCCGTTGAGGTTGATGGTGATCGGCTCGTCGAACTCCGGGATGCGGCGTTCGAGTTCGTCGATCAGCTGGGAGCCGCGCGCCTTGGTCTCGACGATGGCGAGCTTGCAGTACTCGATGCCGGTGCAGGCCATGGTGCCGCGCCGGAACGGGGACGGCTTGGCCGTCAGGTCCAGCGCCTCCAGGGCCTCGACCAGCGGCTCGACCTGCGCCTCCTCGACATCGAGGACGATCATCTTCTGCTCGACGGTGGTGCGGACCCGGTTCGAGCCGTGCGCCTCGGCCACCTCGGCGATCTTCGTGAGCGTGGCGCCGTCGACCCGGCCGACGCGCGGCGCGAAACCGACGTAGTAGCGGCCGTCCTTCTGCCGGTGCACACCGACGTGGTCGCGCCAGCGGCCCGCGGGGTCGGCGGGCGCGGGACCGTCGACGAGCTTGCGCCCCAGGTAGTCGTCCTCCAGGACCTGGCGGAACTTCTCCGGGCCCCAGTCGGCGACGAGGAACTTCAGGCGGGCGCGCGTCCGCAGGCGCCGGTAACCCCAGTCACGGAAGATGCCCACCACGCCGGCCCACACCTCGGGCACCTCGTCCAGCGGCACCCAGGCGCCGAGGCGGACGCCGAGCTTCGGGTTGGTGGACAGCCCGCCGCCTACCCACAGGTCGAAGCCGGGGCCGTGCTCGGGGTGCTCGACACCGACGAAGGCGATGTCGTTGATCTCGTGGACCACGTCCAGGAGCGGGGAGCCGGAGATCGCCGTCTTGAACTTGCGCGGCAGGTTGGAGAACTCCTTGCTGCCGATGTACCGCTCGTGGATCTCGTCGATCGCCCAGGTGCCGTCGACGATCTCGTCCTCGGCGATCCCGGCGACCGGCGAGCCGATGACGACACGCGGGCAGTCGCCGCAGGCCTCCGTGGTGGACAGCCCGACCGCCTCCAGGCGGTTCCAGATCTCCGGCACGTCCTCGATGCGGATCCAGTGCAGCTGGATGTTCTGCCGGTCGGTGATGTCCGCGCTGCCGCGCGCGAACTCCTCGGAGATCTCGCCGATCACCCGCAGCTGCTGGGTGGTGAGGCGTCCGCCGTCGATCCGCACCCGCAGCATGAAGTACTTGTCGTCCAGCTCCTCCGGCTCCAGGATCGCGGTCTTGCCGCCGTCGATCCCGGGCTTGCGCTGGGTGTACAGGCCCCACCAGCGCATCCGGCCGCGCAGGTCGTTGGGGTCGATCGAGTCGAAGCCCCGCTTGGAGTAGATCGTCTCAATGCGTGTCCGCACATTGAGACCGTCGTCGTCCTTCTTGAACTGTTCGTTGCCGTTCAGCGGGGTGTGGTGCCCCGCGGCCCACTGACCCTCACCGCGGTGACGGCTCACCTTGCGGCGGGGAGTCGCGGCGGCAGGTTTCTGCGGGGTGGCGGCCATGGTTGATACGTCCTTCGGGACAGGCGGAATGCGGCTCTGACCTGCGCATACGGGCGCATGGGTATAGGTGCGCGTCATTGCGCGGGAATGAAGCGAGAAGAGAGAGATGTCGGGCGCTGCGGGGCTGTCAGCGCGCCGGACAGATGGCGCTGGACATGCGGCCGAGGTCGACGTGCCGCCGACTCACCAAGGCAATTCCAGTTCCAGACATGACGGAAGCGTGTCACGGCGATCTGGACAGAGTCCAGCTTCGTCCAAGATGCGGACACCCTTGTCCCGGAGAGTGAGACAAGGGTGGTGTTGGTCACATGGCCTGTATCGGGCCTTTCCTCCCCAGCTCAGCCGGGGTAGGCGCCCGGCCACGGACCGGGCGTGGCCACCACGGCCTCCTCCTCGACCTTGGTGTCGAAGAGCGTGAAGCCACGACGCTGGTAGTTGGCCATGGCGTGCTCGCCGTCCTTGCTGCATGTGTGCAGCCAGACCCGCTTCGTCTGGGCGAGGCCCGGCCAGCGGTCCGCGAGGTCCCAGGCGCGGGCGGCGCCGTACGACAGCAGGTGCCCGCCGATGCGGCGTCCGCGGAAGGCCGGGATCAGGCCGAAGTGCTCGATCTCCACGACGCCGTCGTCCTGCGGGCTCAGCTCCAGGTAGCCGGCGGGCGTGCCGCGGTCGTAGGCCACCCAGGTCTCGACTCCAGCGCGCTCCAGGTGTGCCTGCCATTGCGCGTACGTCCAGCCGAGCTGGTCGGTCCAGAGGATGTCGCCGCCCACAGAGGTGTACAGGAAGCGGCTGAACTCGGGGGAGGGCACCTCGGAGCGGACGATCTTCACGTCGCCCTCCGGGGTCTGGGCCGGGAGGAGGTCGGTGGGCGCGGTCTGTTCCAGGGACCAGGTGGTCACGGCGATGTTGGGCATGTCGGCCAGGGAACCACCCGAGTGGCCGATCTGTCGATCGGCGGCCACGCGGGCCGCCCCTGGCCGGGCGGCTACCCCAGTGCTCGGTCGATCGACGTCAGCGGCACGGCGAACAGCATCCGCCCTGACTGGGACCAGACCTCCCCGGTCGCCTCCCAGTACGACAGCGGGCCGGCCCGGACGCCCCAGCAGCGGGGCGCGTCCTGCGAGCCGCAGCGGGTCGCCTCGGCGCCGTCGGTGTCCTGGCGCCACAGGCTGCCCTGCCGGTCCGTGGAGCCCGGGGCGCGGCTGACGTACCAGTCGGAGCGCTCCGTCCCGGCGGAAGGGCGGGACAGGACGCCCGCGATGCCGGACGCCTCCGTCTCGTACGCCTCGACCGCGGACGCGGATCCGGTGGCGTCGGTGGAGAGCAGGCCGGCGCGGGCCGGGTCCTTGCTGAAGTCGTAGCGCCACAGACGGGCGTGCCGGTCGCTGTCGACGGCGGTCCGCTCGCTCGCGACCAGGCTGTCGGGCGCCGTGGCCCGGTCCAGGGAGATGCCGCCGAGCGCGGGAGCGCTGCTTCCGCCGGTCAGCCGGTACGAGCCGACGGCCGGCAGGACGAACCGGTAGCCGTGCGCCGACCAGCCATCCTTGACGCGGCCCACCGCGGAGCTGTCCACCGTGGTGCGCTGGACGCGGTTCATGTCGTACACGTACAGGCCGTCGCCCGCGGTGACCAGCAGCTTGTCCTGGTACCAGACCATCCCCGACAGGCGGGACGGCAGGGCGCGGTAGTCGCGTCCGCCGTCCACCGGGACGACCAGGAGGGCCGACGCGTACCTGAGGCGGCTCAGGTCGTTCGCGTCGACGAAGGCGACCCGGGCGAGACCGCGGTCGGCGGTGCCCTGGCTCCAGCCGGAGAGCAGCACCCGGTTGTCGTTCCACCAGCCGTCGTCGTCGGCGTCGCCCGAGGTGGTGATCGCCCCCGCCCGCCAGGTCCGGGTGTCGGCGGCGTCCCAGCAGTACGCGCGGGTGGCCGCCGGCGAGATCGGCAGTGCCGTGCGCTCGTCGGCCGTGCAGCCGGACGCGGTACGCAGGCTCCGGTCGGCGGTCTCCAGGACGGCACTGACACCGACCGGCCTGCCCATCCCGGAGGCGAGTTCGTCGAGGGTGGCCTGCGGGACCAACTGCTCCTGCAGCCGGAGTGCGCGGGTCTCCGCCGCCCTGGTGAGGGGCTCCAGCGCCCCGGGGTTGTCGCCGACCGTGGCCTGTGACGCGCTGATCATCGTCGCGGCGGCGGTGAGCGCGAGGGCGGTTCCGGCGAGGAACGCGCGCACCGCGCGGCCCTGCTTGCGTCGACGATGTCTGCCGCGGTGCTTCATCACAACCTCCCGAGGCGGGCCAACTGCGGCTATTGGTCTGTGCGTTGACCAAAGGAGCAGGTGGGGCGGCCCGTACAGGGATGCTACGGCAGTTGAGCGTGGTTGCGGACTAAGACCCCGCAAATATGCGGAAGATGTACTCCGCGGGCCGTCCTGACTCAGGACACGTCGGCCGAGATCCGCCCCCGGGCCACCGCGGGTGCCGTCGAGTGCGGCAGCAGATCGCGCGGGTCGTCCGGCAGCAGCACCTCGACCTCCGCGTCCTCGCGGAAGCGGTACGGCCGATGCTCCAGGAACGCCCCGAGGTAGCGCCGTACCCGGGACATCTCGGCGCGCACCGTCACCGTACGCCCCGCGTCCCCGAACACGTCCTCGGCCAGCTCCGCGGCGCTGCGGCCGGCCCGGTGCAGGGCCAGCAGGTACAGCAACTCGGCATGCCGGGGACTCAGTTCGTGGCTCCAGGACCCGGCGCCGCCGGACACCGTCACCGACCAGCGGCGCGGCTGGGTCAGGTCCAGCGCGATCCGTGTCGCCGCGGCCGGAACCGGCTCCACCGAGGCCCGCAGCAGCCAGCCGCCGGCCAGCGGCTCCACCGAGCACAGGCCCAGCGGCGGCAGCCACCGTCGGCCCGGCGACAGCGACTTGGGCAGCGCGATCCGGTGCGTGTACGGCATTCCGGACACCGCTGCCGTCCAGCCGTCGCGGTCCACCACCAGCGCCCGGCCGGGCAGCCGCGCCAGCACCGGCGCCGCCACCGCACGCAGCCGCTCAAGCGAGGTCAGATGCAGCTCTCGCAGCCGGGCCTCGGCGAGCTTGGCCACCGAGTCGACCCAGGCGAGCGTCGCCGGATGCATGGTCTCCAGCGGCCCGCTGATGTCCACCACGCCGATCAGCCTGCCGTCCCGGGGATCCGTGATGGGGGCGCCGGTGCAGGTCCAGGAGGTCTGCGAGCGCTGGAAGTGCTCGGAGGCGAAGACCTGCACGGGCCGGCGCACGACCGCCGGGGTCCCCACGCCGTTCGTGCCGACGACGCTTTCCCGCCAGTCGGCGCCGAGTTCGAAGCCGAGGTGGTCGGCCTTGCGCAGCACGGAGGAGTTGCCCTCCCGCCACAGCACCCGGCCGTCGTCGTCGGCGACGACCATGATGTGGTGGGCGACGTCCGCGACCGACAGCAGGCCCTCGCGCAGCACCGGCAGGACATGTCTGAGCGTGGTGTCCTCCCGGCGCCGCTGCACCTCCTCGCGGGTCAGCAGCCCGGACCTGAAGTCGTGGTCCGGGTCGACGCCGCTGCGCAGCATGCGTGACCAGGACTGCTCGATCACCGGGCGCGGCGCGACGGGGGCGCGCCGGCCGGAGAGCGTGGCGGCGCGGACCTCGCTGAGTACTCGGGCCGCCCGCGCCGCGTCCACGGCGGCCAGCTGCGTCACGTCCGTCGGCGAGTGCGCCAAGGGTCCTCTCCGTTCGGGTGTGTCCTGACCGTGTGTCTCATAGTGCCGCCCGCCGCTCGCGGAGGCACACACTCCGCACACAGACGCCAACAAGTTGCAACCCCTTGCAACCCTGGTGGACGGCTCTGGCCTGGTTGAAACTTGAGCAACGCCGTCCCGAGCGGCGTTCGCGGCCTCGAACGGGCCATGGTGGGGGTGGTGCCGTGTCGGCGCAGCACCACCCCCTACCTCCGGCGGTTGGGCCGTTGCGCCTTGGGCGGGCGCCGCGTGGGGTTTCGG
>CBFGZZ010000307.1:0-11002 GCA_965653385.1 uncultured Streptomyces sp. | reverse complement strand
GCCGCTCGGGCCCACGTTGACGTTGGCGATGCCGCAGTCGGAGCCGGCGGCGGACAGGAAGATCTCGGCTTCCTGCTGGTCGCGGGTGAAGATGCTGGAGGACAGGCCCTGGGGGACGTCGTTGTGCAGGGCGATGGCCTCCTCCAGGGTGTTGTAGGTGAGGACGTACAGGATGGGCGCGAAAGTCTCCTCCCGTACGACGCCGGACTGTTCGTCGACGCGGACCAGGACCGGCTCGACGTAGGCCGCCGAGGGCGCGGCCTCGGACAGCCGCCGGTTGCCGCCGGCCAGGACCTTGCCGCCCTCGGCCCGGACGCGGCTGACGGCGTCGGTCATGGCGTCGAGGGCGGTGGTGGACACCAGTGGGCCGACCAGTGTGGAGTCGTCGAACGGGTCACCGATGGGGAGCTTGCGGTACGCGGCGGTCAGCCGCTCGATGAGCGTGTCGGCGATGTCGCGGTGGACGATGAGCCGGCGCAGGGTGGTGCAGCGCTGGCCCGCCGTGCCGGCCGCGGCGAAGACGATGCCCTGGACGGCGAGGTCCAGATCGGCGGACGGGGCGACGATCGCGGCGTTGTTGCCGCCGAGTTCCAGCAGGCTGCGGCCGAAGCGTGCGGCGACCCGGGGGCCGACCTCGCGGCCCATGCGGGTCGAACCGGTGGCGCTGACCAGGGCGACGCGGGGATCGTCGACGAGTTTCTCGCCCACCGCCCGGTCGCCGAGCAGGAGCCGGTGCACGTCACGCGGAGCACCGACCTCGTCGGCGGCCCGGGCCAGCAGGTGGTCGCAGGCCAGGGAGATCAGCGGCGTGAGCTCGGAGGGCTTCCAGACCACGGTGTCGCCGCAGACCAGGGCGACGGCGGTGTTCCAGGACCATACGGCGGCCGGGAAGTTGAAGGCGGAGATGACGCCGACCACGCCGAGGGGGTGCCAGGTCTCGGCGAGGCGGTGGCCGGGGCGTTCGGAGGCGATCGTACGGCCGTACAGCTGACGGGACAGACCGACCGCGAACTCGCAGATGTCGATCATCTCCTGGATCTCGCCGAGCGCCTCGGAGCGGATCTTGCCCGCCTCGATGGTCACCAGGTCGGCCAGGTCGCCCTTGTGCTCGCGCAGCAACTCACCGAGGCGGCGCACGAGTTCACCGCGCCGCGGCGCGGGCGTGGTGCGCCAGGTGAGGAAGGCCTCGCGGGTGGCCGCGATCGCCGCTTCGGTGTCGGCGTCGGTGGCGGCGGTCACCCCGAAGAGGTTCTCGCCGGTGAGGGGCGTGCGGGCCTGGAGGTCGCCGCCTTCGGGGACGTCGACTCCGACGTGCTGCAGGGCGGTGCGGGCGCGGGCGCGCAGGTCGTCCGTGGTGGGCAGTGCGGTGCTGGTCATGGTGGTCCTTTGCGGGAGTGAGGGATCAGCCCGGGGTGTCGGTGAGGTCGAGTTCGCGGGCGACCTGGGCGAGGGAGCGGCCCTGCTGCCGTGCGTAGAGGGCGTAGGGGTCCAGTACGTCGCGGCCCATGGCGCCGGACAGCCAGGCCGCGTCGTAGGCGGTGCCTTCCTGGTCGTTGTCGCGGGTGCCCTCGCCGCTGAGGTTGGACTGGAAGATGCCGGCGGCGGAGCGGGGCAGGAAGTCCTCGTAGACGATGGGCTCGGCCTGTACCCAGCCCTGCCGCACCAGATCGCCGATACCGGTGGGCGGGTGGCTGCCGTCGCGGGGCCGGTCCGCCGCGAGGTGGTAGGTGAAGTAGGCCAGTCCTTTCGCGGCGAGTTCTTCTTCGGTGCCAGGCATGTGCAGCTCCCATACGGCACGCGCGATGTCGCCGCGGGCCTCGGCGGAATTCCGGGCCACCTCGTCGACGCGGCCGAGGAGGTCGTCGTAGAGGGCGCGGCCGTCGCGGGTGAGGGCGATACCGCGCGCTTCCACCTCGCCGAAGCGGACCCGCAGCGCACCGCTTTCGACGCTGCCGTCCGCGAGACGCATGGCGCGGGGTTCGGCCAGGGCGCGGAAGGAGGTCTGCCGCAGCAGGACGTCGGGGCCCTTCCAGGCCGGCGGGCCCTGGATGGTGTCGATCATCTCGATGCCGCGCTCGGTCATACGGCGGTACAGCTCGTCGATGTCCAGGACGCGCGGGGTGAGGTGGTTGATGTGGGTGCTGCGGACCCCGCCGATGTCCGCGGCGACGGCGGAGACCCGCTCCAACTCCTGGTACCAGGCCCGGTCGACCGGCTCCGCCGACAGTTCGAAGGCCTGCACGGCGAGCCGCAGGAGACGTTCGGCCTCCTGCTGGGGCAGTTCCCGCTCGGTCGCAGCCCGGTCGGCCAGGGCGACCAGTTCCGGGGGGAAGAGCTCGCGGCCGGCGAGGAAGGTCTCCAGGCGTGCGCGCAGGTCAGGGGTGAAGAAGCGAGGGTCGGCCGGCGTGAGCATGGAGGTGAACACCCGGAAGGGGTTGCGGGCCAGTTCCTCGCCGTCGACCGGCCGGAAGGCGGTGGAGACGACGGGAACTGCACTGGCGGCGGCCTCCCGCAGGTCGTAGAAGCCGACCGGGTGCATGCCGAGAGCGGCGAAGACGCGGGCGACCTGTTCCAGCTCCCGTGGTGTGCCGACCCGGATGGCCCCGTGCCGCTCGGCGGTCACCCGGCTGATGGACCCCAGACGTTCGGCGTCGGCTCCCCGCGCGCGCAGGACGTCCTCGTTGACCTCGCGCGAGACGTCCACGAGCGTGGTGTAGGCGGGCACCTCCTGCCCGTACATCTGCGACAGCCGAGCCGCGAACGCGGCCCGCAGCTGCCACTGGCTGATCGTCGACATGGTTCGGCCTTTCGGTCGGGAGGTCGGGTTCAGACCACATGGGCCTCGGGGCGGATCTCGGCGCCGTGGCGGAACCGGTCGGCGCTGAGCGGGGAGACGTCCGTGAACGGCTCGCGCTCCAGGTACAGATCACGCAGTACTTCGCCGACCGCGGGCGCCTGCAGGAAGCCGTGCCCGGAGAACCCGGCGGCGTAGAGGAAGTTGGGCAACTCGGTGGACCGGCCGATCAGCGCGTTGTGGTCGGGCGTGACCTCGTAGAGGCCGGCCCATCCGCCGACCGTCTTCATGCCGGCCAGGGCCGGGGCGCGGCGACGGGCGACGGTGCGGAACAGCTCCAGCCACCGCGGGGTCCAGGTGGTGTCGAAGCCCTCCTGCTCGTCGGGGTCGGCCAGCCCGAACAGCAACCCGTCGTCGCTGTTGTGGAAATAGGCGGACGACGAGAAGTCGATGGTGAACGGTACGCGCGGCGCGGGCGGCGTGAGCGGCGCGGTGAACGCCAGCTGCCGCCTCACCGGCCGGATGGGCAGGAGGACGCCGACCATGTCGCCGATCAGGCCCGACCAGGCGCCCGCCGTGCAGATGACGGCGCCGCAGGCGATACGGCCGTGGCTCGTGTGGACACCGGTGACACGGTCCCCGGCCGTGTCGATACCCGTGACCGCGGTCTGGGTGACGATGGTGACGCCGGCCCGGGCCGCGGCCTGCGCGTAGCCCTCCACGACGAGGGCGGGGCGGGCGTGTCCGTCGGCGGGGGAGTAGGCGGCGGCCACCAGACCGTCGGTGCTGATGTAGGGGCACAGGCGCCGCGCGTCCTCGGGGTCGATCATGCGGTTGGCCACGCCCAGGCTGTTCTGGAGCTCGACTCCGGCTGCGAAGTCGCGCACCTGCTGCTCGTTGTCGAGCAGGAAGAGATAGCCGACGGTGTCGAGCTTGATGTCGGCGCCGGGCCGGTGGGGAAATTCCCGGTAGGCGCGCAGGCTGCGGCTGCCGAGTTCGATGTTGAGCGGGTCGGAGAACTGGGCGCGCACACCGCCGATCGGCTTGCCGGAGCTGCCGCAGCAGAGCTCACCGCGCTCGATGACGACGATGTTCCGCACGCCGGCCTCGGCGAGGTGGAACGCGGCGCTCGCACCCATCACGCCGCCGCCGATGATCACGACATCGGCGGCGGCCGGGATGGTGCGGAGGGCGGAGGAGGACAACAGGCCACTCCTTTCCAGGAGCCGCCCTTCTGAGGGGCGGAGGGGCTGTCATTGCGTGAAGTCAGTGCATTACAACGCCGAGCAGCTGTCTGTGCGTCATCGTGCAGCAACGCAATCGTTGACGTCTATCAACGGTTAGTGCTTCCGATCTTTTAGGATTCCTATATGGACTGGACGAGTGCGCAGTTGCGTTCGCTGGTGGAACTGACCAGGCGCGGCACCGTCACCGCGGTCGCGGAGGCCCTGGGGTACACCCCCGGAGGGGTGTCGCAGCAGATCGCCGCACTGGAGAAGGCCACCGGGATGCAGCTGCTGCGGCGGGTCGGCCGCCGCGTGGAACTCACCGATGCCGGGACGACGCTGGCTCGGCACGCCGAACGCATCCTCACCACCGAGGCCGAGGCCGTCGAAGCGCTGGAGCGCACCCGCAACGAGATCTCCGGGACGCTGCGGGTCGGGCTCTTCGCCACGGCTGCCGCCGAGATCCTGCCGCCCGCCCTGCGGCAGGTGCGCGAGAAGCATCCCGGCGTCACCGTGCGCAGCCGGGACATGGACGTGGACGAGGTGTACGACGCGGTCGCGGGCGGGACCGTGGATCTGGCGCTGGGCCTCGACTACCCGGACGTGCCCATCCCGCGCGATCCGTCGCTGCGTGTGCGGGAGTTGTCCCGTGAGCGCTTCTCGCTCGCGGTTCCGGTCGGCGCCCTGCCGGGGCCGCGGAGCATCTCCCTCGCGGACGCCCGGGGCCAGGGATGGATCATGCCGTCGATCCGTAGCTACTACGGCCGCGCTGTGCTCACCGCGTGCCGCCGGGCCGGCTTCGAGCCTCAGGTCCTGCACGAGGTGACGGACACCGCCGCCACCCTCGCCCTGGTCGAGGCCGGCGTCGGGGTCAGCGTGGTGACGGATCTGATGCTGCGACTGCGGCCGTCCCGCCTCGATGTTCTCGATCTGCACGAGCCCATGGAGCGGCACATCGTGGTGGTGTTCCGTTCCTTCGCCGCGCAACGGCCGACGGTGGCCGCCTTCGTCGACATCCTGAGTGCCTCCGCGGGAGCGGGCTCCTCTCACTGAGATCAGCACCCCGTAGTCGTCTGACAATCTGCAACAGATTCTGTCGTATCCGTTGACCCGGACTCACCCGGGGCCGTAATTTCCCGCAAGATTGTCCGACAATCTGCGCGCCACGGATGGGTGCTGACGACCTCCGCTGCCCTGGCGTCGACAAGGCAATCGACTCGCACAAGGACAAAGGAGTCATCGTGAGAGACACACAGCCACCAGGGCCGGTCGAGGGCGCATACGAGGCCAGTGACGCGCACCTGAAGAAGCGGATCAGCCTCGTCGGGCTGATCGCCCTGGCCGTGAGCGTCCAGGTCGGGTCCGGCTGGCTCCTGGCGACGCTCGCCGCCGCCAGCCTCGCGGGGCCGGCCTCGATCATCACCTGGGTCCTCGGCGCGGTCTTCTTCGCGGTCATCGGCGTCACCTGGATGGAACTCGGCACGATGCTGCCGAGGTCGGGCGCCGGGGTCCGCTACCCGCGGCTCACCCACGGCGCCTTCCTCTCCTTCTTCAACGGCTGGGGCTATCTGATCGCCGCACTGGCGCTGCCGGTGATCGAAGTGCAGGCGGTCATCACCTACGTCGGCGGCCACTGGCCCGAACTGGGCTGGCTCACCGAGAGCGGCGGCACGATGGTGCTGTCGTGGCCGACGGGCATCCTCGTCGGGTTCGGCCTGCTGTTCGTGTTCTTCTTCCTCAACTCGATGGGCGCCAAGCTGCTCAGCGAGTCGAACAAGTGGGTCACGGTGTGGAAGCTCGTCATCCCGGTCGTGACCGCCGGACTGATGTTCACGGCCTTCTCGTCGGCCAACTTCACGATCGGCGGCGGCTTCGCGCCGCAGGGGTCCGGAGCGATCTTCGGCGCCCTGGCGGGTGGCGGCATCGTCTTCGCCTACTCGGGACTGCGACAGATCCTCGACTTCGGCGGTGAGGCGGTCAACCCGCAGCGCAACATCCCGATCGCGATGATCGTCGGCGGCCTGCTCATTCCACTCGTGATCTACGTCGTTCTGCAGGTCGGCTTCCTCGGTGCCGTCAACTGGAACGACGCACAGGTCGCCCCCGGCGACTGGACCGGCCTGATGACCAGTGACTGGGCGTCCTCCCCGCTGCTCAACGCCGTCACGGCAGCCGGCTTCGCCTGGTTCGCGACCGTTCTGCTGAGCGACGCGGCGCTGTCCCCGGCGGCGACCGGCTGGGTGTGGCTGGGGATCGGCGCTCGCTCGGTGTACTCGATGTCGGTCAACGGTGAGCTGCCCAAGGGCGCGCAGAAGATCAACAAGTACGGCACACCGATCGTCGGACTCCTGGTGTGCACGCTGCTCGGCTTCTTCTTTTTCTTCCCGGCACCGAGCTGGTACTCGTTCGTCTCGCAGGTGTCGGTCGCGCTCACGCTGTCCTACGTCATGGGGGGCCCGGTGATGATGGTCCTCCGGCGCACCGCGCCCGACATGCACCGCCCGGTCCGCGTCAAGTGGGCGTACTTCTGGGCGCTCGCGGGATTTGCCGCGAGCCTGATGCTCATCTACTTCGCTGGCTGGGTCTCCCTGATCAACCTGTTCACGATCGTGTTCCTCGCCCTGCCGGTCTACGGCGCGTACAACAGCGTGCAGAACGGGTGGAGCAAGGCCGTGGGCAGCTGGGTGGCGTCCGGGGTGTTCGGCGTCGCCTGGATCTTCATCGCGGTCGGGGGTGGCTGGCTGTTCAACCGTGATCAGAAGCAGGCCGCCGACGGGTGGAGCTTCCCCGTGTACTTCACCGCCATGACCCTGGCCGTCGCCGCCTTCCTGGCCGGGCTCTACGCGGTGAGCACGGCCGAGGGCCGGCGGCATGTGCGCAGCGGCGTCTGGATCGTCGGCACCTTCCTCGCGATGCTGCTCGTCTCGTACCTCGGCGAGTACGGCCCGATGGAAAGCCCCGCGATCGATGCTCCGACCGACCTGATCGTGATGGCGCTCATCGCCGTCGGCAGTTTCGTCTGGGCGGTGCGGTCGGGCGGTCCGACGGAGGAACTCAGCCAGGTTCTGGCCCAGCAGCCGACGGAAGAACACGAGGCCGTCGCCACGTCGTGAACGGAGCAGCCCCGCTCAGCAGCACTCGGTGCCGGTGAGGCCGAGCGGCCGCGCGATCCCGCGGGGCCGCTCGACCGTCGTTCACCGGTCGGCCGTTCGATCCAAGGAGCCCATGATGAATCCCGCCCATCCGGTGGACGTCCGCTCGCTGGTGGAGTTCCTGCGGCTGTGCCCGCCGCTCGACACCCTCGACGCGGACCGCCTCGCCCGGGCGGCCGAGCGTGCCACGGTGGCGTCCTACGGCACGGGCGAAGTGATCCTCGACGCCTTCGCGCGGCCCGAGCGTGGCCTCCAAGTGGTGTGGCACGGCCGGGTCTCCGTCTGGACGAACCCCGACCGCATCCGGGAACTGCCCGCCTACCACCTCGGCCCGACCGAGATGTTCGGGTACGTGGCGACCCTGCTCGGCGAGGCCGTGGGCCCGCGCGTCGAGGCGTCCGGGGAGACCGTCGTGGTACGCCTGGACCCCGACCTGGTCGATCCGGTGTTCGCGACGCGTCACGGTGCCCAACTGCTCGCGCGGGAAGTCGACATGAGCCGTCGGATGATGGCGCACGGCTCCATCCCGAGCTACACCCTCGTCGACGACCTGATCGTGGCGCCGCCCCTGCTGGTCGAACCGACCATGACCATCGCGCAGGCGGCGGCGCGGATGGAGGAGACGGGGCTGTCCTATGTCGCAGTCCGGCAGGAGAACGGCGGCCACGGCATCCTCACCGATGCCGGGATCCGGCGGGCCGTGGCCTCGGCGTCGCCGGTCACCGCAGCGGTGAGTACCGCGATGCGGGCCGACGCACCGTCCATCCGGCTGGGCGCCTCCGCCGCCGAGGCCCTCATCACCGTGCTGGAGTCCGACGGCGACGTCGTTCTCGTCACCGATCGCGCCGACCAGCTCCACGGTGCCGTCGCCGCACGCGACTTCGTCGTCTCGTCGACCACCGCCGGAGCCTCCCTGCACGAGCAGATCCACCGGGCCGAGACGGTCGACGACCTCAAGGACCGCTACCGGTCGGTGCCGGGCATGCTGACCGGCCTCAGGGCCAAGGGACTGGCTCCGAGCCGAATCATCACCGTCCACTCGGCCATCATCGACTCCGCTGTACGCCGGACCATCGAGCTCGTCTCGGAGCAGTATCCGCATCTGCGGCCCGACGCGTTCACCTGGCTCTCGCTCGGCAGCAACGGGCGTCGGGAGGCCCTGCTGTCGTCGGACATCGACGCGGCGGCTTCGTTCGACAACGCCCTCGACGCCGCCGAGATCGCCGAGTACCGGCCCATGTTCCTGCAGATCGCCGAAGTGCTGGAGCAGGCCGGCCTCGCACACGACCGGCACGGGGTCAGCCCGGTCGACGCGAAGTTCGCGCGGACCCACGCGGACTGGGCCCGGGCGGGCCGGGACTGGATCACCGCCCCCGAAGCCGACGAAGCGGTCATCATGACCTGCCTGCTGGTCGACGGCCGCCCGATCCACGGCGATCGCGGACTGCCCGAAGTCGCCCGGGTCTTCGGGGACCTCCGGATGCATCCGCGCACGATGTCCATGCTGCTGGCGGCATCGATCGCGCAGAGCGGCCGGGCCACCCCGTGGCGCAGGAAGAAGATCGATCTGAAGGCGCAGTTCCTCGTCCCGATCGCCAACATCGCGCGCTGGGCCGCCCTCAGCGTGGGCTCGACAGCGCTGCCGACGGACCAACGCCTCCTGGCGGCCGGGGGATCCGCCATGCTCAGCGAGACCGACGCTGTCGCCCTCGCCGACGCCTTCGACGCCGTTCAGGGCATCAGGCTCGCATGGCAGATGGAGCAGACCACCGCCGGCCGGACCGCGACCGACGTCGTTCGTCTCGACCGACTCCCGCCGGTCGACCGCGCGATCCTCGCGGAGGCGACCCGCGTACTCGCCGACAGCCGGCGCCGCATGGGCAACATGGCACGGTTCGCCATGCCCGAGTACTGACGGCGCCGCCTACCCCTTCTGTTCGTCCTGGGCCGCGTGCACATACGGATCCCCGACCGGTGCCGCACCGCGCAGGGCGCGGATCGCCGTGCCGAGCAGCGGATTGCTGTTCTCCCCGCGGTGCAGGGCCAGCACGCGGCGGAAGGCCGAGCGCTGCGGAAGCCGGGTCGCCTCCACCGTGTCGCTGGGCGCATGACCGAGCCCCGGCACGACGGCCACGCCGAGACCGGCGGCCACCAACTCCCGTACGACGTCGTAGTTGTTGCTGCGGAAGGCGACCTCGGCCGCGAAACCGGCCGCCGCGCACAGCCGGGTGAGGGAAAGGGCACCGGCGGTTCTCTCCCCGCTGGTGATCCAGCGGGCCCGGGACAGCCCGGTCAGACGTGCGCTCAGGCCGCTGTCACGGGCCCTGAGCAGGACAAGATCCTCGCGCACGAGGTGGTGGCGGGCCATACCGTCGGGCCACTGCTGAGGGCTGAGCCCGTATTCGTAGACCAGCGCCACATCCAGATCGCCGTCGTTCACCGCGGCGAGGAGCTCCTCCGGCTCGCCCTCCTCCAGCTGGATCTCCGCCCGCGGGTGTGCCGCCGTCAGAGCCGACAGCGCGGGCGGTACGAGCCGGACACCGGCCGTGGGGAAGCTGCCCAGTCTCAGCCGGCCGGTGGCGCCGGTGGCGAGCTGGTGCACCTGGTGGCCGAGGTCGTTCATGGCGGCCAGCACCGGAACGCTGAGGTCGACCAGCCGGTGAGCCGCAGCGGTCGCCCGGATACCGTGCGCCTCCCGCTCGAACAGCACCAGCCCGGTCTCCTTCTCCAGGGCCGAGACCTGCTGGGAGATCGCGGAGGCGGTGTAGCCGAGCTCACGGGCCGCGAGGACGAACGAGCCCGTGCGCAGGACGGCCCTCAAGGTGAGCAGATGCTGGGGTTTGAGCATGCTGTTCCTCCTGTCGGACGCGGCCCCAGCGTAAGCATTGTTTGCTCTCACCGGTGATTTCTGTCGTTCTGCTGGGTCTTGTGGGAGAGGGGCGCGGGCACGGATCGTGAGGGCGACAAGGCCGGCGAGCGTGAGGGACCGAACCACGGTGGCGACGACAGCGCAGCGCCAGGGACGTCTCGACACGACCGCCGTGACCGAGGCACTCGCCCAGGACGACTGCGGCGAGGTGCACGGTGACGCCGGACGGCGGGCCCAGTACTCGGCCGACGCCTCCAACTACCGTCGGATCCCGCTGGCCGTGGTCTTCCCCCGCGAGCGCCGGCACGTCCTCAACACGCTCGCCGTGTGCCGTCGCCTGGGCGTGCCGATCACCTCGCGCGGCGCGGGCACCAGCACCTCGGGCCAGGCCGTCGGTTCCGGCGTGGTCATGGACTTCTCCCGCTACTTCAACCGTCTGCTCGCGCTGGACCCCGACGCGCGCACGGCGACGGTGCAGCCCGGCATCGTCCTGGACGAACTGCAGAGGGCCGCCGGCGAACACGGCCTGCTCTTCGGCGCGGACCCCTCCACCCACAGCCGCTGCACCCTCGGCGGGATGATCGGCAACAACGCGTGCGGCTCGCACTCTCTCGCCTGGGGCCGCACCGCGGAGAACGTGCTGGAACTGGAAGTGGTCACCTACCGCGGCACCGTACTGCGGCTCGGCGAGATGACTCGGGCGGAGATCGACGAGGCCGTCGCCGCCGGCGGCGAACGCGGCGAACTCATCGCCGCCCTGCACCAGTTGACCGAGCGGAACCTGGCGACCCTGCGCACGAAGCTGGGCCGGTTCCCCCGGCAGGTCTCCGGCTACGCACTCGAACATCTCCTGCCGGAACGGCGCTTCAACCTGGCCCGGGCCATGGTGGGCAGCGAGGGGACCCTCGCCGTCATCCTCTCCGCCACCGTCCGGCTCGTGGCACCTCCGCCCGCCCGGGCC
>CBFGZZ010000306.1:0-11033 GCA_965653385.1 uncultured Streptomyces sp. | reverse complement strand
GCGCGGCGATCGCCGCCGTCAGCACCCTGCTCCTGCTGGGCACCCTCGCCGGCGCGGTGGTCAGCTCGCCGGGCTGGGAGCGGGTGCGCGAGACCTACTTCGACTGGGACAAGGCCGTCTCGTCGTTCCCGGCCGTCGTCGACGGCGGACACCAGGGCCTCCCGTACGTCCCGATGCCCGACGAGTGCCGCCTCCACCTCCCCGGGCTCGATCCGGAAGCCCCGGATCTTCATCTGGTCGTCGGCCCGGCCGCAGTACTCCAACTCCCCGCCGGGCAGCCGCCGTACCAGGTCGCCGGTGCGATAGGCGCGGCCGCCGGGCAGTGTGACGAAGCGGGCCGCGGTCAGCTCCGGGCGCCCGAGGTAGCCACGGGCGAGTCCGGCACCGCGCACGTACAGCTCGCCGGTGACCCCGTCGGGCACGGGGCGGCCCCGGTGGTCGAGGACGTCCAGCGCGAGGTCCGGGATGGCGACGCCGATGACGCTGCCGGTGCCCTCCTCGGCGTCCTGCGGCGAGATCGGCCGGTAGGTGACATGGACGGTCGTCTCGGTGATGCCGTACATGTTCACCAGGCGCGGTCCGTCGGGATGCCGGGCGAACCACGGCCGCAGCGTTCGCGGCTCCAGCGCCTCGCCGCCGAACACCACGTACCTGAGGGCCGGTACGGCGACGTCCGCGCGGTCCTCCTCGCGCATCAGCAGGGCGAACGCCGACGGGGTCTGGTTGAGGACGGTGACACCTTCGGCGGCCAGCAGCCGCAGAAACGCACCGGGGTCCCGGCTGATCTCGTACGGGACGACGACGAGCCGGCCGCCGTGGACCAGGGCACCCCACAGCTCCCACACCGAGAAGTCGAAGGCGTAGGAGTGGAACAGCGTCCAGACGTCGTCGGGGCCGAACCCGAACCAGTGCCCGGTCGAGGTGAACAGCCGGGCCACATTGCGGTGCGGGACGAGAGTGCCCTTGGGTTCTCCCGTGGAACCGGAGGTGTGGATGACGTACGCCAGGTCGTCCGGGTGGACCCGGTGGTCCGGGGCCTCGTCCGGGTGCGCGGCGATGACGGCCGCGTCGTCCCGGAGCGAGACGACGGTGCCGGTGAAGCCGTCCAGCCAGGCGCCCGGCCGCCCGTCGACCAGTACATGGGTCAGCGCGGTGTCCCTGACGATGAAGGACAGCCGGGCGTCCGGGTACGCCGGGTCCAGCGGGACGTAGGCACCGCCGGCCTTCTGGATGCCCAGGATCGCCACGACCAGGTCCGGGGACCGTTCGGCGCTCAGGCCGACCAGGACCTCGGGGCCCACGCCGAGCTGCCGCAGGTGCCGGGCGAGCCGGTTGGAGCGCCGGTCGAGCTCGGCGTAGGTGAGCCGTTCCCGGCCGTGGCGGACCGCGACGGCGTCGGGCCGGTCGGCGGCGTGACGGGCGAACCGGTCGAGGACGGTCTCCTCGCTCGCCTCCGGCGCCGCGTGGGCGGTCGGCCGGGCGGCGGGCACCGCGAGGGTGTGCACCGGGTCGCCCGGGCTCCGAACGACCTCGGTGAGGAGCTGGGCGTAGTGCCGGGCGAACTGCTCGGTCAGCCAGTGGGGCCAGGCGGCGTCGAAGCGTGCCTCCCCGTCCGGCGTGACGGTCAGCCGCAGCGCGTGGGGGTGCGGCGCGGGAGTGTCCTGGCGGGTGACGACGACCCCGTCCGGCAGCTCCCGCACACCGGTGTGCCTCGCGCGCGACTCGAATGCGACGGGGAGCGGCGGCTGTTCGTCCCACCAGTCGGCCCCGGCGCCGCGAGGGACAAGGTGCCTGAGCCGTCCGAGTACGGTGTGGAAGTCCGGGTCCCCGGCCAGGTCCGCGTGGACGGTCAAGGGAGCGGTGAACGGGCCGACGGCGGAGGCGAACGCGGTCCCCCGCTCGTCGCGGACCGTGGCGAGAACGACGTCGTCGGTGTCCGCGTACCGGGCGACCAGCAGGGCCAAAAGGGCGCTCAGCCCGTCGTCGAGGCGGGCGCCGGCCGCCGCGCACAGGTCGCGCAGGCCCGTGACGGCCGCCTCCGGAAGGCGCACCCGGTGGGTGGCGGCCCGGCCGTGAAGGACGCTCGGAAGCCGCGGCGATGTGAGGTTCTCGGCGTCCGCGGCGGCGGGGCCGTCCACCGCGGCCGCGGCGTACTCGGTGAACTGCGGTGCGGGCGAGGCGGGCAGGTGTGTCGCCCGCGGTCCGTCCTGGGCCTGCCAGGCGGCCAGGAGGTCGTCGAGGAGAAGGTCCAAGGAGCGTTCGTCGGCGACCAGCCGATGCAGGGTCAGCGTCAGCCGGAGGCCGGTGCGGCCGGCGGGTTCCACCGCTGCCCGCAGCAGCGGTCCCCGCTCCGGGTCGAAGGCGGCGTCCGGCCGCGTCCACAACGACGGCGGTTCGCTGGGCACCGACTGCACCAGGGTGGTGCCCTCGAAGGTGAAGCGGGTGCGCAGCGCGTCGTGGCGCCGGACGCACTCGGCCACGGCGGACCGCAGCCGCGTGGTGTCGGTGGTGCCCTCGAAGGTGACGGTCAACCGCAGCTCGTGGGCTGTGTGATCCGGTGTCAGCTCATGGGCGACGTAGAGCCGCTGCTGGTGCGGTGTGGCCGCGACGGCGGTCGGCGGCAGGGCGGCCATCGGTGCCTGCGCATGGCCCGCCTGATGGGTGCTCACTGATCATCGCCCCTTCGTCGTCACGGGTGTCGCTGCTGGGATCGTTCGGTCCGTCGGCGCCATTCGCCCAGGGCCCTGGCCCGGGACGCGCCCCGGGCGGGTGGCCGGGCCGGGCGGGCGTCCGGGGTGTCCGTGCCGCCCGGTGGGGCGTCGAGCCGCCGGGCCAGGCCGCGGACGGTGGTGTGACGGAAGAGTTCGGCGGCGGTCAGCTCCGGATACCGGTCTGCCAGCAGGACGAGCACCCGCAGGAGTCCGGCGGAGGTGCCGCCGAGGTCGAAGAAGGTGGCGTCCAGGTCGGCGACGGGAGCACCGAGGACGCGTTCCCAGGCCCGGCGCACGGCGTCGAGGGCCCGCCCGGCGGGCTCCGCGTCCGGCGGGCCGGGCCGGGAGGACATCGCGCGCGCCGCCCAGCCGCCCGCGGTGGTCCGGTCCAGCTTGCCGTTGGGCAGCTGGGGCAGTTCCCCGACGAGCAGCCACACGGCGGGCACCATCGCCGGCACGAGAGAGGCGGCCGCGTACTGCCGTATCTCCTCCGCCTGCTCCGGTGGCACCGGCACGGGGGTGCCCGGTTCGGGGGCGCCGCTCGCGGGGACGAGACACGCGGTGACCGTGGCGCCGTCGGAGGCGACGGTGACGAGGGCGTCGCGGACCGCCGGATGGGCGCGCAGCACGCTCTCGATCTCAGCGAGTTCGATCCGTTGCCCGAGGATCTTCACCTGCCCGTCGGCACGGCCGAGGAACCGCAGGCCGTGCTCGGGGTCGAGAACCGCGAGATCGCCGGTGTCGTACCCGGCGCGGCCGTCGTACTCCCGGAACCGGTCGGCGGTCAGGTCGGGCCGCCGCCAGTAGCCGGAGCCGACGCCCGCTCCGAGGACCAGCAGCCGGCCCGGCACGCCGGGCGGCAGCGGCCGATCGTGGGGATCGACCACCAGGCACTCCTCGCCCCCCAGGGGGTGGCCGATGTGCACGGGTACGCGCGGCCGTACCCGCCAGACGGTCGACCACACCGTGGTCTCGGTCGGGCCGTAGCAGTTGAGCACCTCGCCGGGGACCAGTGCGTCCAGCCGGTCGGCCAGGTCGCGCGGGAGCTGTTCACCGCCCACCAGCAGGGTGCCGAGCCGGCCCAGCAGGCGGCGCCCGTCCGGGTCGTCGGCCAGGATCCGCGCCACCGTCGGGGTGCACTGGTAGAGGGCACCCGCGGGTATGTCCTGCCCGGCGACCTCGCGGTGCCCGGTGAGGAGTACGGCGCGGCCGGCGGTGAGCGGCCAGTACAGCTCCAGTGCGCTGATGTCGAAGGAGACGCTGGTGGCCGCGACGGTGACCGCGGGCGGGCCGGACAACTCCCGGTCGAATGCGGCGAAGAGCGCGTACAGGTTCTCGTGGCGGACGATCACGCCCTTCGGCCTGCCGGTCGACCCTGACGTGTAGATGACGTAGGCGGGGTCCTCGGGGCGGATCCGCGGCCATCGCTCGGGTACCGGGGCCGCCGCGTCCGGTGCGAGGACCACCGGTCCGGCGGCCCCGGCGTCGGTGCCGGGTACCGGTGTGCCGATGATCGCGGACGGCTGGGCGTCCTCGATCATCAGCCGGAGCCGGCCGGCGGGGTAGTCGGGGTCGAGCGGCACATAGGCGGCGCCCGCCCGCCAGACCGCGAGCAGTGCCACCAGCAGACCGGGGGTGCGCGCCAGCCGCACGGCAACCCGGTCACCGGGCCGTACCCCTGCCTCGATCAGGGCGGCGGCCAACTGCCCGACCCGGTGGTCCAGTTCGGCGTAGTCGACCTGCGCGCCGCCGTGCATGAGCGCGGTTGCCCCGGGGGTGCGCCGGGCGTGCTCGGCGACGTGGTCGGGTACGGCCCGGAGGGCCTTCGGGTGCGCTTCCGCGCGGACCTTCGTGACGGCTGCCGGATCGCTCACCCCCGCGCCGGTGCCGGTCTTCGGGTGGCCCTCGTCGGTCAGCCGCAGCCGGGTGAGCGGGACGGCCGGTTCGGTGGTGAGGGCGCGGAGGGCGCGTAACAGGTGCTCGGCGAATGACGCGGCGGCGCTCGTGGGTAGTTGGGAGCGGTCGTACTCGACGCTCAGACCGTCGCCGCCGTCGGGGGCCCGGTGCAGGGTCACCGCGAGCGGGTACTCCCCCGCCGCCACGGAAGGTGGGGTGAGCCGCCAGACCAGGCCGCTCGCGGTGACCTGGGCGGGCGCGGACGCCTGCGTGCAGATGATGCCGGTCAGGGGTTTGCGTCCAGGGGTGCGCTCGGCCCGGCTCACCCGCAGGATGTCCTCCACGGGCAGCTCGGCGTGGTCCAGCGCGTCGAAGAGGGCGTCGGCGGCGAGGTCGCACACGGACGCGGTGTCGGCCCCGGCCAGCCGGAGGCGGACCGGCAGGGTGTTCTGGAGACAGCCGATGACATCCTGGTCGGCCTTGGTGCGGGTGGTGGCGACCGTGGCGAGCACGATGTCGTCGCTGCCGCCGTACCACCCGGCCACCACCCCTACGGCGGCTAGGAGTTGGGCGAACACGGTCGCTCCCGTCGCCCGGGCGCGCTGGTGCAGAGCCGCGCTCAGCGCCGCCGGGATGGGCAGGGTCACCGTGGCATGGCCGGGCGGTTCGGCGGACGCGATCGGGGGCAGTGCGGTGTGCGCGGGGCAGTTGTCGAGTTCCCGTGACCAGAAGGCCTCCAGCGCCGCCACCCGGTGGGCGGCCGGTGCCGCTCTGCGGTCTTCGGCCCTCCGTGGCGGTGTGCCGGCGTAGGCGTCGGCGAGCAGCCGCAGCAGGACGGCGGCCGACTCCTCGTCGAACACCGCGTGATGGATCCCCACCAGGCAGTGGGCGCCGTCCCCGGTGACGACGACACGGATCCGGCACAGCGGACCCTGCCCGTGGACGAACGGGGCACCGGTCTCGGCGATGCGCGCCGTCAGCGCCGTGTCGTTCGCGGTCCGTTCGGTCGAAATGTCGACCTCTGCGGCGGTGTGCAGGCGCCGCAACAGGCCGTCGGCAGTGGGGTGCAGGGACGTCCGCAGCGCCGGCTGTGCGACGACGACCGACCGGACGGCCGCCGTCAAACGGTCGGGGTCGACCGGTCCGTCGACACGGATGTGATGAAGAAGGGTCGCCCGGCCGCCCTGTTGGTCGAGCAGGAAGAATCGCGTCTGTTCAGCACTGGCCGGACCGATCGCATTCTCTAAATCCACGTCGCCAGACATTCGGAGAGCCCCCGCCTCAAATCCGCGTGACGAATTAACAGAGCCACCCTAGGAAGATCCGTTTTCCGGTGTCAAGGAAGAAGATCGATTGACTTCCCCCGGGGCACATGGGCTGATTTCCTTACGCAATAGGACATTAACTATGTGACGCGCGTCACATTGATCACTGATGGGTGGCACTGTAACGTGGCCCGGGCATTCAATCTGTAGGTCCTTGAGATTATGGGCAGTTGAGGCGGCGACCCAGCAACTGGCGCCTGGCCGGCCCGGGAAATTTTCCGCCATGTACGCACGTGGCGAAGAATTCGGACCAATGGAATTCGGGGGACTTCTTCAATGGAATCGAATTTACACCCGCCCGGCGCCTCCGCCGGTGAGGCCGTGGACCTGGCGGAGAGCCTTTGGAGCGAGATCCTGGGCCCCGATGCCGATACCGGCACCGGTTTTCTGGAGAACGGTGGCGACTCGTTCCGCGCGGTCCTGCTGACCACCCGTCTGTACGAACTGACGGGGCGTGAGGTCGAGTACCTCGACGTGCTCGAGGCGGACGGGGCCGCGGCGATAGCCCGTCTGCTCACCACCGACACCCCGGGGAGCTGACCCATGGGCTGGGAACTGGCACCCAACCAGATCGACCTCTACACCGCCGACCACGCCACCGACGATCCGGCCACGTATCTCGTGAACGCGGTCTACCGGATCACCGGTCCCGTCGACCCCGACCGCCTCGCCCGGAGACTGGAGCGACTCTCCGCCGCCCACCCCGTGCTCGCCGTCAGGGTGGTCCAGGACGGAGCCTCCTGGTTACTGGAGGAGGTGTCCGACCGCCCGCACCTGCTGTGCGTCACACTCGACACCGACCCGGACGGTACGGCGGCCCGGCAACGGGTGCGCGACGAACTGCGGGTCCCGCTGGACCTGACCGAGGGCCCGCTGCTGCGGGTCGTCCTGCTCCAGTACCGGCCGGACACCGCCGATCTCCTGCTCGTGGCGCACCACTTGGTCGTCGACGGGCACTCCCTGGCACTGATCGCCCGCGGGCTGCTGACCGACGAGCCCTGCGCGTCCGGTCCCGCCTTCGCCGACTGGGCCGCGACCGCCCGCGACCGGCACAGCGCCCGCACCGCCGACGCGGCCGCTGTCCGCGCCGAACTCGCCGCCGCGGACAGCGCGCCCTCCCTCGACTGGGCCGCGCCGGACGGCCCCCCGCCCCAGGACGAGCCGACCGGCGGAGTCGCCGAGGCCATCGTCCCCGCCGCGCTGCACGACGGCATCCGGCGGCTGAGCGCCGGCCTCGGCATCACGGCCCACTCGGTGGTGCTGGCCGCCGCGGGGTTCGTCATCGGCCGCAACTCCGGCTGCTCCCGGCCGGTCGTGGGTACCACCGTCTCCCGCCGCCCCGCCGCCCACGCCACCACGGTCGGGTACTTCAACACCACGACCCCGGTGCCCATCGGCCTCGACGACACGACCACCGTGTCGGACTTCCTGCGCGCCGTGCACCGGCGCGGAATGCGGGCGTACCGCGAGGCGGACGTGCCCCTGTCCGCCGTCTGGCCGTCGTCCTCCGGCACCACACCACAGGTGGTGCTGGCAGCCATCGACGCCCTGCCGCACCTGTCCGACGGCGAGCTGACCGCCGTACCGCAGCAGGACCAGGGACTCGGCACGGCCCACTTCCCGCTCACGGTCGGCCTCTACCAGCAGCCCGACCGGCAGGGCGGGATCCGGATGCTGCTGCGGCACCAGCGCGCCCTGGTCGACGACTCGGCCGCCGCCCTGTTCTTCCGGCAACTGCTCCACGTGCTCGGCGAGTTCACGCACACGCCGGAACAGCTGCTCGGTGCCGTGGACACACTGCCCGGCCCGGAGGTGCTCGCAGGGCTCGACACCGGGCGCGGCGCGCGGCTCGACGTACCCGCCCGTACCCTGACCGAGCTGTTCGAACAGCAGGCCGCCACCCTCGCCGACCGCATCGCCGTCGTCTGCGGCACGGACCGCCTCACCTACCGCGAACTCGATGCGCGCTCCAGGGCTCTGGCCGCAGCGCTCGGCGAGGCCGGGGTACGGCCCGGCGACCGGGTCGGCGTCTGCCTGGACCGCGGCACCGGCCAGGTGACGGCCGTCCTCGCCGTGCTGCGCGCCGGAGCGGCCTATGTGCCCCTCGACCCGGACTATCCGCCGCAGCGTCTCGCCTTCGTCGTCGAGGACACCGGCCTGCGCACCGTCGTCACCCAGGAAGGACTGCTGTCCGGGACGCAGGGGCTGCGTGTGGTCCCGGTGGACGCCGAGCCCGAGAATCCGAACCGGACGCTGCCCTCCGTGCCCCCCGACACCACGGCCTACGTGATCCACACCTCGGGGTCCACCGGCCGGCCCAAGGGCGTCCTGGTCAGCCACCGCAACGTGGTCGCGCTGCTCGCCGCCACGCAGCAGGAGTACGCACCCGGACCGGACGACGTCTGGTCGTACTTCCATTCCCTGGCCTTCGACTTCTCCGTCTGGGAGATCTGGGGCTGCCTGCTGAGCGGCGGCCGGCTCGTCGTCGTCCCCTACGACGTCTCACGTGACGCCGAGGCCTTCCACGCCCTGCTGTGCGCCGAGGGCGTGACCGTCCTCAACCAGACGCCGTCCGCGTTCGCCCAACTCGTGAACACCCGCGCCTTCCAGGGCGGCGGCCTCGCGGTACGGCTGCTCATCTTCGGCGGCGAGGCCCTGGACCGCGGCATCCTGCTGCCCTGGATGGACCGCTATCCCGAGGACGTCTGTCGCGCCGTCAACATGTACGGGATCACGGAGACCACCGTCTTCTGCACCTGGCACACCGTCGACCGCGCCGAGGCACTGCGCGGCAGCCGCTCCATCGGACGGCCCGTCCCCGGCTGGGACATCCACGTCCTGGACGGCCGCGGACGCCCGGTCCCCCCGGGTGTGCCCGGGGAGATCTACGTCGGCGGTGCCGGTGTCGCCCAGGGGTACCTGGACCGGCCCGAGCTGAACGCCGAGCGGTTCCTGGACGGCCTGCCGGTCCTGCCCGGCCGGCGCCTCTACCGCAGCGGCGACCTGGGCCGCTTCCTGCCCGACGGACGGCTGGAGTACCTGGGCCGCCTCGACGAACAGGTCAAGATCCGCGGACACCGCATCGAGCCCGGCGAGATCCGGCACTCCCTGCTGGAGGATGCGCGCGTGCGGGCCGCCGCCTGCGTGGTGCGCACCCCCGGCGGACCGGACACCGCACGCGTGGACGCGTATGTCGTCACCGACCGTCCGGACGCGCTCGCCGACATCCGGCACCGGCTTGCCGACCGGCTCCCCGGCCATGCGCTGCCCGCCACCCTCACCCCGGTGCCCGAACTGCCGCTGACCCCGAACGGCAAGCTGGACACCGCCCGGCTGCCCGACCCCGCGCCGGCCGTGCCCACCGTCGCCCCGGACGCGCGGCCGGCTGAAGCCGACGGCCCCTGGGCGGCCATGGCCGCGACCTGGCAGGAGGTCCTCGGTGTGCCCGTGGGCGCGGACGACAACTTCTTCGACCTCGGCGGCACATCGGTGCAGGCGGTCCTGCTCATCAGCGCCCTGCGCGAGGCGAACTTCCCCGACGTCCGCCTGCGGGACGTCTTCCGTAACTCCACCCCCAGGCGGCTGGCCGCCGCGCTCGACCAGCGCCCGGCGCGGTCATGACCCCACGAGTCCGGTCCGGGGGAACGGACCGTCCTCGACAGGTCATTGGTTCCCGGCCTGGTCGCACGCACCCGAAGGAGCACCGGCATGACTGAGTCGGACCGTCCGGACAACGCCGTGGCCGTCGTCGGACTGGCGCTGCGGGTCCCCGGGGCGTCGGACCCCGGCACCTTCTGGGCGAACATCGTCGCGGGCCGGGTCTGCCTGCCCGCCGCCCGGGAGAACCGCGCGGACCCGGCCGACGGACCGCTCGTCGCGGGCCAGATCGACCGCTACGAGCGGTTCGACGCCGAACTGTTCGGCATGACACACGCCCAGGCGGCGACCACCGACCCCCAGCACCGCGTGCTCACCGAACTGACGTGGGAGGCCCTGGAGGACGCCGGGATCGACCCCGAGCGCGATGACGGCCGGGTCGGTGTCTTCGTCGGCTGCGGACCCGACGACTATCTGCACCAGCACGTGCTGCGCGACGACCGCGTGGTGCGCGCCCAGGGCACCGAGCAGATCCTGTTCGGCAACTCCCGCGACTACCTCGCCACGGCGCTGTCGTACCGACTCGGCCTCACCGGCCCCAGCATGACGGTGCAGACGGCGTGCTCCACCTCCCTGGTCGCCGTCCACCAGGCCGTGCGCAGCCTGCTGACCTACGAGTGCGACATCGCCGTAGCGGGTGGCGTGACCGTCTTTCCCGTCGAGCGGCCCGAGTACCGGTGGTCCGAGGGCGGCATCTACGCACCGGACGGCCGCTGTCGCGCCTTCACCCGGGGCAGCGGCGGAACCGTTCCGTCCGGCGGGGCCGGCGTGGTGGTGCTGCGGCGCTCCGCCGATCTGCCGGAGCCGGGCCGGGCCGCGCGGGCGCACATCGTGGGCAGCGCCGTCAACAACGACGGCGCCGACCGCATGGCCATGTCCGCGCCGAGCCCGCGCGGGCAGGCCGAGGTGATCCGCGAGGCCCTGGAGGTCGCCGGTCTCGCCGCCGAGGACATCGGCTACGTGGAGGCGCACGGCACCGGCACGGTCCTGGGCGACCAGGTCGAACTGGCCGCGCTCGCCGAGGTGTACGGCGCCGCGACGCCGGGCTGTGCGATCGGCGCGGTCAAGCCGAACGTCGGCCACACGGACACCGCCGCCGGAGTGGTGGGGCTGATCAAGACGGTGCTGGCCCTCCAGCACGACACCGTGCCGCCGGTGCCCGCCCAGCCCGGCGACGGCGCGGACGCCGAATTGGGCGCGGCCAGGTTCTTCATCCCCCGCCAGGCCCGGCCGTGGAACGGGACGGTGCCGTCTCGCGCCGCCGTCAGCTCCTTCGGGCTCGGCGGCACCAACGCGCACGTGATCCTCGCCCCCGGTGCCGGCGGACCCGTCGCCGACGGCCCCCGGGCGGCCGGTGGGCCGGCCGCCTCCGACGAGCCGCGTGTGGCCGTGTTGACGGCCGCGACACCCGGGGCCCTGCGCGACCGCGCCCGGGACCTCGCCG
>CBFGZZ010000305.1:0-11113 GCA_965653385.1 uncultured Streptomyces sp. | reverse complement strand
CTCCGGGCAGCTCCCAGCGCCCGGCCAGTTCCTCGGGAGCGCTACGACGCGCCGCGAGCAGGCGGCCCCGCCGCACCAACGCGGCCCCGACCACGATCCGTTCCGTCATGCGCCAGAGCCTAGGCGCTCCGCTCGGGGCGCCGACTTCGGCTGCGGCGCGTCGCGGCTGGTCGCGCAGTTCCCCCCGCCCCTACAGGGTCGTGGCGGGGCTAGTCGCCGTTCTGGGCGAGCCGTTCGACCCAGTACAGCTGCTTGTGTCCGCGGCTGTCGAGGCTGTCTGCGATCTTCTGGGCCTCGGCACGGGTCGCGTACCGGCCGACGCGGTAGCGATTGCCGTTGTCGTCCTGTCGAATCACGAGCCAAGGAAGAGTGATCGTGCTGTCGTTCATCGAGCCCCACCGCTCCTTCCCGCCCACAGCCGCCCGGATACCGCTCGCGGCCTGTGCCGTGCCCCGCCCGCTAAGGAAACCGCAATCCGCATATGCCCGAGCCTACGCCTAACCTTTACGCTGCGAATACGGCTTTTCACAAAGAGGTACGCAACCAGCCAAGTCGGAGGGGGCGCACGGCATCGAACGCGCCGTGCGCGGACGTCGATGCATCCGGTCACGGGCATGGCACACACGCCCGCGACGACCTGCGAAAACGGCTAGATTCAAACGGCGGGCGAAGGGGCGGGAGTTGAGGCCCTGCCGGAGGTAACTGCGGTGAAGGTGTGCGCTACTTCACGAACAAGTGCGCTACTTCACCGGGAGGTGGTACGCGACCCGGTAGCGGTCCGCCGGAATCACGACGTCCGCCGTCTCCACCGGACGCCCGGAGGCGTAGTAGGTGCGCTGGATGACCACGACCACATGACCGGGGACGCCGCCCAGCGTCAGCAGCTCCTCCGCGAGGCCGGGGCGGGCGCCCACCTCCTCGGTGACGTTGTCCACGACGATGTCGATGGCCGCCATGCGCTCGACGACGCCCATGCCGCCGAGCGGGCCCTCCTCGGGCAGCATCACGGGCGTACGGCCGGTGACGGCGAGCGGCTCCCAGGAGGTGGAGAGCATCATCGCCTCACCGGCGTCCCGGAAGAGGTACTTGGTGCACATGACGCGGTCGCCGGGCCGGATGCCGAGCCGCTCGGCGACGGCGACGCTCGCCTCGGCCTGCCTGCTGCTGGACTCCCAGGTGCCGCGCGTCTCGCCGTCGGCCTGCTCCTGGCGGAAGGGGGTGGCCCCGCTCGGCGGGCGGAAGCCGGAGCGGGAGATACGGCGGGGCACCGGGCGCTCACGGACGTACGTCCCGGAGCCGGAGCGGCCTTCGACCAGCCCCTCGGCCATCAGCACCTTGCGGGCCTCAAGGGCGACGGTGTCCGAGACGCCGTACTCCTCGCGGATGCGGGCCTGGGACGGGAGGCGGGTGTGCGGTGGCAGCGAACCGTCGACGATCTTCTTGCGGAGATCACCCGCGACGCGCAGATACGCCGGCTGCTCACCGAAAGTCACTGGCCGCTCCCATCAGCTTGTACAGACAGCAACAGCGTGGCAACCGTGGGTTGTCCCGTGCAAGCAAAGGCCAGAGAATCACTCGATGTGATGACTTGTGTCCGCAGAGGGCTTTACGCAGGCACTTTCTCCCCGCTATAGCCGCGTTCACACCTGGCTCACACGGCCAGGCCGTCCCCGCTCCCGCTGTCGTCGCCGCTGCCGAAGTCGTCCTCGTAGGTCGGCACCGTGGTGTCCAGGCCCAGAGCCTTGCGCGCGGTGACGGTGGTGGGGCCGTCGACGTACTCGTACCCGTTCTCGTAGTGCGTGTAGTACGTGTCCGCGTCCTTCGTCGCGGCTGCCCGCGACCACTCCTTGCGGGCGGCCTCCATCTCCTCGACCAGGTCCGCCACCGGCTCCTTGGCATCGGCCGGCCAGTCGTGCCCGCGCAGCGCCTCGATCTGCTCGCCGAGCACGGTGTGGACGTCCTTCGCCCAGGCCTGGTTGGCCGCCAGGTCCTCCTCGGGGTATTCCTCCGGTTCCTCGTACAGGACCGTGTCGATGGCGTTGGTCGCGGTGAGGAGCGCGGTCTGGTCGGCGTCGAGCGTCGTGGGGTCGGAGCGCAGCGAGCCGGTCAGCCTGACGTCGTCGGCCGTGCTGCCGAACATGCAGGTGATCTCCCGGTCGCCGACGCGCCAGCTCTGCCGGGACGGGACGAGGTAGTAGACGTCCACGTCGTCCGGTACGGCCCAGGTGTCCATGGCGTAGCCGTCCTGGAGCGCGTAGCACTTGTCGTCCGCGGTCCGCTCGATCTCGCCGTCGCCCGGGAAGGCGCCGCCCGGGAGCGTGACCACGGCGAACACCTCGGCGTCGTGCTCGCCGGCGCAGGGCACCTCGTCTACGTCGTAGGCGTCGCCCTCCAGGTCGCCGGTCGGCGTGTCGAAGCAGTCGCCCTTGGCGAGCGCGTAGGCGGTGCCCTCGCCGTTCGCGGCGCCCCTGAAGCCGTCCCAGAAGTCCGAGACGGACCCCGTGGACAGCACCAGCGCCCACAGCGCGAGCCCGACCGAGGACAGCACGGAACCGGCCACCGCCATCCCCTTGCCGTGCTCGCCCCGCTTCTTGATCTGCGCCAGCGCGATCAGCCCCAGCACCAGTCCGACGGCCGGCACGAAGCAGAGGATGCCGAGCACGAGGGAGCTGATCGCCAGGCCGTTGACAGGGACGGGACGGCCGTAGGGACCGTAGGGGCCATAGGGCTGGTACGGGTGCGGGTACGCCGACGGCGGCGGGTACTGGCCCTGCCCGTACGGCCCTTGGGGCTGCTCCGGGCCGGGAGGCGGAGGTATGGACACGAGTACCGTGCTCCTGGTTCGGACGGCGGTGCCGAGGAGTGGGAACGGGCGTACGACTTGGCGAATGGTAAGCGGGGGACGAGGGGGGATGTCATGCGGGTTACGAATACGACGATCCGGACGGTCAACGCGTTGACCGTCCGGTGGGCGGGGGCGGTGCGGGACTCGGGAGGCGGTGCGGGCGGCACGGTCCTCTCGGCGGCGGGCGTGTGGCCGCTGCTCGCGTTTCTGGCGGACGGGGCCGGGGGCGCGGCGCGGGCGGAGCTGGCCGACGGGGTGGGATTGCCGGCGGACGAGGCGGCGGGCGCGGCGCGGGAGTTGCTCGGGGCGATGGGGGCGATGCGCGGGCTGGACTCGGCGCTCGGGCTGTGGACCAGGCGGACGCTGGAGCTGCGGGAGCGCTGGGAGGCGGGGCTGCCCGCGGAGGCGCACGGGGTGCTGACGGGGGACGCGGCGGCGGACAAGGCGGCGTTGGACGCCTGGGCGGCCAAGCGGACGGGTGGGCTGATCGAGTCGATGCCCGTCCTGCTCGACGAGGACACCGAGATGGTGCTGGCCGCCGCTCTGGCGTTGCGGACCGCGTGGCTGCGGCCGTTCCGGGAGTCGTGCTGGATGCCGGAGGCCGGGCCGTGGTCCGGGCGGGAACTGCTGGGGCTGTGGCGCGAGAGCACGTTGCTGGACCGGATCGGCGTTGCGGACACCCCGCAGGGCCATGTCACCCGGCTGACGGTGCTCGGCAACGGTGCGATCGACGTTCATCTGCTGCTGGGCGAGGAGGGGATGACGCCGGGGCAGGTGGTGGCGGCGGGGGTGGGCATCCTGGAGCGTCGGCATCCCGTCGTGCCGGGGCACCGGCTCCCCTACGGCGACGTGGGCCCCGGGCTGTGCGTCGTGAAGGAGCGCGCCACGACGCCCGAGCCTCCGACGCTGGAGGTCCGGACCGTGGCCTACGCCGTGCGCGCGGACCATGATCTCCTCGATCACCACGAGGTGTTCGGACTCACGGCAGCGTCGCGGGAGCAGGGCGGCCCCGGCAGCTTTCCCGGCATCAGCGACTTTCCCCTGTACGTCGGATCGGCCCGGCAGTTGGCCGTGGCGAGGTTCGGTGCCCGGGGCTTCGAGGCGGCTGCGGTGACGGCCTTCGGCATGGCCGGGGCGGGGGTGCCGAAGCCCCGCTGGGTGACCACCACGGTCAAGGCCGCCTTCGACCGTCCCTTCGGATTCCTCGCCGTGCACCGGCACACACGGCTCGTCCTCGCGGCCGGCTGGGTCACGGACCCGGAGCCGTTCCGCGAGGACGAGGAGGACTACTGACGGCGGGCTAGAACTGGAGCGCCCAGGCGTCGATCCGTCCGGTGTCCCAGTTCGCGTTGTCGCTGACGCGCAGCTTCCACGTGCCGTTGGCGGCCTCCGCGGAGGCGTTCACCGAGTACGTGGTGTTGATGTTGTCCGAACTGCCGCCCGTGCCGTACGACTTCAGTGTGTACGCCGTGCCGTCCGGGGCGATCAGCTGGACCTGCAGGTCGCCGATGTACGTGTGCACGATGTGGACCTCGACGGCCAGGGAGGAGGGCGCGTTGCCGGTGACGCCGGAGACCGTCACCGGGGACTCGACCGTGGCGTTGTCGCTGATCGTGTAGTCACCGGTGTTCTCGAAGCGTGGGCCCGGAGGGGTCGTCGTACCGCCGCCCACGTACAGGAGCCTGTTGGGTGAGCCCGTGCCGGGGCTGGTGACGACGCCGGTCGTGGCGGCGGACGTCAGGGCCGAGGAGACCTGGGCCGGGGTGGCCGAGGGGTTGTCGGCCAGGTAGAGCGCGGCCGCGCCCGCCACGTGCGGGCTCGCCATCGACGTACCGGAGATGGTGTTGGTCGCCGAGTCGCCGGAGTTCCAGGCCGAGGTGATGGACGAGCCCGGCGCGAAGAGGTCGAGCACCGAGCCGTAGTTGGAGTAGCTCGCCTTGGCGTCCGAGCTCGTGGTCGCGCCGACCGTGATGGCCTCGGTGACGCGTGCGGGGGACTTGGTGGAGGCGTTCGTCGACTCGTTGCCCGCCGCCACCGCGAAGGTGATGCCGGAGGCGATGGCGTTGCGTACGGCCGTGTCGAGGGCGGAGTCGGCGCCGCCGCCGAGGGACATGTTGGCGACGGCCGGCTTGACGGCGTTCTGGGCGACCCAGTCGATGCCGGCGACGACCTGGTCGGTGGTGCCCTGCCCGGAGTTGTTCAGCACCCGGACGCCGACGATCTTCGCCTTCTTGGCGACGCCGTACGACGTCCCGGCGACCGTGCCCGCCACGTGCGTGCCGTGGCCGTGGCCGTCCTGGGCGGTGTTGTCGTTGTCGATGGCGTCGTAGCCGTAGGAGGCACGGCCGCCGAAGTCGCTGTGGGTGATGCGGACGCCGGTGTCGATGACGTACGCCGTCACGCCCTGCCCGGCCGAGTCCGGGTAGGTGTATGACCTGTTCAGCGGCAGGTTCTTCTGGTCGATGCGGTCCAGGCCCCAGGAGGGCGGGTTGGTCTGGGTCGCGTCGATGCTGAACGTGCGGTTCTGGACGACGGAGGCGACGGCCGGGTCGGCGGCGAGGCGCTTGGCCTCGGCCTCGGAGGCCTCGATCGCGTAGCCGTTGAGGGCCTTCCGGTACGTCCGCTCGATGCCGGCGCCGTACTTCTCGACCAGGGCGCGCCCGGCCTGGGAACCCGAACGGGCCTGGTCGGCCTTGAGGTTCACGATGTAGCTGCCGGCGACGGCGTTGGCGGCGCCCGCGTACTGGATGCGGCCCTCGGGTGCGGCCGCGGCGGGGAGAGCGGAGACGAGGCCCGCGGTGAGGGCCGCGGTGGCCGCCACGCTGAGCGCGGACAGTCTTCGCCGGGTGTCTCTTCGGGAGTTACGCATCACTGCCATCTGAGGGGTCCTCCTCGATCGGTGGTGCGTTGGTGGGGGGCAACTCCGAAGTGGACAGGGGCATGTCAATTTCCTGTGCCACTCCTGTGCGTCAGCCGAAAGATTGAGGCCTCCACAGGAATTGCACAAGGGTCGTGCACGGCGAACTCCGCCCGCCCGGCCTGGGTTTCACGGCCCCGCGCCCCGTCGGCCGACCGGTGCGGCGACCGGGTGACCGATTACGTTCCGTGAACCTTCGACATGCAGGCTGTGCGGGTTTACGCAAGCCTGGGGGCATTCCGCCAGGACGACGTGTCCTCGCGGACCCCCCAGGAAGGACGTTCACATGCGCTACGCAGCTGCCCTTTTCATCGCCGCCATACTCGCGGCTGTCGCCGCCCCCGCCGCTTCGGCCGCCCCCGCCGCACCCATGCCGTGCGACATCCACACCCTCAGCAAGCTCTGCTGGTAATCGCTTCCTGAGCGAGGACAGGCCGTGGACCTGGCGTCGCGGCCTGTCCCCGTTCGCGCGGAACGTTCTCGCGCAAACATTCTCGCGCGACGGCAGGGCGGTGTCAGTCGTCGAACCCCGTCGCCCTCGTCGACTTCTCCCACGCTCCGATGTCCTCGCGCACCTGGTCCAGATGGCCGAGTACGGCCGTGACCCCGTCGTCGCCCAGGGGCAGCCGCAGGGGGGTCCGTTCGGCCTCCAGAGCGGCCCGGATCAGGGCCGCCGCCTTCGCCGGGTCGCCGGGCTGGGTGCCGTCACCCGCGGAGACGGACTCGCGGGTCCGCGCCACCTTGGCGTACAGGCCGCTGTCCGTGCTGGTTCCCGCCCGCCCGGTCTCGAACAGTGCCGTGCGGAAGGAACCCGGCTCGACGATCAGCACCTTGATGCCGTACTCGGCGACCTCGTCGGCGAGCCCCTCGGACAGGCCCTCCAGGGCGAACTTCGTGCCGCTGTACGCCGAGAAGCCCGCGAAGGACATCTGCCCGCCCATGCTGCTCATCTGCACGATCGCCCCGGAGCGGCGTTCGCGCATGTGCGGCAGCACAGCCCGGGTCAGGGCGGCAGGCCCGAAGACATGCACGTCGAACAGCTCGCGCAGTTCCCGCTCCGTCGTCTCCTCGAAGGCGCCGACGTGGGTGCGGCCCGCGTTGTTGACCAGGACGTCGATCCGTCCGTGCCGCGCGACGACGTCGTGTACGGCCGCTTCCGCCGCGCCCGTCTGCGTGACGTCCAGCCGCAGCGCCTCCACCTGGTCGGGGTGCGCGGCCACCAGGTCGTCCAGGCCCTCGGGCCGGCGGGCCGCGCCGACCACCACGTCACCCTCCGCTAGCGCCGCCTCCGCGAGCGCCCGGCCGAAACCGCTGGTCGCGCCGGTGATCAGCCACACCTTGTTCATGACAGCTCCTAGTCGTCGCATCGGCCTCGCATCGGCCCACTGCCCAGCGTGCGGCGGGCCGGGGTCGCCCGTCCAAGACCCACGCTGATAACCGATGGTTATGACCATGGACGTTCATGTGCGCGACCTGCGCTACTTCGTGGCGGTGGCCGAGGAACTGCATTTCACCCGGGCGGCTGAGCGGTTGTACGTCTCGCAGCCCGCGCTCAGCAAGCAGGTACGGGCGCTGGAGCGGCAGTTGGGCGTCGAGCTGTTCCGGCGCGGTCCGCAGGGCGTACGGCTGACCGAGGCCGGAAACGCGCTGCTGCCGTATGCGCGGCAGGTGCTGGACGCCTGGTCGGCGGGGTCCGGGGCGCTGGAGGCCGCCCGCGCGGCGGCGCGCGGCACGCTGGTGGTCGGGATGAGCACCAGTCCGGGGCGCGGCGGCCTGCTCCCGGCGATCCGCTCCCGCTTCACCGCCGCACACCCGGACACCGCCCTGCGGCTGCGCCAGATGAGCTGGGAGGACCCCACGGCGGGCCTGGCGGACGGCACCGCCGACGTCGCCTTCGTCTGGCTGCCCCTGCCCGACGCCGGCCGCTACGCCTGGACGGTGCTCGCGGAGGAGCCCCGCCTGGTCGCCCTCCCGGAGTCCCACCCGCTCGCCACCCGCGCCGAGATCGACTTCACGGACCTGGTGGACGAGCCGTTCCTCGCGCTGCCGTCGAGCGCCGGCCCGTTGCGCGACCACTGGCTCGCCCTGGAGGAGCGGGGCGGCCGGACGCCGCGTGTCGGCGCGGAGATCGCCGGCACCGAGGAGACGTACGAGGCCCTGGTCGCGGGCCTCGGCATCTGCCTGGTCGCGACGGGCAACGCCCCGCTGATCACCCTGGGCGGGGTCGTGACCCGTCCGGTCCGCGGGCTCTCGCCGAGCCGTTACGCGCTGGCCTGGCGCCGTGCGGACGCCCACCGTCCCCTCGTACGGGCTTACGCGCAGGCCTGCCGGCGGGCGACCGGGCGGCCGTGATCCCCGTACGGGGCCGCGCTCACGCCTGTTCCGCCGCGGGCTCGGCGGTGGTCTCGCCCAGCCGGGCCTGCTCCTCCTCGACGATGCGGCGGGCCAGGGCGAGGTCGGAGATGTCGACGGCGTCCGGTGTCGACTCGGCGACCGCGCTGCGCCGGGCGTACGCGTCGAACAGGCGGGACTTGTTCTCCAGCAGTCGCACGAGCCGCTCGTCCACCCCGCCGGTGCAGAGCAGGCGGTGCACCTGGACCGAGCGGACCTGGCCCATGCGGTGGGCGCGGGCGACGGCCTGGTGTTCGACGGTCGGCTTGAGCTGGGGCTCGCAGAGGATCACTACGGAGGCGGCCTGCATGTTGAGGCCCACTCCCCCGGCCTCGATCTGCGCGAGAAGGACCGCGTGGCCGGGCGCGGCGGCGAAGTCGTCGACGAGCCGCTGCCGACGGGCGGGCGGCACGCTGCCGGAGATCGGCCCGAAGACGCGCCCGTGCGCCGGACGCGCACCCGCCGCCCCTCCTGAAGCGTCCGCCAGTGCGTCCCGCACCACCCCCAGCACGTCCCGGAAACCGGAGAACACCACGACCTTCAGCCCGTTCTCGGCGGCCTCCCCGGCTATCTCGCGCAGCCGGTCCAGCTTCGCCGACCGCTCGGGACGGGCGTACGCCGCCCTGCGCATCGCCATGAAGTTGCCCGCGCGGACGGCCTCGCGGTAGGCCTCCTCGTCCGCCGCGCTGGGCTCCTCCCACTCGTCCGTGTGCTGGAGGGCGGGGAGTTCGGTGAGGACGTCCTGCTGGTTGCGGCGCAGGTAGACCGGCGCGACCGCCTTGCGGAACGCCTTCGAGCCGGCCACCGAGTCGCGGTCGTCGACGGTCTCGGCCAGGTCGGGCCGCAGGATCCGCACCAGGCTGCGGAACTCCTCCACGCGGTTCTCCATGGGCGTACCGGTCAGGAACAGCACCCGGTCGCAGTGCTCGGCCCATGCGGAGACGGTCCTGGAGCGGAGGGTGTCGGGGTTCTTCACGTAGTGCGCCTCGTCGACGACGAGCATGCCCAGCTCGCCCCCGCCCGGCGCCGGGAAGCCGCGCAGTGCGTCGAAGGTGGTGACCGCGACCCCGCCGCGGTCCTTCCAGTCGGCGAACGCCTCCTGCCGGTCGGGGCCGTGCAGCGGTGCCACGCGCAGCGTGCTGCGCTTCTCGACCTCCCGGGTCCAGTTGATCAGCACGCTGGCCGGGCTGACGACCAGGAAGTGGCTCTGTCCGGCGGCGGCGAGATGCGCGAGGGCCGCGATGGCCTGGATCGTCTTGCCGAGCCCCATCTCGTCGCCGAGGATCGTGCGGCGCTGGGCGAGGGCGAAGCGGGTGCCGAAGGCCTGGTAGCCGCGCAGGGAGACCCGGCGGTGCGTGTCGTCGAGCGTCTGGGTCCGGACCCGCTCGGCCACCTCGTCCGGCAGGAATCCCTCGGCCGCGGCGGGGTCGGGGGCGCGGCCGGAGACCTCGGCGAGCAGGCCGTAGTACTCGGCGGAGCGCAGCTCGAAGTCGACCAGGGCGGCCGGTTCGGACTCCGGGCGGCGCAGCAGGTCGACACAGGCCTGCGCGAGCAGTTCGGGTACGCCGTCCTGGTCGGCCTGTTCGGTCAGGGCGCGGATCTCGGCGGCGGCCGCGAGCGCGCGTTCCCGTCTGGCCTGCCCGGCGAACAGCATGCGCAGCCGTCCCGCCAGCGGCGCCGCCTCGTCCAGCAGCGGGCCGAGGCGGCGGGTCAGTACCCCGGCCGCGTCGACGGCCCGGCGTGCCTCGGGACCCGCCTCCACCAGGACGCCGAGCGCCATGACCAGGGCGGTGGTCCGCGGGTCGGGCCGGTCCACGTCGATGTGTACGGCGACGGTGTCCCGTACGGCGTCGGCGATCCGCCGGGCCGCCGCCACCGTCTGGTCGGCGGTCTGCTGTCCGACGCCGGGCAGTTGACGCAGCCGGTAGGGCCCGGCGTCGAGGACCTGCCCGACCGTCCGGAACCCGCCCTTCTCCACCTCGCCGAGCCGCAGCCTGCCCTCGGTGACGTCCTTGAGCCGGGCCACCGGGATGACGTCCAGCTCGCGCCTTGCCAGGTCGTCGTGGATCGGCGCCAGGGCCTCCCGTACGGCTTCCACGGCGCGCGCGTGGTCGCCGGCCAACGCCTGTGCCGCCTCGTACAGCCGCCCGCCCCGGGCCACCGTCTCCCGTTCGCTCCGCCCCATCGCTCCCCCGCCCCTTCCCGCCCCTCCCGTCGCGTCCTCGCATCCTGCCATCCAGGTGCGGGCAGGTCCGAGGGCCGGTCCGCGGCCCGTTGTCAGTGGGCCCCGTTACTGTGCCGCCACTTGATCGAACGATCACCGGCCGGGGGGGCGTGGAAGTGCCGGCACTGGATGAGGATCCGGCGTCCCTCGGGCTGGTCGTGGGCGAGGTTGGCGGTACCGGCCGCCGCCTTGAGCAGTGGCAACTCGTCCTGCCGGTCGACCAGTCGGGCTCCATGGCCGGCTCGGTGATCCACTCCGCCGTCACCGCCGCCTGCCTGTGGGGCCTTCCGGGGCTGAAGACGCAAAGCGTGTTCAACGTCGTCCTCGCCTCGGTTCTCATCCCGGCGCCGATGTTCGCCCTGCCGTTGTTCCTGCTCATGGCCAAGCTCGACATCACCAACTCCTACTGGTCGGTGCTGCTGCCCAGCTGTGTCAGCCCGTTCGGCGTCCACCTGTGCCGGATCTTCGCCGCGGCGTCCGTCCCGGACGAACTCCTTGGCCCGTGATCGAGGCGCCCGTGTACGAGACGGCGCGCCACGGCGAGGCATCCGTGATCGACGCCGTCGCCACCGTGGACGAGGACCGGGCCGCGGTCTTCCTCGTCAACCGCGACCTGGCGGAGGCGGCGCAGGTCACGATCGACGTCCGCGGCCTCGGCTCGTCGCAGGTCACCGAGGCGGCCACGCTCGCCGACCCCGACGTGTACGCGAAGAACACACTCACGGAGCAGAACCGC
>CBFGZZ010000304.1:0-11145 GCA_965653385.1 uncultured Streptomyces sp. | reverse complement strand
GGGGGGGGGGGGGGGCGGCCGGGGGAGAATCTGTCCCCGGTCCGTGATTGAGCAGCAACCACTGGCGCCGACGTCGGACGATCCGGAACCGCACCCGCTGGTTGGGCGACCGACGCCGCTGTCGGGCGCGACGCGTGATGGTCGGACATGCGCCGACCGCATCGCCCTTGGCCCGGGTGGAACCGCGTTTGATGGGGCAATCGCGCGCCGTGGTGTGGGGGCCCGCGGATTTCGTCGGTCTGCCACCGTGGTGGCTGACCGGGGAGGGACTCCTGGCCGGAGTGCTCGGGGCGGGGTTCCATCGTCGGGAGTGCGCTGGTGGGCGCTTGGTGCGGGATCCCCGGGCTGGCACACGGCGAATCCGGCCTGTTGTGCGCTGCGGCAATTGCTTTCCACCCTGGCGTGATGCGGGCCGGACGGGCGCTGATCGGCATCGTGGCGTGCTCGGAATGGGCCTGGCCCTCGTCACCTCAGGCCGCCGCTGGTGTGGTCCTGGCCGGGCACGGGCGTGTCGAGTCCGTGGTCGTGACGTCGGTGCAGGACGCTGCGGCGACGGCCGGCCGTGGCCGCTGCCTGTGCTACGCGGCCGCTACCTGTGCTCCGTGGCCGACCGGTATGGCGCACCGCTCGAGATCCGCATCTGGCGAGGCTGCGGTAAGACGACTCGCCCTGGCGACGCACTCGCCGTCGTGTACGACCCGAAGGGGCGGGCGTCTTGGCGGAGCGTGGAGACCGGGGCGTCCCGGGTGAAGCCCCTGCGTGATGCGGCCGGCTGGGCCGAAGGCGCAGTGTGCCACGGCGGAGGGCCGTGGGAAGCGATGCCTCCCACGGCCCTCGGTTGCGGGTACGCGCCGGTCAGTGACTTCCGGTGAGCTCACCGCTGAGCGTCTTGTGGATCCGGGCGCTGGGTTCGTTCAGGCCGATGATCTGGACGGTCTTGCCGCGTTGGGCGTACTTGGTCTCGATGGCGTCCAGGGCCGCGACGGAGGAGGCGTCCCAGATGTGGGCGGCGGTCAGGTCGATGACCACCTTGTCGGGGTCGGTGGCGTAGTCGAACTGGCCGACGAGGTCGTTGGAGGAGGCGAAGAAGAGTTCGCCGGTGACCCGGTAGACGGCCGTGGCGTGGTCGGGGTCGGTGACGGCGGTGACCTCGGCGAGGTGGGCGACGCGCTTGGCGAAGATGACCATGGCGGTGATGGTGCCGACGACGACGCCGATGGCGAGGTTGTGGGTGGCGACCACGCACGCGACGGTGATCACCATGACGGTGATTTCCCCGGCCGGCATTCGCTTGAGGGTCTTCGGGGCGATGGAGTGCCAGTCGAAGGTGGCCACCGACACCATGACCATCACGGCGACGAGCGCGGCCATGGGGATGTCGGAGACGACCGGCCCGAAGGCGATGCACAGCACCATCAGGAATGCTCCCGCGAGGAACGTCGACAGGCGGGTGCGGGCGCCGGAGACCCGTACGTTGATCATCGTCTGGCCGATCATGGCGCAGCCGCCCATGCCGCCGAAGAAGCCGGTGACGATGTTGGCGATGCCCTGGCCGACGGACTCGCGGGTCTTGGAGGAGTGGGTGTCGGTGATGTCGTCGACCAGCTTGGCGGTCATCAGCGACTCCATCAGGCCGACCAGTGCCATGGCGAGCGCGTACGGGGCGATGGTGGTGAGCGTGTCCAGGGTGAAGGGCACGTCCGGCATGCCGGGGACGGGCAGGGACGAGGGCAGGGCGCCCTTGTCGCCCACGGTCGGCACCGCGATCCCGGCCGCGACGGTGATGACGGTGAGGATGACGATGGACACCAGCGGCGCCGGGATCACGGTGGTGATCTTCGGGAAGAACACCATCAGTGCCAGCCCGGCGGCGATCAGCGGATAGACCGGCCAGGGCACGTCCGTCATCTCCGGCACCTGCGCCATGAAGATGAGGATGGCGAGGGAGTTGACGAAGCCGACCATCACACTGCGCGGCACGAACCGCATCAGCTTCGCCACCCCGAGCGCGCCGAGGACGATCTGGAAGATGCCGGCGAGTATGACGGCCGCGACGAGGTAGCCGAAGCCGTGCTCGCGGTTGAGCGGGGCGATGACCAGGGCTACGGCACCCGTGGCCGCGGAGATCATGGCCGGCCGGCCGCCCACGACGGCGATGGTCACCGCCATGGTGAACGAGGCGAAAAGGCCGACCGCCGGGGCGACCCCGGCGATGATCGAGAAGGAGATCGCCTCCGGGATCAGCGCCAGGGCGACCACGAGACCGGCCAGCACCTCGGTGCGCAGCACCTTCGGATCGGACAGCCAGGACGGGCGTCGGGAGCCGCGCAGCCACGCGGCCGGGGACAGTGCGGAGGAAGACAAGAGATGAGGAACCTGTCGTGCTCGGGCACACCCGGCATCAGGCGGGCGCGCAGAAAGGTGTGGAAGGCCAGGCGGCCGGCCACGAAGTCCGTGAACGGCGGACCGGAGTCAGAGCGGCGGTAGCTGAGCGACCCGCGAGGGAATCGGTCGCTGCTCAGGAGCGAAGGGTCACGGCGGGCAGGCAGCGGCGCCAGGCATCGCGGACATGCGCACGCTCTCTCCTGCTTCACGGACTACGGTCTTCGCCGGGGGCATCGTCGGCCCCGACATGACTGACGGTCACGGGACGGCATCCCGCACCATGGGTATGGGCAAGGCAGCCAGCCGAGCCAGTACCAGGGAAACTCTACCCTAACGTTAGAGTAGAGATCGGCGGCGGCCATGCGCGGCCGTGACGAGAGACGAGGAAGGCACCCCGCGTGAGCAGCGAGCACATGCAGATCGGCGAGGTCGCCGCACGGACCGAGCTGTCGCTGCGCACCATCCGGCACTACGAGGAGACCGGCCTCGTCATCCCCTCCGCCCGCTCCCAAGGCGGGTTCCGCCTCTACACCGAGGCCGACGTCGCCCGCCTGATGGTCATACGCCGCATGAAGCCCCTCGGCTTCACCCTCGACGAGATGCGTGCCCTGCTGGAGGCCACCGACCGCCTCGACTCGGGCGAGGAACTGCTGTCGGAGGAGCGCGAGGAACTCCTGGAGCGGATTCGCGGCTTCGAACAGGCCGCCCAGCAGCGGGTCGAGGACCTGCGCACCCAACTGTCCCGTGCTGAGGAGTTCGCGGCCACCCTGGCCGAGCGCCTCTCGCGGGCTCCCGCCCTCTGACGCGGTCCTGTTCCTGTCGCCTGCTGGACATCTCGTCCACGACCGGGCTGGGCCCCCAGGCCGGTCCTGATACGACGCTGCGCGACCGTCTGCGTAGCGTCCAGAGGGGTTCGGCGGGCGCTGCACCTGGGCATGTGCGGAACCGGCAACGGTTCCCGCCACGGCAAGGATCTTGAAGCAACCCGTAACCCGGTGAACGGTCCGGGGTTGGTAGCGGTGGGGGGCCTGCTGTCTGTGTGCGGTCCCCTGTGCCCAGTTCCCCGGAGTTTCGAGTGGACGCTCGCGGGGCTTCGTATGTCGGGTCGGGCGAGGATGTGTGAGACCTGCTCGCCCCTGGACAGCGGGAGGACAGGGAGCCATGGCAGTGACCGAATCTGTGCGCGGGGAAACAACGGAGTCGGCGGGGGCCCACCCGGTGCACGAGGGGATCCTGCGGCGGCAGTCGGCGCGCGAATCGGCGGCACGCACGTACGCGCGTGCCCTGCCCATCGTGCCGGTGCGGGCGCGCGGACTGACCATCGAAGGGGCCGACGGCCGCCGCTACCTGGACTGTCTGTCCGGTGCCGGGACGCTGGCACTCGGACACAACCATCCCGTGGTCCTCGAGGCCATCCGCAAAGTCCTGGACTCGGGCGCACCACTGCACGTCCTGGACCTGGCGACCCCGGTCAAGGACGCCTTCATCACCGAGCTGTTCCATACCTTGCCGCCCGGCCTCGCCGACCACGCGCGCGTGCAGTTCTGCGGCCCGGCCGGCACCGACGCGGTGGAGGCCGCGTTCAAGCTTGTCCGGGCCGCCACCGGACGCAACGGGATCCTCGCCTTCAGTGGCGCCTATCACGGGATGACCGCCGGGGCGCTCGAAGCGTCCGGGGGCGCCTTCGACGTACGCGTCGCGCGCCTGCCCTACCCGCAGGACTACCGCTGCCCCTTCGGCGTCGGCGGCGAACGCGGTGCCGAACTCGCCGCCCGCTGGACCGAGTCCGTCCTCGAAGACCCGAAGTCGGGAGTGCCGCATCCCGCCGGGATGATCCTCGAACCCGTCCAAGGCGAGGGTGGTGTCATCCCCGCGCCGGACGGCTGGCTGCGGCGCATGCGGCAGATCACCGCCGACCGCTCCATCCCACTGATCGCCGACGAGGTCCAGACAGGAGTCGGGCGCACCGGTGCCTTCTGGGCCGTGGAGCACAGCGGCGTCACCCCCGACGTCATGGTCCTCTCCAAGGCCATCGGCGGCAGCCTGCCCCTGGCGGTCATCGTCTATCGCGACGAACTCGACGCCTGGCAACCCGGCGCGCATGCCGGAACGTTCCGGGGAAACCAGCTCGCCATGGCCGCCGGCACAGCGACCCTCGCCTACGTCCGCGAGAACCGGCTCGCCGAGCGGGCGGCCGAACTGGGCTCGCAGATGTTGCACCAACTCCGTGCACTCGCCGGTGAGTTCACGTGCATCGGCGATGTGCGGGGGAGGGGGCTGATGATCGGGGTCGAGGTGGTGGAGCCGGCCGAATCGGTGCGCAATGCAGGGCCGCGGACGGCGAACAGGGCGGCGCTTGAGAGGGCGGGCGGCGAGCCGGGTCTCCTGGCTCCTCTGGGAGGGCACGGGCGCGCTCCCGGCCAGGCTGATCCTGGTGGTTCCGATGATCTGGGATGGCCTGGTGGGGGTGCGGCGAGCGGTCTCGTGGACGCCGCCCATGCCCGGACTACGGGCGGTCTCTCGGAGGACCTGGCACCAGCCGGCGGAGGAGCGCGGGCGGCGGCAGCGCAGGACCAGGATCGCCGCCCACGTCCAGCTGCGCCCGAACTCGCTGCCGCCATCCAGCGGGAGTGCCTTCGACGCGGCCTGATCGTCGAACTCGGTGGCCGCCACTCCAGTGTCGTACGGCTGCTTCCACCGCTGACGATCAGCGAAGAGCAGGCCAGCGCAGTGCTGGACCGGCTGGCCGACGCGGTGGACGCGGTGTCCCGCGATCAGGTCGGCCACGACGGGACCTATCAGCCGCACCGGGGCCACCGACAGCGCGGAGGGCGAACAGATCGGACAGGCCGGGCCGACTGGGCCGATCGCGCCGTGTAGCTGCGCAGCCGATGAGGGCGCGCCACTGCCTACCTCGACCTGTGCCGTCGTGCCGGCGTCAGTCGACCGACCCACGTCCGAGCGCCCCCTCACTCCCCTCCGAAACCTCATTGCCAACTGACACACCCCCTCCGAGCTCACCCTTTGGTCGCGGCCCCCTCGCGGCCACGCCCACCCTCACCACCAGCACGGCGGCCGCCGCCGCACAGCCGGAACCACCTCAAGTCGCCGTACAGCCGGACCCACTTCAAGAGGACCAGTCTTGACCACCACCCCCGCGACCGACGGCCGTACCGATACCCGCGCGCAGAGCTCGTCCGCTTGGCAGCCCTCCCAACAGGAGCCGGAGCCGCCCGTGCCGGAACAGGGCCTCGCCGATCCCCAGGCGTCGGTACTCGCGCCGATGCAGGGAGGCGCGCCGGACGCGGAGTCGCTGCCCGAGTGCACCGCCGACTTCTTGGACCATCCCGACACCTTCTTGGACCATCCCGACCCCCACCTGGCAGCCCAGGCCGCCGCAGTGGAGAACCTGCTCCGCTGCTGGGTACGCGAGACGAACGTCCCGGCGCCCGACAACGGGGCCCTCCGAATCCCCTTGCCGGCCACTGGTACCGCCCTGCTTGTCCCGGTCCGCTATTGGTCCCCGACCGGATGGCACCGCTTCGGCCTCCCACACCTCGCCGACGCCCCGTCCCAGTCCCCGCCGACCGACGCGGTCACCCTCGCCGCACTACTCAGCAGGGAGGCGCTCGGAGGTGGCACCCCTGCTGCTGGTGGCGCCGGCCCGCTGCCGAACTCCGACACCGCGACACCCTCGACTGCCTCCACACCGTCTGCCGGGGCCTCCCTCGCTTCCTTGTCCGTCCCATCTCCCGCCGCTGTATCCGTGAAGTCCGCCGAGTCTGCGACCCCTGCCGTACCTCCGCTCCCTGATGTGCCTCCGGCCTCCGAGTCTTCGGCCTCTCCAGAGCCCACAACCCTGCCCCACCCCGCGTTTTCCTCCGCCGCCACTGACCTCGTTGCCCGTGTCGCCGACTCCGTCCGGCGGACCGTCACGTTCATCAGCGAGCGCCGTGAACGCCTTGCCGACTGCCCAGACCGCTTCCTCGCGGCCGAGCAGGCACTCCTGCTCGGACACCCGCTGCACCCGACGCCGAAGAGCCGCGAGGGGCTGTCCGAAGGCGAAGCCGGGCGGTACTCACCCGAGTTGCGAGGCTCCTTCCCTCTGCACTGGCTGGCTGTCGCTCCCTCCGTGCTCGCCACTGACTCCGCTTGGACCGAACGGGGCCGTGCGGTCCCAGCCGCCCATCTCACGGCCCGACTCGCCGGCCCTGACTTGCCATTGCCCGACGGGTACGCGGCACTCCCTCTGCACCCTTGGCAGCACCGCGAGGTGCTACACCGCTCCGACACCGCGGCCCTGATCGAGGCCGGTGTGCTCCGGGACCTCGGCGCCCACGGTGCCCCGTGGCATCCCACCTCCTCCGTTCGAACCGTCCACCTGTCCGGCGCACCCGCCATGCTCAAACTGTCGCTGGGGCTGCGCATCACCAACTCCCGCCGTGAGAACCTCCGCAAGGAACTGCATCGCGGTGTCGAGGTCCACCGCCTCCTGCGTAGTGGTCTCTCGACTCAGTGGCAGATTGCGCACCCGGGGTTCGACATCGTTCGCGACCCGGCATGGATCGCCGTCGACGGGCCGGACGGCGCTGCTGTGCCTGGCATCGACGTGGTGATCCGGCACAACCCGTTCACGCCTTCCGATGACGTGTCCTGCGTAGCCGGACTCGTCTCGCCCCGCCCCTGTGCACGACCCGGCACCGCCTCCGGCCGACCGCGGTCGGGCAAGGAACTCCTCAGGTCCCGTCTGTCCGAGGTCGTCACGCATCTCGCCGCCCGGACAGGGCGCCCTCGCGGGGCCGTTGCTGCCGAGTGGTTCCTGCGCTACCTCGAACAGGTCGTCCGTCCGGTGCTGTGGCTGGATGCCGAGGCCGGGATCGGCCTGGAAGCACACCAGCAGAACACCCTGCTCCTGCTGGATGGCGACGGCTGGCCCGCAGGCGGCCGATACCGCGACAACCAGGGCTACTACTTCCGTGAGTCCCGGCGCACGGAACTCGACGCCCGGCTTCCCGGCCTTGGCGAGTGGAGCGACACCTTCGTCTCGGACGATGTCACCGACGAGCGCTTGGCGTACTACCTCGCGATCAACAACGTGTTCGGGCTCATCGGGGCGTTCGGTTCCCAGCGTCTCGCCGACGAGCAATTGCTGCTCGCGGCATTCCGTCGTTTCCTCGGCGACATCGCCTCCGGTCCCGCCCGCTTGAACACAGCACTGCCAGCACACCTGCTCGACTCACCCGTCCTGCGGTGCAAGGCGAATCTACTGACCCGAGTGCATGGCCTCGACGAACTCGTCGGCCCGGTCGACACCCAGTCCGTCTACGTCACCATCGCCAACCCCCTCCACACCTGACCCTCCCTGTCGCCCCCGTCATCCCTTCCTTGCGTCCTGGCTGCCGCCAACCCTCGCCCTCCCTCGTCACTCCCCCTTCGCTCGACTCCTGTGCTCCCGACACTGTCTCCGGCCTCCAGCAACCTCCGTTATCCCTGAGGAACACGCCCCACCCCGTCTCCTGAGAGGAGCGTCGCCGTGCCCCCCACCGACGCGAGTGCCGACGCCGATACCGCCCCCGTCACCGCCCCCGGAACCGCCACGAGCCCTGGGGATCGTGAGAGCCGTCGCGCCATGGATGCCGGCGCGAGCGCGGACAGTGAGGACACGCTGGACGTGCCCCTGCCCGACGAGATCACAGCGCTCTTCGCGGAGGAGGCCGGTGGCGTCGGGGCAGGGAACCCGGGCGCTGCCTCAGCAACCGGGGGGACGTCCGCGCCTGCGCCCGACCTCGCAGCCAAGCCGGTACCCGATCCCGCGGACGCACCGGTACTCGATCCTGTAGGCGCACCCGCCTCCGACCTGCCCCTCGCCGACGATCTGCTCGATCACATCGCCGACTGGGGGCCGATCAGCACCCCCGCAGGGGTGCTTCACCTGGTCCCCGTGCGGATCGACCGAGACCTTCCGATCATCGACCGTTGGATGAACGATCCCGCCGTAGCAGCGTTCTGGGGACTCGCCGGGCCCCAGAACGCGACCGAGGAGCACCTGGGGGCGCATCTCTCAGGTGACGGACGCAGCGTCCCGTGCTTGGGATTGTTGGAAGGCACGCCGATGAGCTACTGGGAGATCTATCGAGCAGACCTCGATCCGTTGGCTCGGCACTATCCGGCTCGGCCCCATGACACCGGTGTCCATCTCCTCATCGGAGCCGTCGGTGACCGTGGGCGAGGACTTGGTGGAACCCTCTTGCGAGCAGTCGCCGACCTCGCATTCGACAAGCGCCCCACTTGCGCTCGCATCGTCGCCGAACCCGACATTCGCAACACTCCTTCCGTCGCCGCTTTCCTGAGCGCCGGCTTCCGGTTCTCCGCCGAGGTCGACCTGCCCGCCAAGCGGGCCGCCCTCATGGTCAGAGACCGAAGTCTGCGCCACCTGCTGTGACGCCACGTCGCAGCGTCATCACTTTTGGTACACCGCTCACGGCGATCCGGTTCCCACTCCCGACGAACCGGTTTCAGGCAGACTCGAGCCCGGACCGCGACCGAATTCGCCTCGCCACACCCTGCCGACCGCGACGTGTCCGAATCGCCCCGCCACACCCCGCCGACCCGGCCACTTCCGAACCACCTGGATCGCGGACGTGCAGCCTCTAGCCCCGGCCGAACCGATCCCACCTCACCCGATCCCGCACCGACCCCACTCCGTACCGCCCGGAACCGAAGCCGCACCGTCCCGAACCGAACCCGCACCGACCCGACTCCGCACCGTCCCGAACCGAACCCGCACCGACCCGAACCAAACCGGTCCCCACCCGAGGAATCCCAGGTCTTGATCCCGCCGCTCGTCCCCACCGTGGGCGCCCCTTTGTCAGTGCCGGGCCGTAGGGTGGTCGCGCTATGACAAAGCCCTCACTCCCCGAACTCCTGCATGCTGCCGTCACTGCCGTCGGCGGTACCGAGCGCCCCGGCCAGGTGACCATGGCCGAATCCGTCGCGGAGGCGATCGACGGTGGGTCCCATCTGCTGGTCCAGGCCGGCACCGGCACCGGAAAGTCGCTGGGCTACCTCGTGCCCGCGCTTTCTCAGGGGGAGCGCGTCGTCGTGGCGACGGCCACCCTGGCGCTCCAGCGCCAGCTCGTGGAGCGCGACCTGCCGCGCACCGTCGATGCGCTGCACCCGCTGCTTCGCCGTCGCCCCGAGTTCGCGATGCTCAAGGGCAGGTCGAACTACCTGTGTCTGCACCGCCTCCACGAGGGCGTGCCGCAGGACGAGGAGGAGGGCCTCTTCGACCAGTTCGAGGCCGCCGCACCGACCAGCAAGCTGGGGCAGGACCTGCTGCGGCTGCGCGAGTGGTCGGACGAGACGGAGACGGGTGACCGGGACGACCTGACGCCCGGTGTGTCCGACCGGGCCTGGGCTCAGGTGTCGGTGTCGTCGCGCGAGTGCCTGGGCGCCTCGAAGTGTGCGTACGGCGCCGAATGCTTCGCCGAGATGGCCCGCGAGCGCGCCAAGCTCTCGGAGGTCGTCGTCACCAACCACGCTCTGCTCGCGATCGACGCGATCGAGGGCGCCCCCGTACTCCCCCAGCACGAGGTCCTGATCGTCGACGAGGCGCACGAGTTGGTCTCCCGGGTCACCGGAGTGGCCACCGGCGAACTCACGCCGGGCCAGGTCAACCGCGCCGTGCGCCGCGCGGCGAAGCTGGTCAACGAGAAGGCCGCCGATCAGCTCCAGACCGCCGCAGAGGGCTTCGAACGGCTGATGGAGCTTGCGCTGCCGGGCCGCCTGGAGGAGATCCCGGAAGACCTCGCCTACGCGCTCATGGCGCTGCGTGACGCCTGCCGTACGGTCATCTCCGCGATCGGGGCGACCCGCGACAAGTCGGTACAGGACGAGGACGCGGTCCGCAAACAGGCGCTGGCCTCGGTGGAATCCGTGCACGACGTGGCGGAGCGCATCACGAACGGCTCCGAGTGGGATGTCGTCTGGTACGAGCGGCATGACCGTTTCGGGGCTTCTCTGCGCGTGGCTCCCATGTCCGTGTCGGGCCTGTTGCGGGAGAAGCTCTTCGCGGATCGGTCCGTCGTCCTGACTTCCGCGACCTTGAAGCTCGGCGGCGACTTCAACGGCGTGGGCGCGTCTTTGGGACTCGCTCCCGAGGGCACCGAGGGCGATGACCTTCCGCAGTGGAAGGGAGTGGATGTCGGCTCCCCCTTCGAGTACCGGAAGCAGGGCATTCTGTACGTCGCCAAGCACCTGTCGCGGCCCGCGCGGGACGGCGATCGGGCGGACATGCTCGACGAGCTGACCGAGCTCATCCAGGCGGCAGGCGGCCGCACGCTCGGTCTGTTCTCCTCGATGCGCGCCGCCCAGTTGGCCGCTGAGGAGCTTCGCTCCCGTATCCCCGAGTTCCCGATCCTTCTGCAGGGCGAGGAGACGCTCGGCGAACTGATCAAGAACTTCGCGGCCGATCCGAAGACCTGCCTCTTCGGCACGCTCTCCCTCTGGCAGGGCGTCGATGTCCCCGGCCCGAGCTGTCAGCTGGTCGTCATGGACAAGATCCCGTTCCCGCGCCCCGACGATCCTCTGATGAGCGCTCGCCAGAAGGCGGTGGAGGACGCCGGTGGCAACGGGTTCATGGCGGTCGCGGCCACGCATGCCGCGCTGCTCATGGCGCAGGGCGCCGGCCGCCTCGTACGGGCATCGGGAGACCGCGGCGTGGTCGCCGTACTGGACCAGCGGCTGGCCACAGCGCGGTAC
>CBFGZZ010000303.1:0-11206 GCA_965653385.1 uncultured Streptomyces sp. | reverse complement strand
GCGGGTGGCTGAGCCGGTGGGGTGGGGTTCAGTCGAGGGGCAGCAGGACGCCGGGGTTGAGTACGCCCGCCGGGTCGAGCCGTCGTTTCACGGCACGCAGCGCCTCGACGCCCAGGGGGCCCGCCTCGCGGAGGTACCAGTCGCGGTGGTCGGTGCCCACGCCGTGGTGGTGGGTGATCGTGCCGCCCGCGCCGAGGATCGCCTCGTTGGCGGCGTGCTTGGCCCGCTCCCAGTGCGCCACCGGGTCGTCGCCCTGCGCCGATACGACGGTGAAGTACAGCGAGGCGCCGTTCTCGTAGACGTGGGAGATGTGGCACATGATCAGCGGCGGCGTGCCGGCCTCGGTGAGCGTGGCGGTGAGGGCGTCACGGACGGACGCGTACAGCTCGGGAACGCGTGACCAGAACGTCGCCGTCTCCAGTGTCTCCGCGAACGCCCCCGCGTCCAACAGGGCGTCCCTGAGGTAGGGGGCCGAGTAGCGGCCGTGCGCCCAGCGCTGTCCCGGTTCCGCACCCAGCGGGGTGCCGCCGCAGTCGCGCAGAACGGCCGCGGCAAGCTCCCTGCGGTGGGCGGTGTCCTCGTGCGTGCCTTCGTAGCCGGTGATCGCCATGCATCCGGCCGCGGACTCCGGGCCGGCGCCGATCGCGTCGGGCTGGGCGAGGCCGACGAGGGTCTCGGTCTCGTCGGACAGCCGCAGCACCGTGGGGCGCGGGCCGTCCTGGGCGAGGCGGCGCAGCGCGGCGGCACCTTCCTCGAAGGAGGCGAAGCGCCAGCCCTCGTACACACGTGTCTCGGGCACGGGACGGATCCGGACCGTGACGGACGTGATGACGCCGAACGCCCCTTCCGAACCGAGCAGGAGCTGGCGCAGGTCGGGGCCGGCCGCCGAGCGCGGGGCCCGGCCCGCGTCGATGGTGCCCTCGGGGGTGGCGAGGGTCAGGCCGAGGACCATCTCGTCGAAGCGGCCGTAGCCGGCGGAGGCCTGGCCGCTGGAGCGGGTGGCGGCGAATCCGCCGATGGTGGCCCACTCGTAGGACTGGGGGAAGTGGCCGAGGGTGAAGCCGTGTTCGGTCAGCAGTGCCTCGGCCTCGGGAGCGCGCAGGCCGGGCGCCAGGGTGGCGGTGCGCGAGACCGGGTCGAGGGCGAGCAGCTGGTTCATGCGGCGCAGGTCCAGGGCGACGAAGGGGCCGCGGCGGCCGGGGGCGAGACCGCCGACCACGGACGTGCCGCCGCCGAACGGGACCACCGGCAGGTCGTGTTCGGCGCAGACGCGCAGAACGGCGAGCACCTCGTCGTGGTCGGCGGGGAGGACGACGGCCTCGGGAAGGTCGTCGACCTCGCCGTCGCGGATCCGCAGCAGGTCGGGGGTGGACTTGCCGCGCGTGTGCCGGATGCGGCTCTCGGCGTCGGTGCGGACGTGCTCCTCACCGCCGACCGCGGTGAACAGGGCCTGGCGTGCGGCGGGTTCGAGTCGCGGCTCGGGTACGGCGATGTCCTCGAGGGCGATCGGCGCGGCGGTGCGCGGCTTGACGCCGAGCAGATCGCGCAGCAGCCCGGTCACGGTCTCGGGCAGCGGCGCCGCCTTGGCCGGGTCGCCCCAGCCGCTCCACAGCATGTCCATGGCTGTCGTCCTCACCGGTCGATTCGAGCGATGCCGTGTCCCGGACGGCCTCGCAGGCGTTACACTGTGACACATGACGCCTATTCGTCACAACCACTCGGACGGCGACGCGGTGCTCGACGCGGTGCGCGACTGCGTCCTGGCCGTCGGAGTCCGCCGTACGACGCTGACCGACGTGGCCCGCCGCGCCGGGGTCTCCCGGATGACGCTGTACCGCCGGTGGCCCGATGTGCGTTCCCTGGTGGGCGACCTGATGACGCGGGAGTGGGTCGCGGTCGCCACCGGGGCCATGCCCGAGCGGCGGCCCGGAGCGGACGCGCGGGGTCTGATCGTGGACGGGCTGGTCGCCGGGGTGGGGGCCTTCCGCGCCCATCCGCTCTTCCGGAAGATCGTCGACGTCGATCCGGAACTGCTCCTCCCCTACGTCCTCGACCGCCGCGGCGCGAGCCAGGAGGCGCTCATCGCGCTGCTGGCCGACGCCGTGTGCGAAGGCCACGCCGACGGCTCGGTGCGCGCCGGTCATGTCGAACGGCAGGCGCGGGCCCTGCTGCTGATCGTCCAGTCCTTCACGCTGTCCCTGCGGACCATGACCGACGAGGACGACGCCGACCTGAGCAGTGAGGCCTTCCTGGCGGAGCTGCGCAGCATCCTGGAAAGGACCCTCACGCCATGAGCCCCGCCACTCCCCCGGCCCCCGGCTCCACTCCCACTGCGGCTCCCGGGTCGTCGCTGTCCGCCGCCCGGCGCTCGCGCGAACTCGCCGAGACCGTCGGCGGTCCCGCCGTGGACGTCCTGGTCGTCGGGCTGGGTGCGACCGGCGCCGGGGCCGCGCTGGACGCCGCGGCCCGCGGGCTGACGGTGGCCGCCGTCGACGCCCACGACCTGGCCTTCGGCACCTCACGGTTCAGCAGCAAGCTCATCCACGGCGGGCTGCGCTATCTCGCCTCCGCCCAGCTCGACGTGGCCCACGAGAGCGCGGTCGAGCGGGGCGTGCTGATGGAGCGCACGGCACCGCATCTGGTCCGCGCCCAGCCCTTCGTGCTCCCGCTGACGCCGCTGGTCTCGCGCGGTCAGTCGGCGCTGGCCTGGGCCGGGTTCCGGGCCGGTGACACGCTGCGCCTCGCGGCCCGCACGGCCCGTGCCACCCTGCCCGCCCCGCGCCGGCTCTCCTCGGTGGAGACCCGGCACCTCGCCCCCGCCCTGCGCACCCAAGGCCTGCGCGGCGGCCTGCTGTCCTGGGACGGCCGGCTCACCGACGACGCCCGTCTGGTGACCGCGATCGCCCGCACCGCGGCCGCCCACGGCGCGCGGATCCTGACGCGGGTCAGGGCGCTGGAGCTGACCGGGTCCGGCGCCCGGGTACGGGACGAACTCACCGGCGAGGAGGGCGAGATCAGGGCCCGGGCCGTGATCAACGCGTCCGGCGTCTGGGCCGGCGAACTGGTGGATGGCATCCGGATCCGCCCCTCGCGCGGCACCCACCTCGTCCTGCGCTCCGACCGCCTCGGCCCCCTGCCCGCGGGGCTGCACGTGCCGGTCCCCGGCGAGACCAACCGCTTCGTCCTGGTGCTGCCGCAGGGCGACGGCCGGGTCTACGTCGGGCTCACCGACGAGCCCGTCGAGGGCGACATCCCCGAGGTTCCCGAAGTACCCGAGACGGACATCGGTTTCCTCCTCGACGTCCTCGGCTCCGTCCTGGACGTGCCGGTCCAACGCGACGACGTCGTCGGTGCGTTCGCCGGACTGCGCCCCCTGCTCGACACCACCCCGCAGGCGCGCTCCGGCGCCTCGCCGCGCACCTCCGACATCTCCCGTCGCCACGCGGTCCTCACCTCGCCTGACGGTGTGATCACCGTGGTCGGCGGCAAGCTCACCACCTACCGGCGCATGGCCGAGGACGCCGTCGACGCCGCCGTCACCACCCGCCGCCTCACCGCCGGCTCCTCGCCCACCGCCGGGCTCCCGCTCGTCGGCGCCGCGTCCCCCGGCACGCTCGGCTCCCTCCGGGCGCCGCGCCGTCTCGTCCAGCGTTACGGCACGGAAGCACCGGCCGTCCACGCCCTCGCCGCACGCGATGCCCGGCTGGGCGAACCCGTGCTGCCCGGGCATCCCGTCACCGGCGCCGAACTGCTGTGGGCCGTACGCCACGAAGGTGCCCTGGACGAGGGCGATCTGCTGGACCGGCGGACCCGGATCGGGCTGGTGCCGGCCGATCGCGCGGCAGCGCTGGACGCCGTGCGCGACGTGCTGGGCGAGCTGTCGGCGCAGGTGGGTGAGGCGTAGGCGGCAGCGGCGTGCGTCAGGCGGCGCCGCCGCGCCGGAAGCGCCATACGTGGTTGTCCCGGAAGCCTTCCACGCCCTCGGGCGACACGCTCGCGCTGCGCACCGTGTCCAGTGTCTCCACGGTCCAGTCGCTCTCCGGCAGGACGAGGTCGTCGAGGACGCCGCGCAGTGTCGGGAACTCGGCCTCGAAGGGCGGTTCGGTCTGCCACGACGGCCAGTTGGCGTGCATGACGAGGAGCAGGGTGCCGCCCGCGGTGACGGCCCCGGCGGCCTGACGCAGGATCAGCCGCTGGTCGAGGGCTACCGGCGACTGGAGGAACTGGGCGTTGACCAGGTCGAAGGAGCCCTCCGGGAACGTCTCTCCCAGCTCGTGGCGCTCCCACGCGGTACGGTCGCTCACACCGGCCTCGGCGGCGTGCCCGGCGGCGCGCTCCAGCGCGGTGTGCGAGATGTCGACGCCGGTGACCTGCCAGCCGCGCGAGGCGAGCCACACCGCGTCGGCGCCCTCGCCGCAGCCGAGGTCGAGTGCGGTGCCCGGCACAAGGTGGGAGGCCTCGCGGACGAGGAGCGCGTTGGGGCGGCCGCTCCAGAGCCGGCCGCCGTCGCGGTAGCGGGTCTCCCAGAACTCGGCGGCCTTCAGGGCAGGGGTCTCGGTCATGACGTCTCCCGGTGCGCAGGTGTGGTTGCGTTCACGCTGAAGAAGCCTGCGGGACGCTCCGGGCGACGACAAACAGCCTTGCCGGTTCGGCAAATCCGCCGGGAGGCCGGGGACGTCCAGGGCCGCAGGCCTACGACCTTGGTGCCGGTACTGCTGAGCCCGCGGCCCGATCCGCCGGGGCCGTCGCCCCGCCTAGCGTCGAGCCATGCGTATAGGACTACTCGGCACCGGCAACGTCGCACGGGCACTCGCGCAGGGCTGGCGAGCCGCAGGACACGACACCCTGCTCGGATCCCGCGCGCCGAAGGAACGAACGGATCTCGGCCTGCCCGTCGCGGACTTGAGCGAGACGACGGCCCACGCGGAGGTGCTCGTGAACGCGACCCCGGGCAACGTGTCCGTTCAGCTGCTGCGCTCCATCGGGGCGTCGGCCCTGGCCGGCAAGGTGCTCATCGACGTCGGGGTCGGCCTCACGGATGACTACACCGAGCTCTCGCACCCGAACAGCAGCCTGGCGGAACAGATCCAGCAGGCCTTCCCGTTGACGCCCGTCGTCAAGACGCTCTGCACGATGGACTCGACCGCGATGATCGCCCCGGACAGCCTCGAAGGGCCGAGCACCGTCTTCCTCTCGGGCGACGACGCCGCGGCCAAGCAGCTCACCGGCCGGCTGCTCACCGACCTGGGCTGGCCCCCGTCGTCCCAGCTGGACATCGGGGGCGTCACCACCGCACGCGGACAGGAGCACTTCGCGCTGCTCTTCATGGGGATCGCCGGCGGCCTGGGCGCCCACACGTTCAACATCAAGGTGGTCCCCCGCCTCGCCGGCTAGCCAGGTCAGCCCTCCGGCGCCTCCAGCCAGAATCCGGCGCGGGTGCGCCAGAGGTCGAGAAGCGCCGTGTCTCCCTTGGTCTCGACGGCGGTGGTGGGCCGCTTGTAGAAGTACAGGAGGAGGTCGGTCACCGGGCCCCGCGCGACAGCGGTGGCACGGTCCGCTCCGGGCCCCCAGGCGGGGCGCTCGCCGGTGAGGTCGACGAGCCACTCCCCGGCGTCGGTGGCGTCGAAGTGGAGCCTACGGGCCGGGCCGAGGAGGTCGGGCAGGTCCGGCCGGGGCTCGAACGCCTCGGGGAAGGTGGAGAACTCCAGCCATTCCTGCACCGCGTCGGTGGCGAGGTCGCTGTCCAGCGCGAACTGCGTCCCGGCCGTGAGGGCCGCGTCGGCGCGGTGCACAGCGGTCTCGTAGGTCATGCGGCGCGCCCAGAACGCCACCGGCGCCGACCGGTCGGCGGAGGGGTTCCACGCCACTGCGTCGGCCCCGGCGGCGCGGAGGGCGGAGCTCAGCAGTGCCGCGCCTTCCACGAGCCACGGGACGAGGGTCGACGCGTCCTCGTCGGCGTAGGCGATCAGGTCGTTCACCAGGTCGTCGGGGATCGGGCCGGCTGCGCGGGTCCGTACGATCTCCTCCGCCCACCGGTGGTCGCCGCCCACATGCCGCAGCAGCTGGCCCAGGTTCCAGCCGGGGCAGGAGGGAACCGGGGCGGTCAGGTCCGCGCCGCGCACCTGGGCGGTGAGCCGTTCGGTCTGGGAGACGATCTCGTCGCAGTAGCGCTCGAAGCTCAGCGAGGTCATCGGCTCATGATGCCCGAGGGACGGGATGCGCCCGGCGGGGATATGGGAGCCGCCTTGTCGGTGGTCTCGGATACTGTATGCCGCCTGAACAAGATCAGTGTGCGGTCCAGGGCGTACAGGGTGGGGAGAGAATTCGATGTTGGTGGGGGCAAGACAGATACGGCGTCGGCTGGCCCAGGTGGCCGTGCTGGCCGGGGTGCTGTCGGGGTGTGCGGGGGCGGCAGAGGACGACACGAGGGCGTCGGCGAGCGCTTCGGCCTCGGCCGGCGCCACGGCATCGGCGGAGGCGGCCGGTGACGGTGGCTCGGCGGTGAAGAGCGGGGGCACCATCGGCGCCGCCGGATCGGCCTGCGAACTTCCCGTCACCTTTGACATCGCCCAGTACTGGGAGGCGGAGGCCATCGACTCCGGCACGGAGAAGGACGAGTCGGCCAGCGACGGCGACGGCTCCGCCGATGCCGAGAAGGACGAGCTGGCCCAGAAGATCGCCGACGCGTTCCTTCACCAGGGGACGGTCACGGCGGCCTGCGAGGTCGACGCCAAGCCTGCCGGGAACATCGGCTTCCTGCGCATCTGGACGGGCAAGCCGGGCTCCGGCGACCCGCGCGGCGTGCTGAAGGCGTTCCTGGCGGACGAGACCGGTGTGAGCAAGGCGAAGTACAGCGCGTTCAAGGCGGGCGGCGTCGCCGGGGCCGAGGTGAAGTACCTCGTCACCAGCGAGCTCATGGAGGAGACCAAGGAGGAGACCGCGCTGGCGGTCACCACCGAGAAGGGCCCGGTCGTCATCCACCTCGGCGGGCTGGACTCCGAGGAGCACCGGGCGATGCTGCCGGCGTACGAACTGGCCAAGAAGACCCTGCGGGTGAGCTGAGCGGCGGCTGGGCGACGGGGGTGTCCGGCGCGGGCGGACAGTGCGCCGCGCCGGACGTCGATGCGGAGCCGGTCAAGAGGCTGCGCAGGAGCCGATGGCGGGGGCCGTGGCGGTGCCGATCTTCAGGACCGTCAAGCCGAAGCACGTCGACGCTCCGGCGGGGAGGACACGGTGACGGTCGCCGTCCAGGTGCTGATCGCCCGCGCTCGGCGAGGAACGGGGCGAGGGCGGCCGTCAGCTCCGCCGGCTTCTCCACCGGCAGTTCGTGGCCGGCGTCCAGGACGCGGATCACGGCGTCCGGGTAGGCCTTGGCCATGCGGAGCATCTGGGCGAGGGGCAGTTGGATGTCGTGGTAGCCGTGCACCATGAGGGTGGGCGCGTGGATGTCGCCGACTCTGTCCAGCACGTCGAAGGCCCGCATGGCGCCGTAGAGCGTCATGACGACCTCGCGCGGGGTGTCGGCGGAGGCGCGGACGTACTCGCGGATCTCCTCGCGCGGGTGTCCGGGGGCGAAGGCACGCTGGATGTTGGCGGCGACGAACAGTTTGAAGGGGGCCAGCGTCGAGGCGGCCATGAGCAGGGCGCGGCCCCTGCTGTAGGCCATCCTGCCGATGGAGTTGACCAGCACCATGCGCTCCACGCGCTCCGGATGGCCGAGGGCGATGGTCTGGGCGATCATCCCGCCCATGGAGTGGCCGATGATCGCGAACCGCTCGATCCCGAGGTGATCGAGGAGGGCGAGGACGTCCCGGGCCAGATCGTCGATGCTGCGCACCCCCGCGCCGCTGCTCTCGCCGTGCCCGCGCAGGTCGAGCCGGACGACCCGGCGCGCCTCGGCGAAGTGGGCGACCTGGTGGTCCCAGCGACGCCGGTTCGCCGTCCAGCCGTGGACGAACACCAGGGGCACACCCTCGACGTCGCGGGGGCCCTCGTCGTCGTACGTCAGGGTCGCGCCGTCGACTTCGAGCTGCGGCATGGGTGGCCTCCTGGGGTGCGGGTCTCTGGTTACTGACCGGTACGGTAACCGGCCGTGCGGGCTGCCGTCACCGGCGTTCTTCCAGGAAGTCGAGGATGTGCCCGAACACGTCGAGGGCCGCTCCCCTGCCGAGGAACGTGTCCAGGTGGCCGTAGCCCGGGATCTCGGTGTACGTGACGTCGAGTTGGGGTTGGCGGTGGGCGAGGACGTCGCGGCAGAGCCGTTGGGAGTCGAGCCACAGGCCGTTCTCGCTGCCCGCGAGGAGGAGGACGGGGGTGTCGATGCGGGCCGCCGCGTCCAGGGCGTTCTGCGGGAGGGCCCGGTAGCGGTGGTCGGTGTCGTGCCAGCGGACGACGGTGCGGGCCAGTTCGATCCGGCGCAAGTGCGGCAGGATCCACAACGGGGCGGGGCCGAGGAGGTCGGCGAGGCGGTTGTGGGTCGTGTCGGTCAGGTGCTCGTGGACGAAGAGCGAGGCGCCGGTTCCCCAGGCCGAGTTGTGCAGGATCTGGCAGGTCGGGTCCGGGCAGGTCGCCCTGCGGGAGGCCAGGGCGAACAGCGGGGTGTACTTGGAGCGGAGGCCGACCTTGCGGAAGTCGACGGGGATGTGGTCGATACGGGACTTCAGCAGCTCTCCGGCCAGGGTCATGCGCAGGGAGGTGCGGCCCGCGAGCTTCGGGGTGAGGAAGACACCCTGCGAGACCACGCCCGCGAGGCCGGGCACCAGGCCCGCCGTCATGCTCAGGGAGAGGGTCAGGGAGCCGATGCAGTGGGCGACGACGAAGAGGGGGCGGTCGCCGATGCGGGTGCGGATGTGGGCGACGGCCTCGGGGATGTCGTAGAGGGCGACGTCGTCGTAGGTGTAGCGGCGGCCTGTCTCGTTGTAGGGCAGGCGGCAGCTGCCTCGCCAGTCGAGCAGCCAGGGTTCGTGGCCCTCGTCGAGGAGGGCGTCGACCAGGTTGCGGGTCTCGGGCAGCAGGAACATGTCGGACGACGCGGTGTGTCCGTGCAGGAGCAGGACGGCGGGGCGGTCGTGCGCGGCGGCGCGGTCGCCGGGGTCGACGCGGGTCAGGCCGAGGCGGACGCCGTCGCCGGCGTGGAACGGGATCTCCTCGACGCGCGCCGGGTCGAGCCGGTGCTGGAGGGGGCGCAGGGTCGTGGTGGACCTGACCTTGCGCAGGGCCGGCCCGGCCGTCCTGGGGTTAGTCGTCCGGAAGATCATCGGTGGTGCTCCGTGGGGGTCTGGGGGCGGCGCAGGTCGAGCAGGTCCGCGGCGGCCCGGGCGAAGGGGCCGAGCAGACCGCGGCCCATCTCAAGGCCGAACCAGGCGAGCCAGGTCAGCTTGGCGGCACGCTTCTCCTGGCTGGTCAGGCGCGGGTCGACCTTGATGCCGTCGATCTGGTCGCGCACATAGGAGTCGGCTGGGACGACGACCTCGCCGGCCAGGTGTGCCGGTCCGCCCTCGCGGCCGAGTCGCACGGTCAGGGCGCGGGTCTGCCGCCAGACGTCGCGGCGGGCGCGGGCGTACTTGTGGCCCTCCAGCCACCAGCTGCCGCCGTCGGCGTCGGTCAACTCCAGCCGGTACCGGAGCAGTTGGTGGCGCAGGCCGTGCCGGTGCGGGATGCCTTCCTCGGGGCGGATCCAGATGTCGCCGCGTGCCACGGTCAGCGGCTCGGGGTGCAGGGCGGGGCAGGTGACGTCGCCCCGTACGTCGACGCGGCGGTCCGTGACCAGCTGGTGCATGCTGGCGATAGAGAGGGTGAGGGACATCGACATCGGGCACGGGATGCCGGGTGTGTCGCCGCCAGGAGACGCCCCGTCAGGAGACGCTCCGTCAGGAATCGCTCCGCCCGGAATCGCTCCGCCCGGACCGTCGGCGACAGGGCTGACGCTGCCCTCGGTGTTCTCGGAGAACCACAGGTAGGGCTGGTCGTCCTGCTGCGGGAGGCGGGCCAGGCCGTCGCCCGCGAGCCGCTCGAACGTCTTCAGCTGGGCCCGGGCGCCGTAGCGGGCGGCGGGCGGCAGGCCGAGGGCCTCGACGAGCGCGGTGGTGCGGTCGGCCGTGGCGGCCGGGCCTTTCAGGGTCGCCTCGCACAGTTTCAGGGCGGTGGGACTCTGCAACACGCGGCTGAGGAAGGTCAGTTCGGGGATCGGGTCGGCCTCCAGTCGGGCGAGGGCATCGACGCGCCACTCGTCCCAGTCGTGGACACGGACGTGCATGCCGCCGAACGCCATGTCCCCTACGACGTCGTCGAGGGTGTTGGGGACGCCGGTGAGGTTGTAGTCGAAGCCCCAGGCGTCCGGTTCGCAGACGACGGCGACCGCGACGCGGCTGACCCAGTCGACGGGGGCGGCGTTCAGGTAGCGGAAGGCGGGGACCGTGCGGAAGCGGCCGAAGGCCGAGACGAGCCCGCTGCTGAGGTCCTGGGGGTTGTACGCGCCGGTCTTGGTGTGCCCGCCGATGCCACCGGGGCGCAGGGCGGTGACGACGAGGCCGTGGTCGCGGGCGCGGCGCAGGGCGACCTCGGCGGCCCACTTGGTCTGGTCGTAGCCTGCGACGAGCCGGTCGATGTGGGCGAGCGGGTCGTCCTCGCCCATGGAGGGGATGCCGACCTCGTTGAAGACGGCGATGGACGAGATGTGGTGCAGCGGCTTGGGACGTCCGGTCGCCGCCAGTTCGGCGAGGGTGAGGGCGCCGAGGACGTTGCTGGTGCGCAGGGACTGGTAGCCGCGCAGGAAGTCCACGGCCGCCGCGACTCCCACGATGCTGTCGAGTTCGTGGGCGAGGGTGTTCCAGAGGTCGTCGGACAGGCCCAGGCGGGGCCGGCGGATGTCGCCGGGGAGCACGGTGATGCGGCGGCGGACCTCTGACGACCAGGGCAGCCCGTACTTCTTCAGCGCCTCACCGAGCCGGACCGTGGCCGCCTCCTCGTCGGCGGCGCGGACCAGGCAGTGGACGTGGGCGTCGCTGTGCCGCAGCAGGTCCAGCAGCATGTGGCTGCCGAGGAAGCCGGTGGCGCCGGTCAGCAGGGCGCGGCGGGGCGGGACCGGGTCGGGCGAGGCGGTGAAGGGGAGGCGGTCGGCGAGGGCCAGGTCGGCGAGGATCTGGGTGAGGTCCTCGGGGCGGGCGGTGGAGGCCGACGGGGTGTTGTGGGCGCGCGCGGCTGCGGC
>CBFGZZ010000302.1:0-11209 GCA_965653385.1 uncultured Streptomyces sp. | reverse complement strand
GACGCGGCCTTCGACCCGACCGCCAGATTCAGTGAGCACAAGCTCGCCCGCCGCCTACTCGCCTCCCTGCGGCCCGCCATACTGCTGCTGGCCGACCGCAACTTCATCGGCCATGAACTATGAGGCCTGGTGAAGGCGACCGGCTGCCACCTCGCCTGGCGGATCAAGAAGAACCTCGTCCTGCCACCACTGTGGGTTCTGCCCGACGGCTCGTACGTATCCGTCATGCCCACCCCGGCCGAAGACCAGCGCCTGGGCAACGCCCGCTTCCACGGCCGCACCGCAAGTCCTGCGCGCGGCCCGACTCGAAGTCGTCCAGGAACTCCTCAACGAGCTCCTGCCGCCTCGCCGCGACCGCCGCTGCCGACGACTCAAGAAGCCGCCAGGAAACAGCTTCGAAGCCAAACGCCGGGATGAGCCCCGCCCTCCCAGCCACGTCAGCTACTCACTCAAAGTCACGTGGAACCCAAGACACCCGTCCTCACCTGCGGAAACGCCCTAAATCACCGACATTGCAGGTCAGACAGCAGATGTCCCGCAAGCGCCCCCGTCAGAGCCTCATGGCAGCGGCCGACGCCCCGACGGGGACCACGTACCCTCCAGCTGCCCGTCTCGGCACGCATCTCGGCACGCATCTCGGCTCGGATGATCGCCCGGTTCAGTGCCACGCTTCCGACAGGCGCCGCGTGACGACCGAGCTGAAAATGCGTACGCCGCGCGTCGAGCCGGGATCGATGCCGGTGAGCTCCCTCACCCGGCGGAGGCGATAGTCCAGGGTGCGGGGGTGGACGTTGAGGGCTGCCGCCGTGGCGCCGCGGTGCATGTCGTGGCGATAGTACGCGTCAAGCGTGACAAGAAGGTCCGGACCGGGCTGCAGGCTCCGGCCCACGGTGTGGAGCCATTCGTCGACGAACGGAGCTTCTGCAACGGCGAGTTCGACGAACACGTCCGACACAGTGTGCGGCCGCAGTCGAGCGGGCGCCCGTCGCAGCGGCGCCGCCCGGCTGATCCGCCGGGCCAGGTCGAGGGCGTCGGCAACCTCGGACAGCGGTGAGGTGGCGGTGCCGGCGGCGCAGTGGCTACCGAGAGCCTGGGCGAAGTCCCGTACGAGGTCGGATACGAGGTCGGGCAAGAGGTCGGGGGCAAGGTCGGGTACGGAGTGCGGCTGTACGGGGTCGGCTGTACCGGGCCCCAAAGGCGCCTGGGCTGTGGGGGGATGCAAGGGAATCAGGGCAATCAGCTCACCGCTCCTGCTTCCACTGCCCGGGCACCACATGACCGGCGCATGATGGGTTTTCACCAGCGCCTCGATCTCGTTTTCCAGATCGTGATCGCCGACGGGACGGTCCGGCACCCGGATCACCGTCACTGCGCAGCGCTCGGGCAGTTCCATGCCCAGTGCCGAAGCGAGTTCCGCCGATATGGGGTCGTCTCCGTTCAGCATCGACCTGGCCAGCAGGGCGGCCTGCTCGACGTACGGCAGACGGTGTCGCAGCGCCGTCACGAATCCCTGACTGTAGGCACGGATACCGCGTTCTCCCTGCGGGGCGAACCAGTTCATCATCCGCATGAGTTCGTCGACGCCGACGCGGCGCTGAGCTTCGGTCGCTTCGTTGATCTCGCGCAGCATGAGTGAGGTGTGCAGTCGCAGGACCCGCTGCCGTGCTTCGAGCGACATCCCCGCTGCGGCCCGCAACTCGCCGATCGCCGCGATGTAGCCGAGGTCGTCGTCGCTCAACTCGCTGTTGTCCGGGGATAGTTCGACCGTACGGCGTCGCAGCCACAATGCGTACTCCAGCGTCTCGGCGCGCGCCCGGGAGTTCGTGTCCAGGAACCCGAACTCCGGGATCTCGCGCGCGTACGCCTCGACCTCCCGGCGCGCGTTGGCCGACGCCTGCCGGGCCAACTCGGCGAAGAGGTTCCCCATGGGCGCGAGCATGCCATTCCGGCCGAAGAAGCCGACAGGGGGAATCCGGACGGCGTTCATCACTCTGCGCACATCGGAGACGACCGCGTCTGGGGCGCTTTGTCACAGTGCGCAAAATCCCTGGATCGGGGCATTCCCATCGCCTGTTCCACTTGTGGAGACACTGTGAACTGGCCTTAATTGGAACCGCGTACCAGCCCGTGGGGGAACATCACAGCAATCATTCCGGCCACCACTCCGGGTCAGCGCGGGAATCGGTACGGAAATCTCTCATCTGCGCACCACTCAATGGTGCTTGCTCAAACGGGAGGGAAACACCGATGAAAGCAGGAACGAGAAAGAGAATCGCGGCGGCGGTAGCGGTCATGGCCACGTCGACAGCGCTTATGCTGAGCACGCCGGGCAGTGGCTCGGCCGCTGCCGCCGCCACTCCCAGCCTGCGCGCGTTCGGGATCACAGGTGACGGCACCCAGATGGCCACGTTCACCACCGACCGGCCGAACGTGCTCGACTGGGTCAGGGACGTCGTCGGGCTCAGTGGCGACACGGCTCTGATCGGCATCGACTTCCGGGTGCAGAACGGCCTGATGTACGGCGTCGGCAACAAGGGCGGCATCTACACGATCAAGACCCCGCCGGCCACCGCGGACGTCGTGATCACCAAGGTGTCCCAGCTCCAGTACACGCTGCACGGCACGAACTTCGGCGTCGACTTCAACCCGGCCGCCGACCGGCTGCGTGTGATCAGCGACAACGGCCAGAACCTTCGGCACAACCTCAACGACCACACGACCATCCAGGACCTGAACCTCACCACCCCGCCGATCGAGGGCACGACCAAGGGCGTCTCCGCCGCCGCCTACACGAACAACGACCTCAACGGGGCCACCGGGACCACGCTGTTCGACATCAACACGGCCAGCGACCAGGTCGTCATCCAGTCCCCGGCCAACAACGGCACGCTGGCACCGACCGGCAGCCTCGGCATCGACACGCAGATCAACACCGGCATGGACATCTTCAGCACCCTGTCGGGCGGCAAGACGGTCAGCAACGCCGCCTTCGCCACTCTCACCGCCTCCGGCGCCAACAGGCCCTCGCTCTACAGCATCAACCTCCTCACCGGCGAGGCCACGCTCGTGTCCGACGCCCTCAGGTCCAAGTTCCCCCTGAACATCACGGACCTGGCCATCTCCCTCACCGGGAGCTGAGCCCCTCCCGCAGGTCACTCACTCGCCGCGGCCCGGCCGCTTCCGGCCGCGGCGAGCCTGAAACGTGGTCCTTCGGGCACACCCTGTCGCGGCCCATTCCTGATCGGGCTGCCCTGGACAGCACACCTGGCACATGGCCTCGACCACGCCGCGACTGCCGCCGGCCTCGCGGACCTGGCCGGATCAGGGGACAACCACTGATCGATGCCGTGGAGCTGCCGGGCTCCGGCTACCCCCGCGGGCCAGGTGTCGGATGCATCGCCGGAGCCGTTCCGAGCCACCTGCGCCCCGAGTTGTTCGGCTGCCGCCGATCCTTCCTCCATGTGCTCCCGCAACGGCGGCCTCCCGGCAAACGCTCGCTTCCAAGGCTCGGCAGCTCGTCAGCCGCCAGAAGGGGGCCTCCACGCCTCCGAGCCGACGGCGTGCCCATAGCGTGCCCATAAGACCGGTAAACCACGGTCAACAACGGTGCGTTCCTGCGCTCCCCGGAGCTACACCAGCGCACGTATGCCCAGGTCAAAAGCTATCCGGCCGCCCAAGCGCCGTCGCTTCCCAAGCTGAGAGCGCGAGTTCGATTCTCGTCACCCGCTCCAGAAAGAAACCCCAGGTCATTGGCCTGGGGTTTGTTTGCTATCTAGTCCATTTTGAGGGCCGTGCCCTCTGCGTGCCCTAAGTCGAGGAAAACCCTCAGAGCTCTCCGCCTGTTCGGCGCGCCGCCCAGTCAGGACGGGCCGGGGTGGCCATCCCGAAGCCCTGGGTCAGGCCAGCTTCTTGAGCAGTTCGGCTGCGGCGGGTCCGGCAGAGGCGGGGTTCTGGCCGGTGACCAGGTTGCGGTCGACGACCACGTTCGGGGCCCACGGCTCGCCCTCCTGGTAGTCCGCGCCGATCTCTACCAGGCGGTCCTGGAGCAGCCACTTGGCGCCCGCCGCCAGACCGCTCTGGATCTCTTCTGCGTTGCTGAAGCCGGTGAGCCGGTAGCCGGCGAAGGCGTTGCCGCCGTCGGCCTCGGTGGCTGCCAGCAGCGCGGCCGGGGCGTGGCAGACCACACCGAGCGGCTTGCCCGAGGCAAGGGCGTCGATGAGGAGCTTGCCCGAGGTGGCGTCGACGGCCAGGTCCTCCATCGGGCCGTGGCCACCGGGGTAGAAAACGGCGGCATAGTCGTCGAGGACGACGTCCTCCAGCCTGACGGGGTGCTGGAGCTCGCTGATCGAGGCGAGGGCGTCCGCCATCTTCTTCGCGCCCTCCTCGCCGCCGTTGAACTGCGGCGCCAGGCTTCCCTGGTCCAGGGGCGGCACGACGCCGCCCGGCGTGGCTACGACGATCTCGTGGCCGGCGGCCGTGAACGCCTGGTACGGGGTCACGGCCTCCTCGGCCCAGAATCCGGTCGGGTGCTTGGTGCCGTCGGCCAGCGTCCAGTGGTCGGCGCCGGTCATCACGAAAAGGATCTTCGACATGGTGCGGTCTCCTAGAGCCGGGGTCAGCTGGGTCGTTGTTCGGTGCCGGCCAAGGCAGCGAGGATCAAGTCGCTGACGGCCTTGGTGGACACCGGGTTCTGTCCCGTGATCAGGCGGCCGTCGCGCACGGCGTGCGGCGTCATCGGGACAGTGCCGCGCACATACTTGGCGCCCTTCGCACGCAGTTCGTCCTCCAGGAGGAACGGCACCCTGCCCTTCACGCCGGCCAGTCGTTCCTCGACCGTCGCGAAGCCGGTGACAGTGCGGTTCCGTACCAGGGGGTTCCCGTCGGTGTCGCGGAGGTTGATGAGGGCGCAGGCGCCGTGGCAGACCGAGGAGACGATGCCGCCGTCGGCGTAGATGGCCTGGGCCGTGCGCTGCAGGCCGGCGCTGTCGGGGAAGTCCCACATGGTGCCGTGACCACCCGTGAAGAAGATCGTGGAGTAGTCGTCCGGATCTGTGTCGGCAACGGAAGGGGTGGCTTTCAGGGCGTCCATGAAGGCTTGGTCGTCGATATAACCGCGGACCGTCCGGTCAACGAACAAGCGACCGAGACTACGGGGGTCGAGCGGCACCTCGCCGCCCGCCGGGCTCACCACGTCCACCGTGTGACCGGCCTTCACCGCCTTGTCGTAGAAATGGACGAGCTCGCCCAGCCACAGTCCGGTCCGGTGCTCGCTCGCCCCATAGGTGGCCTGATTGGTCACGACCGCAAGAATCTTTTTCCGTCTCACTTTTCCCTCGTCTCCTGGGCGGCCCCTGGTTTCGAAGCTAAAGCTGTCCACGTGTCGGCGCCAATGAAGAGACCGATACCGGGTATCGAAGAACCGATGCCTGGTCCGGGGACATACGGCACCTGGCCGGCATGCCTACCTCGTAGGCTCGAAGCCGTGAGCGATCACGACATTCATGGCTCCGGTCCGCTGGACCTGAACCTGCTGCGCACCTTCCTCGCGGTGCACCGCCTGGGCTCCTTCACCGCCGCGGCGCGTCAGCTGCGCCTGTCGCAGTCCACCGTCACCACGCACATCCGGTCACTGGAGAGGCGCCTGGGCCGCGAACTGTTCGAACGCAGGGCGCAAGGCGTCACTCCGCTGCCCCATGCGGACGAACTCGCCGCCCGGCTGTCGGCGCCCCTCGACCAGTTGGCCGTCATCAGCGGCGAGGAACCGAGCAGCACCGTGGCGCCGGTCCATCTGGCGGGACCCGCGGAGTTCCTGGGCACTCTCGGCCTCACGGTGCTGGCCGAGCTGGTCGAGCAGGGCGTACGGCTGCGGGTGGCCACCGGGCTGACCGAAGCACTACTGGAAGAAGTGCGTGCCGGGCGCCACGACCTCGTCGTCGCCACCCGGCGGCCCCGTGGCCGGACGCTGCACGCCGAACTCCTCGGCGACGAGGAGTTCGTCCTGGTCGCCGCACCGAGATGGGCGGAACGGCTCAAGGGGCAGGAGCTGCCCACTGCCCTGGAGAGCCTCCCGCTGATCGCCTACGCCGAGGACCTGCCCATCGCCCGCCGCTACTGGCGCCACGTCTTCGACCGCCGTCTGCACGCCCAGGCCTCGATCACCGTCCCCGACCTGCGCAGCGTCCTCACCGCCGTCACAGTCGGCGCCGGCTGGAGCGTCCTGCCCAGCTATCTGTGCCGCACCGAACTCGCCTCCGGCGTCCTCCGTCTGCTGCACCAGCCGGTGGACCCGCCGATCAACACCTCCTACCTCGTCCAGCGCCCGGGCAACTCCACCAACCCACACGTGACACTCGTCCGCGAGCACCTGCTGGCCGCCGCGAAAACCTGGTGAGCCGACCCGGCGGCGCCGGGGCCTGACTCGCTGCCGATATGCGATGCCGAACTGCCCGCCCGGGATCGGTGTATTCGCAGCAGCAGGGACTCGTCCGGATCTGAATGCGATGGAGTGCGCCCAGACGATGACCGGGACGCTTGGGTGAGTACACGCAAGGGCGCAAGCTGCCAGCCGAGTCGTCGCGCGTGTCATGGTCGCGAATGACCTGAGGGAACTTGCCGTGCTGCTCGGTGAAGAGCCCGTGCCAGACCCGCGCCAGGTCGTGCGGGGAACCACGGGGAACACCGGGGATCAGGGCGGCGGGAACCCAAGCCCCGACACCGCTTCGCCGCAGGTCAGCACGGCAACCCTCCCCGAACGCACCTAGCTTCCCAAGCTGAGAGCGCGAGTTCGATCCTCGTCACCCGCTCCATGATGGTGCGGCGTCGTGATCGGGAGCGACCTCAGGCCATGGCCAGGACGGCTGAGACCAAGGCCCGCAGGCAGACGCGCTCGGCTTCCTCGTCCGGCAGGGAGAGGTGCTGCATCGTCAGTCCGTCGAAGCCGGCCAGGAAGAACCTCGCGATCGTCTCGGCGGGCTGGCCGAGCTGGTGACCGGTGCGTTCGGCGGCCTGGTCGACCAGTTTCGTCGTCACTGCCAGGACCTCGCTGTAGTGGCTCTGAAGAGCCTCCTTCAGGTGTGGCGTACGCAGGGCGAACATGCTCAGCTCGGTGAGCAGTTGGTGCGAGGCGGGCTGTTCGAGCACGGTACGCCAGAGTGCTTCGGCGAGCGTGACGATGGTTTCCTCGAAGCTCGCGTCCGTCGGCGCGGCCTGTGTCACCTGGTCGATCAGGTCGTGCGTGAGCTGTTCCATGACGGCCCGGTACAGCTCCTCCTTCGTGCCGAAGGTGTAGTGCACGGTCGCCTGTGCCACGCCGAGCTCGGTGGCAATGGCGCGGGTGCTGCCGGCGGCGACGCCCTCCCTGGCCATGAGGGCGATGGCCGCCTTGATCAGTTGGGGGCGGCGCTCCGCCGCGGACACATGAGCCATGACACGATCCTATCCGACTCAGTCTGTCGAACAGGTCGCTCGACAAGGGCCAGAAACCGCCGCCTGTCAGAGGGCGATCCTCGATGCCTCGGAACGGAGCAGGACGTCCAGGGTGATCATGAGGTGCGTCCACCGGCTTGGACCGGGCGGAACTCGAAGGTCTTGCCGACGGTGGCGACGCCGTGGTGGTCGGTGACCTCGATGGCTCCGGCGACCCACTCGGCGTACCGGTCGGTGCGGGAGATGACGTCCCACACCCGCCCGAGGGGGGCGCCGATGACGGCCTGTTCGGATCGTGGTCCTTGCCCCGCTCATCACGTGCGCGGGCGTCTTCGGCGGCAAGCTCGACGACCGCTTCGCCGTGCCGGGCACCGAGTCCCGGCCGCGCTGGGCACCCCCGGAGCGGGCGCCCAGCTCGTCTTCGCGGCCCCTCAGGGCACCGCGTCACGGACGCCCCGTACCCCGCGGCCACGCCGAATCCGGGGCGGTGGTCGCGAAGGCGCCCCAGGTCAAAGCCGTCGTAGGCCCGTGCCTTTCCTTGGCTGCCCGGCCTACCAGAGCACGGCGATCGTGCAGGTGCAGTACTCGGTACGGCGGGCCGAGGTACGCCCCCTCGTCCCTGGACGTGATCGAACGGGCGGCCGAGGCGGCCGAGAAGAGCGGGCTCAGGACCTCAGGCGGCGGCAGTGCATACGGCAGCAACGGCGTGCCCCCAGGCCCGTCATCCAGCCTCTGCCCATGCGGTGGGTGATCGAGCGGACCACGCCGGCGAGTCGGCCGCGCTCCGTTACGGGATCGTGCCGGACGGGTGGTGATGCGCCACCCACCAGGCAGCGACCCGGGCGCGGGAGCGGAATCCGAGCTTGGCCAGGATGTGCTCGATATGGCGGTCCACCGTGCGCGGTGACAGGTCGAGCGCCGAGGCGATCTGCCGGTTGCTCATGCCCTCGGCCACCAGCGCGGCCACCTCCCTTTCCCGGGGGGTCAGGGGACATGAGCGGGCAGCTGAGGCACTCCGCCCGGCGTCGGCCGACGCCGTCAGGGCCAATTCGACGGCACAGGCCGGACTGTCATACCGACTGCCCTCCGTGACGGCCTTCTCGAACGCCGTCGGGCCGAGGGCCTCCACGGTTTCCTTCTCGAAGCGGGCCTGGAACTGGGACATATGAGGGCCGAACGCGCCAAGGGATGTGCCGATGACCCGCCACAGAGCACGTGACGCGCCCTGCAGACGGGCCGCCATCCGGTGGTCGCCGTAGGAGCCGGTGATCCAGGCAAGGAGGCCCACCAGCATCGCGCTTCCTATGGGGTCGTTGAAGCTCTGCTGAATCTCCAGCCCGGCCCGTGTCGACCGGACGGCGGCGTCGTTGTCGCCTCGTAGCCAGGCGTCGAAGCCCAGTGCCCAGAGTGCGTAGGCGCGGCACAGCCACTCCCCGTGTGCCTCCGCCACAGCCACCGCCTGCGCACCGGTCCGTGCGGCGCCCGGGTCCCGGAGCTGCCCTTTGGCGACGGCCAGCAGAAAGAGCCAGAACACCGTCGCGCGTCTTTCGTTCAGCGCGTCCAGCCGGTCCACGGCCTGCTCACACAGGGCCACGGCTGCCTCCGGACTCCCCCGGAACAGTGCCGACATGCCGCGGAATCCCATGACCAGCGCCCGCGTCCGCTGATCGTCCAACTGATCACTCAGCGTCCCGGCCTCGTCGAGCCACTGGTCGGCCACTTCCAGATCGCCTTGAAGGAGCGCCACCCATGCAGCCGCCACCAGGGCGGCTGCCCGCGTCCGGGTGGGTTCGGGCGAGGTTGCGAGCAGTCGGCCGAGCCAGCGGCGTCCGTCACCGAGGGCACCGCCGGCGCACCAGTGGATGCTCAGGGCCTCGGCCAGTGCCAGCGCCGTCCGGGCGTCACCGGGGTCCGACGCGGCGGTCTGTGCCCGGTCCGGATCCTGGGCCGAGGCCCGTGCGTCTGCTCGCGCGTCTGCCCCTGCATCGCCGCGCTTCAACGCTGCCAGGAAGTTGTCGTGTTCGGTACGGAGGCGTGCCAGTGCCGCTTCCTGTCCGGGGCCGTACCAGCCGTCGGCGGTGCGCTTCGCGAGGGCGAGGAAGTACGCACAGTGCCGCCGCCGCAGGACGGGCTCTTCTCCTGACTCCGTAAGCCTGCGCATCCCGTACTCACGAATGGTCTCCAGCATCCGGTAGCGGACCGCATCCCCGCGCTCGACGGCCAGGACAACCGACTGGGCGATCAAAGCGTCGAGGAGGTCCAGCACGTCAGGACGGGCGACCCCCTCACCCGGACAGACATTCTCGGCTGCCTCCAGGCTGAAGCCACCCACGAACACCGAGAGCCTGTTCCACAGGATGCGCTCGGCAGGAGAGCACAACTCGTAGCTCCACTCGATCAGTGCGCGCAGGTGCGATGCCGGGGGCGGGCGGTTCCGTTGCCGCTCGTGAGCAGTGCGAAGCGGTCTTCCAGACGGTCCGTCAACTGTCCGATGGTGAGGGTCCGCAGCCGTGAAGCGGCCAACTCGATGGCCAGCGGCAACCCGTCCAGCGCGGCACACAGACGAGCTACCCCGTCTCGATTCGCGTCGCGGAGCCGGAATTCCGGCTGGACGGCGGCTGCCCGGGCCGCCAGCAGGTCCACTGCCTCGTTCAGGGACAGAGCCGGTACATCGAACACGTACTCACCGACGATGCGCAGCGTCCGGCGGCTCGTTGCGAGGATACGCAGCTGCGGAGCGGCTGACAGAAGCATCTGAGCCAGTTCCGCACTGGCGTCCACAACGTGTTCGCAGTTGTCCAGCACGATCAGGGCATGGCGCCGGGAGAGATGAGCGGCGAGTTTCTCGACCACGGGTCTGGAGCCGACGTCCCGCACGCCCAGAGCTGCCGCCGCCGCGCCGACCACGGCCTTCGGATCCAGTACAGGGGCCAGGTCCACCAGCCACACCCCGTCCGGAAAGGCGTCGCCGGCCGCGGCAGCGGCCTCCAACGCCAGCCTGGTCTTACCGATACCGCCCGGCCCGGTGAGTGTCAGGAGCCTCGCGGATCCGAGGAGACGACGGATTTCGGCGATATCGCGCCGTCGGCCGATGAAAGTGGTCAGCGCCGCAGGCAGGTTCCCCGCCCCTGAGGCCACAACGGTCACCGGTGTCCCGCCCTCTGCTGTCTTTCCGGCCGTCAGAAAACGCCACTGCGCGGAGGCCGACAGCCATGGCCGCACCACCGACTGTGCCACCAGTGGCACCACGTACAGCCAGTGGCCTGTTCCGGAAGGCCGTGGAAACCGTCCGTGGCCAGGACGCCGACGTCCCGAGCCGACACCTTATGCCCGCGGTCTCGGTTACGGAACGGAGCCGCAGTGGGCCCGAGCCGGGACTCGGAAAGGTCCTGCACCCCGAAGGTCCCGTGGGCCCCCTGTAGAACTACCCATAGTCAAGAACAGGCCAGGCGTAGATGCTTCTCTGCATGAAGCGCACGCCGTCGGCACCGGTTGCGCGCCCATGTCCATGGCGCATGCCGTGGACGCCCCACCGGAGGGGCCTTGCCCCCGCGGGGCCCGTCACCACGGGCATCGCGCGGCGGGACACCCAGCAGGACCAGGGGCAGGGCGCCGGTGGAACCGCCGCCCGAGTTCTCGGGGGGATTGCCGGACTTCCCATTGCGGGCACACTCGCGAGCCCCGCCCCACAGCCCGGCCCGAGCACGGGCCGCGCCGACGCCACCGGCCCTGAACATCGGCGACACCCGCAGGCGACTGCTCTTACCGCGCGGTCCGTCGGCGT
>CBFGZZ010000301.1:0-11211 GCA_965653385.1 uncultured Streptomyces sp. | reverse complement strand
CGCGGCGGGGGCGGCCGTGGCGGCACTGCGGTTGCGGCGCCGCGCGCCGCCGCGCGCGGCGCGGGCCCGCACGGTGGCGAGCGAACTGCACACCCGCCTGACGGCCGCGGGTCTGGAAGCCGTACGTCCCGACGCCGCGGTCGTCTCCGTGCGCGCGCCGTCCCCCGAGGAGGCCGTGCTCTGGGCGGCCGAGTGCCGTGCGGCGGGCCTCGCCGTGGGCTGCTTCCGTCCTCCCTCCGTTCCCGACGGCATCTCACGGCTGAGGCTGACCGCCCGCGCGGACCTCTCCGAGGGGCAGATCGAACGCGCTGTACGGGTGATCAGCGAGACACGACCATGAGTCGGCGTGACACGGCCCTGCCGTCGCATCAGTCGGAACTGATCGGAGTGGGATCGATCAGAAGGAGATCGATCAGAATCGGTCGATGTTGATCGGTGCGGTCAGGACTGGAACGCGGTCGTGAAGCCCGTCCAGCTCTCGGGGGAGAAGAGCAGCGCGGGTCCGGCCGGGTCCTTGGAGTCGCGCACGGCGAGCAGCCCGGTCCAGGGGCCGGAGTGCTGCCGTGCCGTCTCGACGCAGTTGTTCGCTCCCGTGCTGTAGCTGCTGCGCAGCCATCGCGCACCGGGCAGATCGGTACTTGAAGTCACGTTCCGAGGCAGTGCGGTCATGGTGCCTCCTTACGCGCCGCCAGCCAGCGCGGCGATGTAATCCATCGATTCCTCGGGCGAAAGGGCGTGGATCCGAAGGGTGTTGAAGGCCTCCGTGTAGGCCTGGAGGTCTTCTTTCCGTTCGAGATAGAGGCTACTCGTCAAGTGGTCGAGAACAACCACATCCAGATCAGAAGTGCGCGAAAATGAGAAGATAACGAAAGGCCCGGTGATGCCGACATGCTCACCGGCCGCGAACGGCAGTACCTGCAACCGGACTTGGGGCAGTCGCGCCGCCTCCATCAGCCGCCTCAACTGCCGCGCCATGACCTCCGGCCCGCCGATCTCCCGGCGCAACACCGCCTCGTCGAGCACCGCGCTCAGCTCCAGCGGCGGATCCGCGCGCAGCACGTCCTGCCTGGCCAGACGGACCGCGACCAGCGCCTCCAGACGTTCGTCGGCGTCGGGGGTCTGGTCGGCGAGTCCGCACACCGCGGCCCGGGTCACCGCCCGCGCGTACTCCGGCGTCTGCAACAGCCCGGGCACCACGGAGGTCTCCAGCGTGCGCATCGCGCTCGCCTGGGACTCCAGGCTGATGAAGTCGCGGTAGGTCGGCGGCAGCACTCCGCGGTACGCGTGCCACCAGTGATGACGGCCGCCACCCTCGTCGGAGCCGGCCAGCACCAGCAGCAACTCCCGTAGCCGGGCGTCCTGTACGCCGTAGGCGTCGAGCAGTAACCGCACATCGGCCGGTTTCACCCCGCTGGCGCCGGTCTCGATCCGGCTCACCTTGGACTGGTGCCAGCCCACCAGCCGGGCCGCCTCACCACTGGTGAGCCCCGCCCCGGTACGCAACGCACGCAGTTCCGCGCCCAGTTTTCGGCGGCGCACCGCGGGACCGTGCTGCATGGGCAACTCCTTACTCCAACCGAGCCGCCCAAATACGCTCTGCCGTCGCAGAGTTCACCGCTTCGAGCGACAGATATATGCACATCTTGGTGGATCGCCACTCCTGACGGGCGCGGTAATGGCACTCTGGCGACGAAGCACCAGTCCGGGACCGTACTCGAACCCTCCGCTCCGTGTCGGACTGCGGTCCCGTGGGAAAGGGACGACGTCGCCATGGCAGATCATCTGGAAGCATCCGTCACTCTGCCGAGCGATCCTGCCTCGGTCTCCGCGGCCCGGACCTATGTGGTCACCACTCTCGCCGAGTGGGGACTGCCACCGGACACGGAGGTGGCCGACACCATCCGTCTGATCGTCTCCGAACTCACCACCAACGCCGTACAGCACACCCTCGGCCAGTCACCCACCTTCACCGTGGACCTCGCGCTCGACCGTGACGAACACCTGCGCATCGGCGTCACCGACAGCCACCCCCGCTTCCCCAAGCGGCTGCCGGCCGCCGTCCAGCAGGACAACGGCCGCGGGATGGTCATCATCCGCTGGCTGACCGCTGAGTGCGGCGGCAAGCTCAGAGTGCGGCCGACGCGGGAGGGTGGGAAGACGGTTTCCATCGAACTGCCGTGGGCTGTGCCGGTGCCTGCGGCGCCTGAGCCGTGATGGGTTGTGTGTTGTCTGCGGGTCCGCTGCGGCTGGTCGCGCCCACGCGGCGGAGCCGCATATCGATACAGCCCCGCGGCCTAGGGTGGGGACTGCTGGGCTCGGTTGAAAGTGCCCCGCAACACCGCTCGGAAAGCGTCGGCCGCGGGTGCCGTCTCCTCTCCGCGATACGCGACCGAGATCGTACGGCGCAACTGCCCCCCTTCCAGCGCGCGCACGCCCACCGGAGTGGCCGACGTCCGCGCCACCATCTCCGGTACGACCGCCACCCCGAGCCCCGCGCTGGCCAGCGCGCACACCAGTAGGTATCCCGGCGTCGGGACGAGAACCGAAGGCGTGGCCCCCGCACTGGTCAGGGCAGCCTCGACACCCCGGCGGGCCGGAGCGTCCGGGGCCATGCTGATCATGGGCTGGCCGGCGAGGTCGGTCAGCGGTAGCCGTGTGGCGCCGGTGGTGAGGGCGTGGCCCGGGGCTGACACCAGGACCAGTTCCTCCACGAGGATCGGCTCGACGCCGACCGAGGCGGGCAGCGGGGTCGGCTCACCCGGCTCGTAGGCGTGCGTCAGCGCCAGGTCGACCTCGCCCGCCGCCACCGCCGCGACACCGGCCGACGGTTCGTAGTCGGCGACCGTCAGCTCCACGTCCGGATGGGCCCGGCGAAACGCGCTGAGAGCCGGTGGCAGCAGATGGATGCCCGCGGTCTGGAAGGTGCCCAGCCGGAGCGTGCCACCGGTCAGGCCGGTCAGCCGGGCCAGTTCGTGCCGCGCCCGCTCCAGCTCGTCGAGCACCCGCCGCGCACGGGTCACCAGCAGTTCTCCCGCACCCGTCAGCCGTGCCCCGCGGTGATGCCGTACCAGAAGAGCGGTGCCCGCCTCGCGCTCCAGCTTGGCCAGCTGCTGCGAGAGCGCGGGCGTGGTGTAGCCGAGCCGCTCGGCGGCCCGGGTGATCGAACCCGCCTCGGCGACCGCCACCAGCGCGGCGAGACGGGTCGGGTCGTACATGACAGCCCCTGGGGTTAAGTAGTGCTTTAGGGTTCCCTAGGATATTCGAAATACCTGCTGAAGGCTCCTGCCAGGCACGCTGGGCGCATGGACGCTCAGCTCATCGCCTTCACCGGGGTCTCCGCCGGCCTGGTCGCCATGCCCGGGGCCGACTTCACCGTCGTCGTTCGCAACGCCCTCGTCTCCCGCCGGGCCGGCATCGCCTGCGCGCTCGGGATCGGGGCCGGGCTGCTGGTGCATGTGACGCTGGCGGTGGTGGGGGTCGCCGCGGTGCTGGCCGCCATGCCTGCGCTGTTCCGTGCGCTTCAGGTGGTCGGCGGTGTCTATGTGTTGTATCTCGGCGTCCAGACGCTGAGGCAACGGCGCGCCGAAGTCATGGAGGAGCGCCAGGACTCCACCGCGCGACCCCTGCGGCAGGGCTTCGTGACCAACGCCCTGAATCCGAAGGCCTCCCTGACCTTCCTCAGCGTGCTGCCCCAGTTCGTGCCTGCGGGCGCTCCGGCACTGCCCCGGACCCTGCTGCTCGCGCTCATCGTGCTCGCGATCGCCCTGGTCTGGTTCCAGGTGGTCGCGCTGCTCGTGGACCGGCTCGGCAGATGGCTGCGCCGCCCGCGGGCCGCCCAGGCCGTCACGACCGTCACCGGCGCCGCGCTGACGGCCTTCGGCGGGGCACTGCTCGCCGGGCCGCTGCTGGCCCTCTGAGGTGGCCCCGAGGGCGGTGACGGCGTATCAGGTCGCCGTCACCGCCTCCGGGAAGGTCACTTGACCCGGCCGTACCAGACGCTCCTGGTCCAGATCTTCTGCAGCTTCACCACGTCCCCGCTCTTCGGGGAGTGCCAGATCCTTCCCTTCCCGGCATAGATGCCGACGTGGTAGACGTACGACCCCGAGTGGAAGAACACCAGGTCTCCGGCCTTGCGGTTCTTGGCGGAGATGTGGCGGGTCTTGTTGTACTGCTGGGCCGCCGTACGGGGCAGTTTCTTGCCCGCCTTCTTGAACGAGTACAGCGTCAGCCCGGAGCAGTCGAATCGGTTCGGCCCGGTGGCGCCCCACTTGTACGGGGAGCCCTTCTTGGAGGCCGCGACCTGGAGTGCCTTCGTCGCCGGCGTGGCCGCTTCGGCCTCGGGGGCGAAGCCGGGTGCCACTATCGAGCCGCCCACTGCGGCGATGGTGAGAGCCGAGGCCGTTCCGGCCCGGGCCATGAGCGACGGGACACGATTGAGCGCAGTCATGCGCAACCCTTCGTCAGCCGCCTGTGAAGGATGACCTGTCGGATTCGGGCTGGCGAAGTTGCCCGGCCGCGTTGCCGCGGCTTCACCCCAAGGGCTGCTCGGATCGAACGAACGTCCGCTCCGGCGACCCGTCTTGCTCGGGTCCTCCACTCCTGCCGATCCACTCCTGTCGACCGGTCATCCGGGCGGCGGCAGGACTCGGCGTCCGCCCGGACCGCCCCGCCGCTGCGGCGGGGGCTTGTCGTCAGACAGGGATCTTGACGCACGGTTGAATGAAAATCCCAACGGAACCGGGGATTTGTGGCGTTACTCACCACTCACCCGTTCGGGTGGACACCCCCGTGTTCGAGGAGGTGTCCAGGTGCCCAACGAGCCCCGGACCAGGGACGGAACGTCGGATTCCGCCTCGCGGTCATGCCCGTTGTGCAACCTTGGCGGGCGCGCAAATGGACACGTGGATACGCCGAAAGGGGGTACGTCGTTTGGCGCGTTTCAGCTCCCTTCCGGACGCCTCGTCAGTGGGCCGAGACGTCCGGAACGAGTCTGTACACGTCGTCAACTGTCGGAGCGCGGCGGCACCCTGACACGAGCCGTGCGGCGCTCTCCGTCCAGCACGCGCAACGCACGCGCCAGCGTGGGAGCGTGCAGCTCCGTCTCGCCCCGCCGATGCATCAGCGCCAGCGCGTCCCGGAGCTCGGTCGCCCTGCTCACCAGCGCCTGGGCGGCGCGCAGTCCGCTGTAGGTGTCGCCGTGCCGGCCCGGGTTGATCCGGCCGAGCAGGTCCACGACATCGAGGTAACGGTCGATCAACTCGCCCTCCGCGCGGGTCAGCGCGGGCAGCGGTGGCAGCTCGGGTGGAAGCACCGGCCGATCACCGCCCCGTGGGCGGCGCGAGGGTGGCCCTGCGGCTGGGGATGATCGCGTCCACCAGCCCGTACTCCAGCGCCTCCTGCGCGTTGAGGATCTTGTCCCGCTCGATGTCCTCGCTCACCTGCTCGCGGCTGCGTCCGGTGTGCAGCGCGAGCATCTCCTCCAGACGGGTCCGAATGCGCGTCAGTTCGTCGGCCTGGATGGCCAGATCGCTGGCCTGGCCCTCGACCGGCTCGGGCAGTCCAGGCTGATGGATCACCACCCGGGCCCCCGGCAGCGCGAATCGCTTGCCCGGTGTGCCCGAGGACAACAGCACCGCGGCGGCCGAGCCGGCCTGGCCCAGGCAGATCGTCTCCACGTCGCAGGTGACGTACTGCATGGTGTCGTAGATCGCCGTCATGGCACTGAAGGATCCGCCCGGCGAATTGACGTAGAGCGAGATGCCCCGGTCGGGGTCCCGGTGCTCCAGGTACATGAACTGGGCCATCACGTCGTTCGCCGAGATGTCGTCGATCGGTGTGCCGAGGAAGACGATCCGCTCCTCCAGCAGCTTCGAGTAGGGGTCCTGCGTCCTGGTGCCGGTACTCGTGCGCTCCGTGAACTCGGGCAGTACATGGCGGGCGGTCGGTCGGGTCATGGCTCACGCTCCCTTGGCGAGGTGCCTGTAAAAAATGTACAGGACGTACATGACGTAATGTGGGGAGCATGTCCTACGAGATTCCGGTGACGCAAGCCAGGGCTGAGCTCGCCGATCTGATCAATCGCGTGGTGTACGGCGGTGAACGCGTCGTCGTGACGCGGCACGGAAAGCCCCTCGTCGCCCTTGTCTCCGCCGCTGACCTGGAGCGACTGGAGAAGCTCGGGGAGCCGGCGGAACTCGCCGAGGAGCAGGTGATCAGCGCGGTCTCCAGCGTCCGCGAGGTCGCTTCCGCTCCCCGCGAACGGCAGCGCTTCGGTATCGCCGCCGAGCATCGGGGGGCGACCCCTTCGTAGCGCCCTTGGTTCGGGCCTTTGGAAAGCAGAGAACCGTGCACCCCCGTCCGCTACAGCGGGAGTGCACGGTCGCTTCGGTGTGCCGGTCGGTCAGCCGACGGCGGCCGGCTCCTTCTCGGGCGCGGGCTCGGTGCGCGTCGTACGCGCCTTCCTGACGGCGTCGCCCAGCAGTACGGCTCCCAGGCCGAGCGCGGCCCACCAGATCAGCGTCAGGGCCGGGCCGGTCGCCGCGGCGCCGTCGAAGAAGGACACCGAGCGCAGCAGGGTCGTGCCCGCGCCGGGCGGCAGCCACTGGCCGACCGCGCCGACCGGCTCGGGCAGCATCTGCGGCGCCGAGGCGCCTCCGGAGAAGGGGTTGCCGACCAGCATCACGACCGCGGCCATGATCCCGACCCCGGCAGGCCCGACGAGGGCGGCGAGACCGGCGACGGCCGCGCTCACGGCCAGCGTCGACAGGGCGAACACCCCGGCCTCCGCCCACCAGTCGCCGGCGAGCACGCCCAGCCAGCTGTGCGCCAGCGCGGCCGCGATGACGCCGGTCAGGACGGCGGCACCGACCAGTGCGCTCCCGGCACGGATGCCCCGCAGTCCGAGCAGGGTCACCGCCGCGCCGGCCGCCATGCCGGCCAGGGCCAGCGGCAGGACGCCCGCGCTGAGGGCGGCGCCGCGCGGGTCCGACGCGGGCGCGGGCACGACGTCCAGCGTCCTGACCTCCGTGCCCTGGGCGGCGGCCTGCTGGGACACCGCCTGCTGGAGCAGCTGGGCGACGGCCGGGCTCGCGGCCGACGCCGTCAGCAGCTTCGGGCCCTGCGGGGTGACGACGACCGCGCCGTATACGGTCCGGTCCTCGACGGCCTCCCGGGCAGCGGCCTCGTCGGCGTAGCGGTGGATCTCGAACGCGCCCTCGTGTGGCGCGAGTTGCCGCTCCACCTGGGCCGTGGCGGCGGTCGGCCCGGCCACTCCGAGGGGCAGGTCGCGGGGAGCGGTGCGGGCGGCCGGCCAGGCGAAGGCCCACAGGGCGAGCGCGGCCAGGACGGGGACTAGGACGACGACCGCGACCAGGTGTCGATGAGAGGCGGCGGGCTTGAGCGGCGTAGCGGAGGGGGTGGACATGAGGTCTCCCGGGTCCGATCTGAGAGAGGGGCGTTAAAAAGAAGGATCGTTCGTTCATTCGTGGCTCCACCGTGCTCCCCGTCGTCGCCGCTTGTCAAGAAGGAATGTTCGTTTTACGTTTTGGTCATGGCACGCGTATCCCAGGAGCACCTCGACGCCCGCCGCCGCCAGATCCTTGACGGCGCCGCCCGGCTCTTCGCTCGCAACGGTTTCCACGCCACGTCCATGCAGGACGTCCTCAAGGAGGTCGACCTCTCGGCCGGAGCGGTCTACCGCTACTTCGGCGGCAAGGACGAGCTCATCGCCGCGATCGTCAAAGAGGTGCTCGGCGAGATCCGCGCCGGCTTCGCCGACGTCACCCGGCAGAGCCCGCCGCCCCCGCCGGACCTGGCGGTCGGCCTGGTCATGGGCCGGACGCTGCGGGTGTGGTCGTCCCTGAACGTCGAGGGTGAGCCGCTCTTCCCGCGGCTGATCATGCAGGTGTGGGCGGAGACCGTGCGCAACGAGGAACTCGCGGCCGTGCTGACGGACGTGTACACCGAGCTGCGCGAGAGCTGGGTGCTGGCCGTCGAGGCGTACCAGGACGCCGGGATGATGCGGTCGGACATCCCCGCGGACCATGTCGCGCGCACCATGATCGCCACGGTGCAGGGGTTCGTCGCCCAGCAGGCCCTGTTCGGGGCGGCGCCGGTGGAGGTCCTCCAGGACGGACTGCGGGCCCTGATGAGCATGCCGGCCGACGCCTGAGAGATCACAGCTCGGTTAACGTGCCCGAAACGCGGTCCAACTAGCCTGCCCATCCACGCCACCAGGCACTTTGCCCCGTGGCCGCGGCAACCGGACCCCGCACGGTCCGGAGCGAGGACTGTGAGGTGGGACGTGCAACTGACCCCGCACGAGCAAGAGAGGCTGCTCATCCACGTGGCGGCCGACGTGGCCGAGAAGCGCCGCGCCCGTGGGCTGAAGCTGAACCACCCCGAGGCGGTCGCCCTCATCACGTCGCACATCCTTGAGGGCGCCCGGGACGGCCGTACCGTCGCCGAGCTCATGTCCTCCGGACGCAAGCTGCTGACCAGGGACGACGTCATGGAGGGCATCCCCGAGATGATCCACGACGTCCAGGTCGAGGCGACCTTCCCGGACGGCACCAAGCTCGTCACCGTCCACGACCCGATCGTCTGACGGGGGCTGCCGTGATTCCCGGAGAGATCCTGTTCGCCGAGGACTCGATCGTCTACAACGAGGGCCGTGACGTCACCCGGCTGACCGTCCTCAACGCCGCCGACCGGCCCGTCCAGGTCGGCTCCCACTACCACTTCGCCGAGGCCAACCCCGGCCTGGAGTTCGACCGCGCCGCGGCCCGTGGCAAGCGGCTCAACGTCGCCGCCGGCACCGCCGTCCGCTTCGAGCCCGGCATCCCCGTCGACGTCGAACTCGTCCCGCTGACCGGCGCCCGCGTGGTGCCCGGACTGCGCGGCGAGACCGGAGGTGCCCTCGATGCCTGAGATCTCCCGTGCCGCGTACGCCGACCTGTTCGGGCCGACGACCGGTGACCGTATCCGGCTCGCCGACACCGATCTGCTGGTCGAGATCGAGGAGGATCGTTCCGGCGGTCCCGGACTCGCCGGGGACGAGGCCGTGTTCGGCGGCGGCAAGGTCATCCGCGAGTCCATGGGCCAGTCCCGGGCCACGCGCGCCGACGGCACTCCCGACACGGTGATCACCGGCGTCGTGATCATCGACCACTGGGGCATCGTCAAGGCCGACGTCGGCATCCGCGACGGCCGGATCACCGGCATCGGCAAGGCCGGCAACCCCGACACCATGGACGGGGTCCACCCCGACCTCGTCATCGGCCCCGAGACCGAGATCATCGCCGGCAACGGGCGGATCCTGACGGCCGGCGCCATAGACGCGCACGTCCACTTCATCTGCCCGCAGATCGCCGACGAGGCGCTGTCCGCGGGTATCACGACGCTGGTGGGCGGTGGCACGGGGCCGGCCGAGGGCTCCAAGGCGACCACCGTCACGCCGGGCCCCTGGCACCTGGCCCGGATGCTGGAGGCGATGGAGCAGTACCCCCTCAACATCGGCTTCCTCGGCAAGGGCAACACCGTCTCCCACGAGGCGATGCTGTCCCAGATCCGCGGCGGCGCGCTCGGTCTGAAGCTGCACGAGGACTGGGGCTCCACCCCGGCCGTCATCGACGCCTCGCTGACCGTCGCCGACCGGACCGGCATCCAGGTCGCCATCCACACGGACACCCTGAACGAGGCGGGCTTCGTCGGCGACACACTGGCGGCCATCGCCGGACGCGGCATCCACGCGTACCACACCGAGGGCGCGGGCGGCGGCCACGCGCCCGACATCATGACCGTCGTCTCCGAGTCGCACGTGCTGCCCAGCTCGACGAACCCGACGCGGCCGTTCACCGTCAACACCGCCGAGGAACACCTCGACATGCTGATGGTGTGCCACCACCTCAACGCGGCCGTGCCCGAGGACCTCGCCTTCGCCGAGTCGCGGATCCGGCCGTCGACGATCGGCGCGGAGGACGTCCTGCACGACCTGGGCGCCATCTCGATCATCTCGTCGGACTCGCAGGCCATGGGCCGGGTGGGCGAGGTCGTCATGCGGACCTGGCAGACCGCGCACGTGATGAAGCGGCGCCGGGGCGCGCTGCCCGGCGACGGGCGGGCCGACAACCTGCGGGTGCGGCGGTACGTGGCCAAGTACACGATCAACCCCGCCCTCGCGCAGGGCCTGGCCCGCGAGATCGGCTCCGTGGAGACCGGCAAGCTCGCCGACCTGGTGCTGTGGGAGCCGGCGTTCTTCGGCGTGAAGCCGCAGCTCGTCATCAAGGGCGGGCAGATCGCGTACGCGCAGATGGGCGACGCGAACGCCTCGATCCCGACGCCGCAGCCGGTTCTTCCGCGGCCGATGTACGGGGCCATCGGGCGGGCGCCGGCCGCGAACTCGTTCAACTTCGTGGCTCCGCTCGCCATCGAGGACGGGCTGCCGGAGCGGGTCCAGCTCGGCAAGCGGTTCGTGGCCATCGAGTCGACGCGTGGGGTCACCAAGGCCGACATGCGGCAGAACGACGCGCGGCCCGAGGTGCGGGTCGACCCCGACAGCTTCGCCGTGCACATCGACGGGGAGCTGGTGGAGGCCGCTCCTGCCGCCGAACTGCCCATGGCTCAGCGGTACTTCCTGTTCTGAGGTGGGTTGAGGGTGGCTGAGGTTGAGGGTGGTTGAGATGACTTTGGTGGCTGGGTTCTGATGTCGCGGGCAGCACTTCTGGTTCTCGCCGACGGCCGCTTTCCCGCCGGGGGGCACGCGCACTCCGGCGGGGCGGAGGAAGCCGTCAAGGCGGGGCGGATCACCGGGGCCGCGAGCCTGGAGGACTTCTGCCGGGGGCGGTTGCACACGGCGGGGCTTGTCGCGGCCTCGCTCGCCGCGGCGGCCGCGGTCGGGGTGGACGCGGTGGCGCTGGACGCGGCGGCCGATGCCCGGACGCCGTCGCCCGCGCTGCGGGTGGCCGCGCGCAAGCTGGGGCGGCAGTTGACGCGGGCCGCTCGGGCGACTTGGCCGTCAGGTGAGTTGGACGACCTGGCTCGGCGGTTTCCGAAAGGGGCTCATCAGCCGGTGGTGCTGGGGGTCGCTGCTCGGGCGGCGGGGTTGGGGGCCGTCGAGGCGGCTTACTGCGTGGCTTACGAGAGTGTGAGTGGGCCGGCGAGTGCGACGGTGCGGTTGCTGAGTCTTGATCCGTTCGACGCCACGGGGGTGCT
>CBFGZZ010000300.1:0-11249 GCA_965653385.1 uncultured Streptomyces sp. | reverse complement strand
GGTACCGAGTGGTACGAACCGCCAGTGAACCGTATGGATCTTTCCTGGGCAGGAAGTGGTGCCGTCCGGCCTGCTCCACCACGCCGCACGGGAGAAACCCGGTGACCGTGCCCGAGGGCACCGGGGACAATGGGCCAGTGCGCTATCGCATCCTCGGCACCACGCAGGCATTCAGCCCCGACGGCACGGTCGTCCCGGTCGGCGGCGCACGGCTGCGTGCGCTGCTGACGGTGCTCGCACTGCGCCCCGGCCGCACCGTCCCCGCGGGCCTCCTGGTCGACGAGGTCTGGGCCGGCGACCCGCCCGCCGATGCCCCGGCCGCCCTGCAGGCTTTGGTCGGCCGCTTGCGCCGCGCCCTCGGGGCCGACGCCGTCGCCTCCGCGGAGGGCGGATACCGGCTCACCGCCCCGCCCGACGACATCGACCTGCACCGCTTCGAACGCCTCGTCGGCGAGGGCACGCGCGCGTTGGCCGACGGTGACCCGGCGAAGGCGGTCGTCGTCCTGGATGACGGCCTCGCCCTGTGGCGCGGCCCCGCCCTCGCCGACCTGCCCGACCGCACCGCCGAAGCGGCCCGCTGGGAGACCCGGCGCCTCGGCGCACTGCGCGCCCGCCACACCGCCGCCCTCGCGCTCGGCCACCCCGAACAGTCCCTGCCCGAGCTGGCCGCCCTGTGCGACACCCACCCCTTGGACGAACCTCTCCAGGCCCTGCGCCTGCGCGCCCTGCGCGACGCAGGTCGCACGGCGGAGGCGCTGGCCGCCTACGAGGACGTACGACGACTGCTGGCGGACCGGCTCGGTTCCGACCTGGGGCCTGAACTGCGCGCGCTGCATGGGGAGTTGCTTCGGCCAGGGGAGAGCGCGCACGGGGCGGAGGCCGGTCCGCGGGCGCATGACGGGCTCCGGCACGCCCACGGTGCGTCGGGTGCCGCCCGCGACGGCCAAGGGGCCTGGCCGCGCGGCGACTCCGACGCGGGGGCCCGCCGTCCGGCGTTCGCGGGTGCGGGTGCGTCCGGCAAGTCGGCTGGTGCGGGCACGGGCGCGTCCGGCGGCGGGCCGGGGTGGGACGGGGTCGGTGGGGCGAAGGGTGCCGCGCAGGTCGGGGGTGGGGGCGGTGCGGGCAACCTCCGCGCCCGTCTCACCTCCTTCGTCGGTCGTGAAGCCGACATCGAGGCCATCCGCGGTGATCTCACCACCACCCGGCTCGTCACCCTGCTCGGCCCCGGCGGCGCCGGGAAGACGCGGCTGTCGCAGGAGGCCGCCGAGAGCGTGCGGGACTGCGCGCCGGACGGGGTGTGGCTGGCCGAGCTCGCGCCGGTCGATGTCCCCGACGGGGTGCCGGAGGCCGTCCTCACCGCTGTCGGGGCCCGCGAGACCGTGCTCTACGGCGCCGGCGCCGAGGCCATGCGCGCCGGGTCGGAGCGGCACGACGACCCCGTCGAGCGGCTCGCCGAGCACTTCGGCAAGCGCCGGATCCTGCTGATCCTCGACAACTGCGAGCATGTCGTCGAGGCCGCCGCCCGTCTCGTGGCGGAGCTGCTGGAGCGCTGCCCGGAGCTGACGGTGCTGGCCACCAGCCGGGAACCCCTCGGCGTACCGGGGGAGTTGCTGCGCCCCGTCGAGCCGTTGCCGGAGCCCGTCGCGCTGCGGCTGCTCGCCGACCGGGGCGCGGCCGCCCGGCCCGGCTTCCGCGTCGACGCCGACGACGAGACCGCGGCGGCCTGCGTGGAGATCTGCCGGCGTCTCGACGGCCTCCCGCTCGCCATCGAGCTCGCCGCCGCCCGGCTGCGCATGCTGACGGCACGCCAGATCGCCGACCGGCTCGACGACCGCTTCCGCCTCCTCACCTCCGGCAGCCGGACCGTCCGGCCCCGTCAGCAGACCCTCCGGGCGGTCGTCGACTGGTCCTGGGAACTGCTGAACGAGGACGAACGGGAGGTGCTGCGGCGGCTGTCCGTCTTCGCGGGCGGCTGTGACCTCACGGCCGCCGAGGCCGTCTGCGGGCCCGCCGCCCTCGACACGCTCGGCTCCCTCGTCGACAAGTCCCTCGTGGTGGCCGCCCCGTCGGCGGACGGCGCGATGCGCTACCGGCTGCTGGAGACCGTCGCCGAGTACGCCGGCGAGCGCCTCGACGAGACGGGACGGCGTCAGCGGGCGGAGCGGGCGCATCTGACGTACTACCGCGAACTCGCCCGCGCCACCGACCCGTTGCTGCGCGGCCCCGGCCAGCTCGCCGCCATCGGGCGCCTGGAACGCGAGTACGAGAACCTGCGGATCGCCCTGCGCCACGCCGTCGCCGACCGCGACGAGCAGGAGGCACTGTGCCTGGTCCTTTCGCTGTCCTGGTACTGGCAGATGCGCGATCTGCGGATCGAGGCGCGCAACTGGTCCCGTGAGGTGCACGCCCTCGGCCCGGACCCGTTCGCCGAGCCGGTCCGTCGCGCGCGCCCGGTGCGGGAGCGGTGCACGGACACCCCGCCGCCGTGGACGGGAGAGGTCCTCCAAGAGGCCCGGCGCGGAGTCCATCTCGTGCACCTGGCCTGCATGGACACCGAACTGGACGCCTGGCAGACCCCCGGCGCGCAGGCCAAACTGCGCACCATCGCCGCCACCTACGAGCCGGGCATGCCGCAGACCTGCCGGCTCCCCGGCTCGCTGTGGTTCTTCGCCGTCATGCTGACCGGGGACATGGAGCGGCTGCGGGAGGTCGTCGACGCCACCGTCCGCACCTCCCGCGAGACGCCCGGATACGACTGGGAGCTCGCCGCGAGCCTGCACGCACGTGCCAACCTGCTCGCCAACCGCAGCGACTGGGCGGGCGACGCCACCCGCGACGCCGACGAGGCGCTGGAGATCTACGAGCGCCTCGGGGACCTGTGGGGCACCGCCGAGGCCCTCGCCGCGCGCGCCGAGGCATGCGAACGCAGGGGCGAGTGGGAGTCCGCCGCCGCCGACTACGAGGCGGCGATCGAGCGCGCCGGACGGCTCGGCGCCCGCGCCCAGATCTCGGTCCTGAACGCCCGCCTCGGCAACGCGCTGATGGAGGCCGGCGCGACCGGGCGCGGAGAACGCCTGCTGCGCGAGGTGATCGTCTGCCGGGACGGCGCGCGCAACGAGGCGATGCCGGCCGCCCGGATGTTCCTCGCCGGCCACCTCGGTATGACCGGCCGCATCCCCGAGGCGCGGGAGCAACTCCGGCTGCTGCGCGAACAGTTCTCCGTCGCCAGCTTCGTCATCTTCGACGCGTTCATTCTCGGCTCGGAGGCCTGGCTCGAAGCCGTCGACGCGTGCTACGAGGAGTGCCTGGTCAAGGTCCGCCGGGCCCTGGAGCAGGCCGGGGACCCGCTGTCCCTGGCCATCGCGCCCGGCATGCGCACCCTGTTGCTGCACATCGCCGGCCACGCCCTCGCCGGCCTGGACGATGGCGGGCGCGCCCGCGTCGGCGCCCTCTGCGTCGGTGCCGGCGACGCGCTGCTGCCGCCCGCCCATGTCCCGACGCGCATGGAACGCGAGACCCGCGCGCGGGCCACCCGCGAACTGCGCGCGGTACTCGGGGACGCGGCCTACGAGTCGGCGTACGCCGAGGGCGGCGGCCTCTCCCCCGAGGAGGCCGCCGCCCTCGTCTGACGCGCACCGACACCCCGGCGGGCGTCAGCTCTTCGTCCGGAACTTGTGGATCGCGACCGGCGCCATCACCGCCGTGATCGCCACCGACCAGCCGAGCGTCACCCACAGGTCGTGCGCGACCGGCCCGCCCACCATCAGGCCGCGCGCGGCGTCCGCGAGCGTGGACAGCGGGTTGTAGTCGGTGAAGGCCCGCAGCCAGCCCGGCATCGTGGTCGTCGGCGCGAAGATCGACGAGCCGAACTGGAGCGGGAACAGCACCAGGAAGCCCATCGCCTGCACGGACTGCGCGTTCTTCAGGATCACGCCGAGGGTGAGGAACACCCACATGATCGACGAGGCGAACGCCGTGGACAGGGCCACCGTCGCGAACAGGCCGGGCCAGTTGGTGATGTCGAACCCGACCGCCACGGCGACGATCATCAGTACGGCGGTCGCGAACAGCATCCGCAGCAGCTCCACCGAGATCTTCGCGAACAGCACCGAGCCGCGTCCGATCGGCAGGGACCGGAAGCGGTCCATGACACCGGAGTTGAAGTCCTGGCTGAAGCCGGTGCCGACGCCCTGGGACAGCGTCATGCTCATCATCGCGATCATGCCGGGGATCACGTACTGCACGTACCGCTCCTGCCCGCCGCCGAGCGCCTGCCCGATCGAGCCGCCGAAGACGAACACGAACAGCAGGGTGAAGATGACCGGCATCAGCAGCGCGTCGGCCATCGACTCCGGGTCCTGCCGGATCCACAGCAGATTGCGGCGGACGAGGGCGCCGGTGTGCCGCAGATGGGCGCGCAGGGTGATGCGGGCGTCGTCCGTGGGAGCGGGAGGGGTGATGATGGTGGCGCTCATACGGCGACCTCCTCGCGGGCGTCGGCGGGCGGGGCGTCCTGCGGGGCACTGGCGCGGTGGCCGGTGAGGGACAGGAACACCTCGTCCAGGCTGGGCAGTTCGGTGGTGATGGAGGCGAGCGTGACGCCCTGCGCGGTGAGCGCGCCGACGATGGCGGTGAGCTGCTCGTCGCTGAGCACCGGGACGAGCAGGGTGCCGGCCTCGGTGTCCACGGTGGTGGTGGCGAGCCCGGTGATGCCGAGATCGTCGAGGTAGGCGGCGAGGGGCCGCAGCTGGAGGGCGTCGGCCGGCCGGATCCGCAGCGTCCGCCCGCCGACCTTGGCCTTCAGCTCCTCGATGCCGCCGCCCGCGATGACCTTGCCCCGGTCGACGACGGTCAGCTCGGAGGCGAGCTGCTCGGCCTCCTCCATGTACTGGGTGGTCAGCAGCACGGTCACACCGTCCCCCACCATGGCCTTGACCTCGTCCCACACCTCGTTGCGGGTGCGCGGGTCAAGGCCGGTGGTCGGCTCGTCCAGGAAGAGCACGGCGGGCCGCCCGATCATGGACGCGGCCAGGTCGAGCCGCCGCCGCATGCCACCGGAGTACGTGCTGGCGGGCCGCTTGGCCGCGTCGGTCAGCGAGAACCGCTCCAGCAGCTCATCGGCACGCGCGCGTGCGTCCTTCCGCGGCAGATCGAGCAGCCGCCCGATCAGATACAGGTTCTCCCACCCGGGAAGCTTCTCGTCCACGGAGGCGTACTGCCCGGTCAGCCCGATCACCCGCCGCAACTGCCGAGGCTGCCGTACGACGTCGTACCCGGCGACGACGGCCTTCCCGGCGTCCGGCGCGAGCAGCGTGGACAGGATCCGCACCAGGGTGGTCTTCCCGGCCCCGTTCGGCCCGAGCACCCCCATCACGGTGCCCTCGCGCACCTCCAGATCCACGCCGTCCAGCGCCTTGGTCTCGCCGTAGTGCTTGACCAACCCCCGCACCGAGACGGCCGTGCTCGCACCGCCCGGCTTCTTGTCGATTCGCGTCATGGCCCCGACGGTGCCACCCCCCACCGACAAACCACCGACACCCCACCGACAAACGCCCGAGCAGCAACGCCCCAAAGGGGCGCGGGGAACTGCGCGACCAGCCACGACGGCGCAGCACCCGACAACCCACACACCGCGGCAAATCCGTAGTCGCGCCCTTACCGGAAGGCGTCAGTACCGAACAGCCTCGGCGTGCTCCGGAACATGCCCCGCGACGACACGCTCCCGCGCCCCCAGCGGAGCGCCCAGCGGAGCGCGCCGCCGATCCACCGCGTACGCGACGGAAGCGACCCCGAGTCCGAGCACCGCAAGCGCGGAGCCCACCAGCGCCGGAGACGTCACACCGAACCCGGCCGCGAGGGCGAGGCCACCGACCCACGCGCCGCCGGCGTTCGCGAGGTTGAAGGCGGCCTGGTTGGCGGAGGAGGCGAGGGACGGGGCCGACGAGGCCTTCTCCATCACCATCAGGTTGAGCGGGGAGCCGGTCACGAAGGCCGCCATGCCGAGCAGCGTCACCGCCAGGGCCGCGCTCCACGCCGTCGTCATCAGCAGCGGGAACAGGGCCAGCACCGCGGCGAGGGACAGCAGGCCCCCGAACAGCGTCCTGCGCATCGAGTGGTCCGCAAGGCGTCCGCCCAGCAGGTTGCCGACGGTCGCGCCCACCCCGAACAGCGCCAGCAGCAGCGTCACGCTGGCGTCGGCGTACCCGGCGGCGTCGGTCAGCATCGGCGTGATGTAGCTGTACGCGGCGAAGAGCGCGCCGAAGCCCGCGACCGTCGTGCCCAGCGCCAGCCACACCGGCAGCGAACGCAGGGCGGCCAGCTCGCCGCGCAGGCCGGCCGGCGGGGCGGCGGCGTGTGCCTCGCCGCGCGGGATGAGCAGGGCCAGCGCCGCCATCGCGGCCAGGCCGATCGTGCTCACGCCGAGGAAGGTCGCCCGCCAGCCCAGGTGCTGCCCCATCAGCGTGGCCACCGGGACGCCGGCGACGTTGGCCATCGTCAGGCCCAGGAACATCAGCGACACGGAGCGGGCCTTGCGTTCCGGCGCGACCATGCCGGTCGCCACGACCGCGCCGACCCCGAAGAAGGCGCCGTGCGGCAGACCGCTCAGGAAGCGGGCGGCCACCAGCCAGTCGTAGGTCGGGGCGAACGCCGACAGGGCGTTGCCCGCGACGAACAGGGCCATGAGGCCGATCAGGACCGTGCGGCGGGGCATCCGGGCCGTGACCGCCGCCAGCAGCGGGGCGCCGATGACGACGCCGAGCGCGTACGCCGAGACCAGGTGCCCGGCGGTGGGGATCGAGATGTCCAGGTCGTTCGCGACTTCGGGCAGGAGGCCCATCATCACGAACTCGGTCGTACCTATGCCGAAGGCGCCGACGGCCAGGGCGAGCAGGGCCAGGGGCATGAAAAGAGCCTGTGCCTTTCAGGGGGTCGAGAGCGTGGTTCCGTACCTTGTATGTTCAGTTACGGAACAAAGCCTCTCAGGCCCAGTATTCCGGCAGCTGACGATCAGGTTGCCGAAACCCGTCCGCGCGCGGCCGGCCACCCGCCCACCACGGGCTGACCAGGGGTTTTCACGAGCGCGTCAGGACGCGGATGTGTCGACCTTCACACGCGCCGCCACCGGCAGATGGTCGCTCCCGGTCTCCGGCAGCGTCCACGAGCTCATCGGTTCGACGCCCTTCACCATGATCTGGTCGATCCGCGCCATCGGGAACGACGCCGGCCAGCTGAACCCCATCCCGCTGCCGGAGGCGCCCTGCGTGGAACGCATCTGGGCGGTGACGGCGCGCAGCGCGCGGTCGTTCATCGTGCCGTTCAGGTCGCCGAGCAGGACGACCTTGCGCACCGGCTCGTCGGCGATGGCCTCACCCAGTGCGTCGGCGCTCTTGTCACGCTGCCGGGCGGTGAAACCGGCCTCCACCTTCACCCGCACCGACGGCAGATGGGCGACGTACACCGCGACCTGCCCGGCCGGCGTGGCCACCGCGGCCCGCATGGCGCGGGTCCAGCCCAGCTGGATGTCGACGGGCTTGACGCCGCTCAGCGGGTACTTGCTCCACAGCCCGACGGTGCCCTGCACCGTGTGGTACCTGTACGTCGACGCCAGCGCCTTCTCATACGTCGGGACCGCCCCGGCCGTCAGCTCCTCCAGCGCCACGACGTCGGCGCCGGAGGCGGCCACGTCCTTGGCGGTGCCGGCCGGATCGGCGTTGTCGGCGTTGACGTTGTGCGTGGCCACCGTCAGGTCGCCGCCGGTGCCGGTCTTGTCGCTGAGCTGGCCGCCGAAGAGGTTCAGCCACACGACCGCCGGGAGCAGCACGGCGATGAGCGCGGTGGCGGACCTGCGCACCAGGGCCAGCAGAAGCAGCACCGGGACGCACAGGCCCAGCCAGGGCAGGAACGTCTCGGTCAGGCTGCCGAGGTTGCCGATCGCGTTCGGGATCTTCGCGTGCAGCCCCATCACCAGGGCGAGGATCGCCGCGAGCGCGGCCAGCACGATCCCGCGACGCCAGATACGCGGATCGCCGCGCCAGCCCGCCGCCAGGCCCTTCAGGCGGTTCGTCAGGCGCCGAAGCCCAGATTCCCGGCGCTCGGGCCCCGAGCCGCCGTTGTCCGTCTCCGTCACGTACGCCTGCTGCGCCATACCGTCGCCTCACTACCTGCCGTGCACTCCGTCGTCCCCCCGCGCCCACAGAAACCCTAGGGGATGATCGGCTCCGTTCATGCCGTACTCATGACGGCCGTACGGGGGCGAGGACGTACAAGTTGCCTTCGCAAGTTCCGGCTGCGGCGGGGGAAAGCGCGCTCTGTGACGAAACGCGCACATGCGAGCTACGGGGTGCGCGAACTGACGGGCCGTAGACCTACGAGCACGGCGTCGACCATCTGCTCCGCGAGCCCTTCCGGGAGGTCGGCGTCCGGTCGCATGACGGCACGCACCAGCATCGGGCCGAAGATCATGTCGTTGATCACGTCGACGTCGAGGTCCGTGCGCAACTCGCCGTTGGCCTGCCCGCGGCGCAGGATCGCGTGCTGCTTGCGGCGGCGCGGCTCGACGACGATCGCGTGGTAGGCGTCCCAGATCTTCGGCGTGCTCTTCATCTGGGCGATGACGTTGTGCAGCAGCATCGACGAACGGGTCAGCAGTCCGCGCTGGCGCAACTGCTCCAGCAGCGCCACGAGGTCGTCGCGCATGGAGGTGCCGGGCAGTTCGGGGTCCGGGGGCTCGGCGGTGCGCACGACGTCGACGAAGAGCTCCTCCTTGCCGCTCCAGCGACGGTAGATGGTGGCCTTGCCGACGCCCGCGGTCCGGGCGATGCGCTCGATGGAGAGGTCCGCGAGCGGCACGCCGTCCTCCAGCAGCTTCAGGATGCCCTCCATGATGGCCCGTTCCACGGCCTCGCTGCGGGGGCGGCCCCTGACCGGGCCGTCGTGCCGGGGGTGGCTGTCGGCGAGGCTCACTTGGTCTCGGTCCTTTCCGTGGGCTGTGCTGATTGTCCCCCCCCCGGTTCTCCTCCCGGTACGACAGGTCCCGCACGCGGCGTCGACGACGGCCCCGCCCGCCGCTACTCGGTGGACGCCAACTCCCGCTTGTCCTCGTCCTCCTGAGACGTCGTCGGCCGCCCCGGCAGGCACAGCGCCACGACCACCGCGCCGAGCACCGCGACGCCCGCGCCCCACAGCGCCGTGACGTGCATGGAGTGCAGGAAGGCGTCGTGGGCCGCGCCGACGAGGGACTCGCCCTTCGGGCCGAGCCGGTCCGCGAAGCCGAGCGTGGCCTCGATGGACTCGCCCGCGGTGTGCCGTACGCCCTCCGGCAGCACCGTGAGCCGGTCCTCGATGCCGCCTCGGTAGGCCGTCGACATGACGGAGCCGAGGACGGCGATGCCGAGCGCGCCGCCGACCTGGCGGAAGGTGTTGCTGAGGGCGGAGGCGGAGCCGGCCTTCTCGCGGGGCAGCGCCTGCATGATGACGACGCTGACCGGGGTCATGATGTGCGCCATCGCGGCGCCCATCAGGAAGAAGACGACCTCCAGCAGCCAGATCGGCGTGTCCGCCTCGAACGTGGCGAACGCGGCCAGGGTCAGCGCGATCAGCAGCATGGCGCCGGTGGTCGTGGCGCGGTTGCCGAACCGGTCGACGACGAGCCGGGCACGCGGCGCGAAGACCATCTGCGCGGCGGCGAGCGGCAGCATCAGCAGACCGGTCTCCAGCGGCGAGTAGCCGCGCACGCTCTGGGTGTAGAAGACCGAGAAGAACGTCACGCCCATCAGCGCGAAGAAGACCAGCGCGATGACGCCGATCGCGGCCGAGAAGACCTTGTTGCGGAAGTACGTGACGTCGATGGACGGATGGTCGCTGCGCTTCTCGAACATCACGAAGGCGGCGAGTACGGCGAGACCGGCGGCGATGGTCGCGAGGACCGTGGCGTCCGTGAAGTCGGCGAGCTGGCCGCCCTTGATGATGCCGTAGACGAGCAGGACGAGCCCGACGACGGAGAGCACGACGCCGATCGGGTCGATGCGGCCGGGGCTGGGGTCGCGGGAGTCCGGGACCAGCCACAGCATCAGCGCGAGCGCGAGCAGCACGATCGGCACGTTGACGAGGAAGACGGACCCCCACCAGAAGTGGTCGAGCAGTACCCCGCCGGTGATCGGCCCGATGGCGATGGCGAGTCCGACGCCGCCCGCCCAGATGCCGATGGCCTTGGGCTGCTCGTCGCGCTCGAAGACGTTCATGAGGACGGCGAGGGTGGCCGGCATCACGAAGGCGGCACCGAGGCCCATCACCGCGCGGAAGGCGATCAGCTCGCCGGGCGAGCCGGAGAACGCGGCGAGGGCGGAGCCGATGCCGAACACCGCGAGCCCGCCCAGCAGGACCTTCTTGCGGCCGAGCCGGTCACCCAGGATGCCCGCGCTGAACAGCAGTCCGGCGAAGACGAGCGTGTAGGCGTTGATCGCCCACTCCAGCTCGCTCTGGGTGGCGCCCAGGCCGGTCGGCGCCGGGGTCGAGATGGTCTTGATGGCGACGTTGAGGATGGAGTTGTCGAGGACGACGATCAGCAGGCTCAGCATCAGCACGCCGAGGATCGCCCAGCGGCGCCGGTGCACGGCTTCCGGTATGCGGGGGGCTGTGGCGGCGGGAGAAGTCATGCTGCCGAACGTACCTGATTTACGATACGGAACCGTCTCGTATCGTAAATTCTTACCGAGAACTTACGTGCCGTTCGCGGGGTGGTGGAACGCACGCGGCACGGCCTAGCCCTCCCTGGCACGAGGTGCCACCATGGAGGGGAGTCCGGGGACGCCGTCAGGGCGCCTCGAGATGACGTGAAGGAGCCGTTGCAATGACGCAGCTTTCGGCTGCCCAGACGCCTCAGGCGAAGACCTCCGACGGCAGCAAGGCGCTGTACGGGGGGAAGGGCACCCGCCGCATCACTGTCCGGGACATCGCGCTCGCCAAGGAGCGGGGCGAGAAGTGGCCCATGCTCACCGCCTACGACGCGATGACCGCGTCCGTCTTCGACGAGGCCGGCATCCCGGTCATGCTCGTCGGCGACTCGGCGGGCAACTGTCACCTCGGGTACGAGACCACCGTGCCCGTCACGCTCGACGAGATGACCATGCTGTCGGCCGCCGTCGTACGGGGCACCTCGCGCGCCCTGATCGTCGGCGACCTGCCCTTCGGTTCGTACCAGGAGGGCCCGGTGCAGGCGCTGCGCTCGGCGACCCGGCTGGTCAAGGAGG
>CBFGZZ010000299.1:0-11250 GCA_965653385.1 uncultured Streptomyces sp. | reverse complement strand
ACGCACACAAGGAGCCACCGTGCCCGAGGGCCACACCATCCACCGTCTGGCCCTCGACTACGCCACGGCGTTCCGCGGCACAACCCCCCACGTCACCAGCCCCCAGGGCAAGTTCTCCGACGCCGCCGCCCTGCTCGACCAAGCCGAACTCACCCTCACCGAGGCCCACGGCAAGCACCTCTTCCTCGGCTTCCGCGACACCGACTGGATCCACATCCACCTCGGCCTCTTCGGCAAGGTCAACTTCGGCCCCACCCCCGCACCCCCACCCACGGACACCGTCCGCCTCCGCCTCGCGAACAGCACCGCATACGTGGACCTCCGCGGTCCCACCACCTGCGCCCTGATCACCCACCCCGAGAAGCAGGCGATACACGACCGCCTCGGCCCCGACCCCCACCGCGACGACGCCGACCCCCACCAGGCCTACCGACGGATCTCCCGCAGCCGTACGACGATCGCCGCCCTGCTCATGGACCAGAAGGTCATCGCGGGCGTCGGCAACGTCTACCGCGCCGAAGTCCTCTTCCGCCACCGCATCGACCCGTACCGCGCCGGCAAGGACATCACCCCAGCCCAGTGGGAAGCCATCTGGACGGACCTGGTCGACCTCATGCACGAGGGCGTCCGCAACAACCGCATCGACACCGTCCGCCCCGAACACACCCCGGAGGCGATGGGCCGCCCACCGCGCGTGGACGACCACGGCGGCGAGGTCTACGTCTACCGAAGGGCCACCCTGCCCTGCCACATCTGCGGCGGCGAGATCCGCACCGCCGACCTCGCCGCCCGCAACCTCTTCTGGTGCCCGAACTGCCAGACCCCGTAGGGACGTTGCCTAAGCCGCCCTGGGCTCGGCCTCAGAACCCGTGCGGCAACCACGGCGCCACAGCCGAGCCGAACCCCACCGAGGCCTCCGCCAGCGCCCCCTGCCGCAACTCCCGCACCCGCCCGGCCGCCCCCAGCGCCTCCAGGCTCACGCCACCGAGATACGCCGCCCCCAACTCCCGTACGGACAGGGAGAGATCGGCCGCGTCGGTCGTACGCTCGCAGGACGCGCCCTTGGGATCCCCGGACAGCCGCCAACGCCCGGTGTTCCAGGGGCAGAAGGCGTCCTCCACCTCCAGCACCACGTCCACCGGCGCCTGATAGGTCCGCGCCTGAAGCGCGGCCCCGAGGTCCACCAGCCGTACATGCAGGGAATCCCGCACCCGCACCGCACACCGCCGGATGTCGGACACCTGGTACTGCCAGGCCTCGTCCACCGGACGCCCGTACATCCTCACCGTGGACGTCAGGTCGATGTCGAACAGGAACCGCCACAGCGCGGCCTGCGCCGCAGGCTCCAGGGCCTCCGTGTCCCGCAGATGGACGACGCCCTTCGGCCCGGCGGCGTCCCAATCCGGCTTGACCCGGAAACGCGCGTACCCCACGACCTCGCCGTCCCGCTCCGCCAGCACGCACATCAACGGCGACGCGCCGTCCCGGTCGCTCTCCGGGTCGAGCAGCCCGAGCCGCTCCCAGCCGGGCGTCCGTGCGACCATCCCCGGCCGTCCGGGGACCTTGCGCGCGTACACCGCCTCGCACACGTCGAGGACGTCGGCCGCGACGGCGTACCGCAGACGTACGTCGTCGGTGCCGGGCGGCACGGACAGCCGGACGCGGGTCGTGTCGATCTCGGAGTTCACATGGAAGGTGCCGATGCCGTACCCGAACCGGCCGTAGATCTCCGGCTCGGAGGCGGTCAGCACGGCCAGCGGCCAGCCCCACGCTCGTATGTCGTCGAGCTGCCGGCGCATCATCGACGTCAGGACGCCACGCCGGCGGTGCGTCGCGGCGACGCTGACCATGGTGACCCCGGCGGCGGGCACGGCGGCCCCGCCGGGCACGGTCAGCCGGAAGCTGAAGGCGCCGGCCGTGCCCACACACGCGTCCCCGTCCCAGGCACCGAGGGAACGGTCGAGCTCGGTCAGGGAGTTCCACAACTCCCGCTCCTCGGCCGCCTCCGGGACGCCGCCGAAGCCGCGGATCAGTGTGTCGTACCAGATGTCCCAATCATCCCGCCGCAGCACCCGAAGCTCGGGACGGCCGGAGTGCCCGGTGTACCCGGGGTGGCTCGCACTGTCATTCGCCATGAACCATGCCTACCAGGGCATTGCGGGACGAGCGAGGGAATTTCTCGTTGGCGGCTACGAGGTGGCTTTCTGTGAAGTTCACTGTGAAGTTGAACCTCGGACGGGGGACAAGTGGGACCTCCCGTGCCAAGCAGCTGGTCCGATGGATAGGGTCCCGAACTAATGGCAGCAGGACGAGAGCGGCGCACGGCGGCCGAGACGTTCACGGCCCGGTTGAAGATGCAGTGGCACCGGGCCCGCGTCGGCGTGCGCAGAAGCGCGGTGGACTACTTCCGCGGCGACGGCTCGGACTGGATCGCCCTGGCCGGCCTGCTGCTCACCGTCCCCTTGATCTGCGCCATGACGATGGCCAACCCGGTCTGGTTCTCACCGGCCGCCCTGGTGCTCCCCATCGTCGCGGGCGGCCTGCTGCTGCGCCCGGCGAGCCTGCTGGGCCTGTACGCGGCGGCGGCGACGGCACTGATCGTGGAGTCGGTGCAGCTGGGGCCGTACACGGAGGGCCCCTCCCGGGTAACCCCGGGCGTGGTCCTGGTGGTGGCGGCCTGTGGCTTCTTCGGCCTGCTGATCGCGCAGTTCCGCAGCCGTGTGGGCGTGCCCTGGCGGCGTGGCGGCACGATGCTCTTCGACCTGCGCGAACGCATCCGCGTCCAGAGCAAGCTGCCCAGCCTGCCGCACGGCTGGCATCGTGAGATGGCGCTGCGCCCGGCGGGCGGCCAGTCCTTCTCGGGCGACTTCGTCGTGGCGGCCCGCACCAACGGCGGCCGCACCCTGGAGGTCGTCCTCACGGACGTCTCCGGCAAGGGCATGGACGCTGGCTCACGCGCCCTGCTCCTCTCCGGAGCCTTCGGCGGCCTCCTGGGCAGCCTGCCCCCGCACGCCTTCCTCCCGGCGGCCAACGGCTACCTGCTCCGCCAGGACTGGGACGAGGGCTTCGCCACCTCGATCCACCTCGTCCTGGACCTGGACTCGGGCGACTACGAGCTCTACTCCGCGGGCCACCCCCCGGGCCTGCAGCTGAGCGCGGGCAGCGGCCGCTGGGAGGAAAAGGCCGCCGAGGGCCCCCTGCTCGGCGTCTACGACGGCGCCCAGTTCGACCCCGTCAAGGGCTCACTGCGCCCCGGAGACGTCCTGATGCTGTTCACCGACGGCCTCGTCGAGACCTCCGACCGCGACATCGTCGAGGGCATAGACCGCCTCACCGGCGAAGCCGACCGCTACGTGGCCGGCGGCTTCCACGGAGCCGCCTGGCACCTCATCGAAGCGGTGGCCAAGGACGTCAACGACGACAGAGCCCTCCTGCTCATCTGCCGAGAGGGCCCAACAGCCCAGACAGCCCCTGGAACGGGCGGAGCCCCTTAAAAGGGACGGGACGGGTGGAGGCGGCGGGGGCGAGGGCACACTGGACCGGTGACCGACACCGACCACCCAACCCCGCTGACCCTGGCCGACGTAGAGACGATCGCCCTCGCCGCCCACGCCCACCAGACCGACAAGGCCGGCCGTCCCTACGCCGATCACCTCAGAGCCGTAGCAGAAGGCGTCCGCACCCGCGGAGGCGACGACGCCCAGATCGCCGCAGCCTGGCTCCACGACGCGGTGGAGGACGACGCCCTCTCCGAACAGTGGCTGCAAGAGGCCCCGCTGAGCCCCCGCACCAAGGCGATCGTGCGCGCCGTCACCAAGCACCCGGGAGAACCCCCCGAGACCTACGCCACCCGCATCCTCACCACCCCGGGCGCCCTCCTCGTGAAGGAGGCGGACCTGGCACACAACGCGGACCCGTCCCGCCTGGCGGCCCTCGACGAACCGACCCGCAGACGACTGACCGAGAAGTACGCACGGATGCGCGCACTTCTCGGCCTGACCGGAGACTGACTCTCCGCGCTGTTCAGATGTGCGGGAAAGGCGCAGGGATCAGGCGCTGACCTTCTCCCGGGCGCCCGCACTCTCCTGGTTCTCACGCTCACGAGCCAACTCGGCCGCGTCCCGCTTGAACGCCCACTCCATCTTGGGCTCCGTGGCGAACCGGAACACCCGCCGCACAGGAGACGTGCACAGCAGCGTCACACCGACAGCCGCGACGACGGAGACGAAGATCTCACCCAGCGGCCGATGCAGCCAGCCGTGCTCGAACCACCCCTGGTAGTCGCCGGCCTTCACGAAGAACCCGTGCAGCAGATAGCCGTACAGCGTCCCCGCCCCGAGCGCCGTGAACCACATGTGACGCCGCGGCACCCACGCGAAGAAGCAGGCCGTCAGCAGCAGCGCGCAGCCGAACATCGCCAACACCATCACCGGACCACTCCACCACGGCGCGTGCAACTCCTGCGCGGCGTCGCGGCGGTAGAACCACGCGGTGTTCATACGCGGAACCGCCCACCAGCCGAAGGCCAACGCCCCCGCGACCACCGGTACGGACAGGATCCGCGCCGTGCGCGTGCGCACCATGTCGAAGTGCTCGGCCTTCATGCACAGGCCCAGCACGAAGAACGGCAGGAACTGCAGGACCCGCTGCAGGTCCAGGTCGTTGCCGATCTCCGGGGCGACCGTCGCCGCCATGGCGATGCCGAGCGCGAGCGGCAGCGGCCAGCGCACCATCCTCCAGATGGGGGTGGTCATCCGCCAGATGAACAGCGCGCACAGGAACCAGGTCAGATACCACGGGTCCAGGAGGCTGATCTCCTGGCTCGGGTCGTCGTCGATCCAGCGCTTGAAGAGCGGATAGGCGGACTCGAAGACGATGTACGGCACCACGACACCGGTGACCAGGCGCTTCAGCCGGCTGGGGCTCGCGTCGAAACTGCGCGAGAAGAAGCCGGAGATGATGATGAACGCCGGCATGTGGAAGGTGTACACGACGGTGTACACGGCCTCCAGGATCCGGCTGTCACCCTTGATCGGTTCCCAGGAATGGCCCAGGGCGACGAGCACGATCGCCAGGTACTTGGCGTTGTCGAAAAACGCGTCGCGCTGCTGGGCACCGCCGGACGCGGATCTCTCGTCCGCCTGAGCCTGCTGGTTGTGCCGGTTCTGCGGCGAGCGCGGACTGGGCACTCCGTCCGCCGACGACTCTGCCGGGGGGAGTGGCGCTCTGTTGTGGCCGTGCGGTCGCAGCGAGTTGTTCACAGACCCTCCCGCCGAAAGCAGGGGAAGTCGATCGAGGCCCTCGCTGCGCATGCGGGGGACGAGGCAGCATGGAACATCTGAGGCACCCTAGCCTTGCCTGTGGGATCTCGTAAAACCCGCGAGGTCATTCCCGGTTATTGCGCGCGACCTCATGTGTGTACAGCGAACATGCATCGGAAAGACACCTGTTGGCCACCCGTATTGTCCGGATTCATCCGGACTAACGGGTGCATATGGCCAGGAGGTGATCCTGGTGAAATGATCAACTCACCCGTAATTCGAAATACCCGCGAACATGTTGTGTGCCGATGGAAACGAACCCGCCGAATTACCTTCGCGGGTGTCCGTCCGAAATTCTGTGCGGGTGCGACGCGAGAGGTTGTTGCGCCCCGTGGGCCCGCACAGATCCGGCACAGGTGTGGCGAACGAAACGTCACGTGCCGCATAGCGGGGCCCGGTTGGTGGCACGATGGTTCTGGCGGGGGTGCGCGGGGTCGCGTCCCCGGGCCGGGAGAGCGGACCGACCGAGGGTGTGATCTGTTGTGGCCATTTCGCTGTCAGTGGTGTTGCTGTTGGCGATCGTCTTGGTGGTGTTGATCCGTGGCGGATCCCTGAAGGCCGGCCCCGCCGTCGTCGCCGTGCTGTTCGGCTTCTTCCTGGCCTCGACCGGCATGGCCGACGACATCCAGAGATTCCTCAACTCGATAGCCGAGACCATCAACTCCATCCAGTTCTAGGGCCCGTTCCGGGGGCCGTGGGGCGGCCCGGAACGGTACGGATACCCTCGTTCGAGATCGTCGAACGGTCCGGAACGGGGGAACGTACGGATGGCGCTGCGCGAGACGGACCCGGCGGAGGTGGGCGGCTACCGGATCGAGGACCGCCTGGGCTCCGGTGGCATGGGTGTGGTCTACCTCGCCCGCTCGGCCTCCGGCCGCCGCCTGGCCCTCAAGGTCGTGCACGCGCAGTACGCCGACGACGACGAGTTCCGCACCCGGTTCCGCCGCGAGGTGGCCGCCGCCCGCCAGGTCAGCGGCGCCTTCACCGCCCCCGTCGTGGACGCGGACGCCGACGCGCCGCGCCCCTGGATGGCCACGCTCTACATCCCCGGCGAGGACCTCGGCACCCACGTCCGCCGCCACGGCCCCCTGCCCCTGCCGCAACTGCGTGAGCTCGCCGCCGGCCTCGCCGAGGCCCTGCGGGACATCCACCGCGCCGGCATGGTCCACCGCGACCTGAAACCGGCCAATGTGATGCTCGCCGACGACGGCCCCCGCGTCATCGACTTCGGCATCTCCCGCGCCGCCGAGTTCGCGCCCTCCGACGTCCTCACCCAGACCGGCCGCGTCATGGGCACCCCGCCCTACATGTCCCCGGAGCAGTTCTCCTCCCCACAGGACGTGGGCCCGGCCGCCGACGTCTTCTCCCTCGGCTCGGTCCTCGCGTACGCCGCCACCGGACGCGGCCCGTTCGACAGCCCGAGCCCCTACGAGACGGCCATCCAGGTCGTCGAGGGCACCCCCGAACTCGACGGCACCCCGCCGGAGTTGCTCCCCTTCATCCGGCTCTGCCTGGAAAAACACCCCAAGTCCCGTGCCTCTCCGGACGCCTTGTTGACCCTGCTGCGCGACGGCGCCCTGCCCGACCCGAGCCCCCACGACGAACCCACGATCGAGGCGGACCCCGGTCGCCCCCGCCGCCGCTTCCGTCGCGGACGCCTCTGGCTGGCCTCCGCGGCCGGCGCCGTGGTCCTCGCCGCCCTCGCCACCACGACGGTCGCCCTCACCGGCGACGACACCGACCCGGGCGATCTGCCCCTCGGCTGGCAGGCCTGGCACAACAAGTCGAAGGACCCGAGCGTCGACAAGGACCCGATCGGCGCCGACGCCCCCTTCGCCCGCTGTGCCGCCACCGGCCGCTCCCTCGTCTGCGCCGGCGACGACGTCATGGCGACCCGCTTCGCCCTCGCCGACGGCCGCAACACCTGGGCCCGGCCGGTCGACGAGACCGCCGACGACAACGGCAGCAGCAGCTCCGGCACGGTCATCGCCGCGCGCGGCGGCCGCGTGTACGTCTACGGCGCCGACGACCGGCCCGTCGGCGGGGACGCGTTCACCTCGTACCGCTACACCGTCCAGGCGCTCGACGCCGAGACCGGCGAGGTGATCTGGAAGACGGTCACCGGTGAAGGCGACGAGGCCACGGAGCCCAACGCGGAACAGGGTTTCTCCACCGCCGTCCCGCAGGGCGTCATCACCGTCCACGGCGCGAAGGGCCAGCAGTACGCCCTGCTCGACGCCACCGACGGCAAGGTCCGCTGGAAGCGTCCGATGCCCAGCCCCGCCACACAGACATGCCTGCTGCGCAGCGCCGCCCGGAACGCGTACCTGGTGTGCCAGACGTGGGGCGAGGAGGACAACGCCACCAGCACGAGCGTCGCGCGACTCGACCCGGCCACCGGCCGGCCCCGCTGGACCGTGCACGTCGAGGGAGAGAAGGACGTCGTCGGACAGGCCGACGGCCGCCTGGTGGTGCTCGACACGACCGGCGTGCGCCGCACGCTCACCCTGATCCATGCCACCTCGCACATCATGACGACCGTACGGCTGTCGCAGCCCCAGCCCGAGGGCACCACGCCCACCCTCCTGGGCGACCGGCTCTACGTCACGTCGCCCAGCGGCAGCGTCCGCGCGATCGCCCCGGACAGCGGACGCCAGCTCTGGGAGAGCAACTCCACCGTGGAGTCCCCGGGCGCCCCGATCGCCACCGCGTCCCACCTCTACCTGGCGTCCCCGAGCGGCCGCCTGGCGGCCCTGAACCTGCGTACCGGCGCCGTGGAGGCCACCCTCCAGGGACGCGACGACGGCGGAACCGCCGACTTCGCCGGCGTCGGAGCTCCCCCGACCCTCGTCGGCGACGCCCTCTACGTCCCGTACGGCATCCGCTCCGTCTACACGGTGGACATCCGCACCCTGCGCGGCGACTGACCGTACCCCCGGAAACGATCAGGGCCAGGTCGGGGGATGAACCCTCTGACCTGGCCCTGAGCCGTACAGAGCGGGCGACGGGAATCGAACCCGCGTAGCTAGTTTGGAAGACTAGGGCTCTACCATTGAGCTACGCCCGCACAGGACGCGCCGCAGGTCAGGTGACCGCAGCACAGAAGGCATCGTAGCGGGTCGGCACCCCTCACCGCACACCCCGTAAATGCGGCGGCCGCACTGTCCGCGGGCATGTACCCTACGTGTCGCACCAGCACGGGGTGTGGCGCAGCTTGGTAGCGCGTCCGCTTTGGGAGCGGAAGGCCGTGGGTTCAAATCCCGCCACCCCGACCACTGACCGGTCCGCACCGGTCATCCGCGCGGTCACCTCGCTTGATCGCCTTTGGGGCGTTGAGCGGCTGCGGTTACTATGCAAGCTGCGCGCCCGTGTGTCTCATCCACAGGAACCTCTGGACATCCCCGGACATCCACAGGAGATCCTCTGGACGTCCTTCGGGCGACGAAATCCGCCGGACCAGTCTGGCCCCGGCAGAAACCAAGAAGTCAGCCCCCAAGGAGACCGAACCGTGAAGAGCGCCGTGGAGACCCTGAACCCGACCCGGGTTCGGCTCACTGTCGAGGTGCCCTTCGAGGAGCTCAAGGACAGCCTCGACGCGGCGTACAAGAAGATCAACCAGCAGGTCACGGTGAAGGGCTTCCGCAAGGGCAAGATCCCGGCCCGCGTCATCGACCAGCGGTTCGGCCGTGGCGCCGTGCTGGAGGAGGCCGTCAACGACGCGCTGCCGAAGTTCTACACCGAGGCGGTCAACGAGGCGGAGATCGACGTCCTGGGCCAGCCCGAGGTCGACATCACCGAGCTGAAGGACGGCGAGACGCTGAACTTCACCGCCGAGGTCGACGTCCGCCCGACCATCGAGATCCCGGACTACTCCGGCATCGAGGTCGAGGTCGACGCCGTCGAGGTCACCGACGAGGACATCGAGAAGTCGGTCGAGCAGCTCCGCGAGCGCTTCGCCTCCACCTCCCCGGTCGAGCGTGCCGCCGAGGACGGCGACGTCGTCACGATCGACCTGCAGGCCAAGGTCGACGGCGAGGTCCTGGAGGACGGCGTCGCCGAGGGCGTCTCCTACACCATCGGCTCCGGCGAGCTGCTGGACGGCATCGACGACGCCGTGAAGGGTCTGGAGGCCGGTGGCGAGGCCACCTTCACCTCCGAGCTCAAGGGCGGCTCGGCGGCCGGCAAGGCGGCCGAGGTCACCGTCAAGGTCACCCAGGTCGCCGCGCGCGAACTGCCCGAGCTGGACGACGACTTCGCGCAGCTCGCCTCCGAGTTCGACACCCTCGACGAGCTCAAGGCCGACAGCCGCAAGCGCCTCGAGAACATGAAGCAGTACGACCAGGCCACGCAGGCCCAGGAGCGCGTCCTGGAGAAGCTGCTGGAGCTCGTCGAGGTGCCCGTCCCCGAGAAGCTGCTCGAGGACGAGATCAACACCCGCAAGCACAACCTGGAGCACCACCAGCTCGGCCAGATGGGTCTCGACCTCGAGAAGTACCTCGAGATCCAGGGCAAGACGGTCGAGGAGTTCGACGCCGAGACCAAGGAAGCCGCGGTCAAGGGCATCAAGACGCAGTTCGTCCTCGACGAGCTCGTCAAGCAGGAGAAGCTGAACGTCAACCAGGAGGAGCTCACCGAGCACCTCATGCGCCGCGCCGCCTCCTCCGGCATGTCCCCCGACCAGTTCGCCCAGGCCGTCGTCGAGGGCGGCCAGGTTCCGCTCCTGGTCGGCGAGGTCGCCCGCGGCAAGGCCCTGGCCGTCGTGGTCGAGAAGGCCACGGTCAAGGACACCAACGGCGAGATCGTCGACCTCGACGACGAGGACGAGGTCGAGCAGGCCACGGAGACCGTCGAGGCCGCCGAGGGCACCGCCGACGCCTCCGACGAGGAGAAGTCCGAGGGCTGAGCCCACGGCGCCTTGTAGCTCGCAGGAAGGGCCCCGGGGAAGCACATCCCCGGGGCCCTTCTGTCGTACGGCTGGGCAGTGCCGCCAAGGGGCGCGGGGAACTGCGCGATCAACCCCCACGACCCGCGGTCGCCCGAATGCCGAAGTCACCACGGCGCTACGCCCCCGGCGAACACCCGCGGAACCGGGATTGCAGCACAGGGCCACCGCGTTAGGGTCCATGAGTATGAGGGCAGGGGAGTCCCCGTTGCCCACGCAGAAGACGTGCAGACGGCCCGGCGCCGTCGTAAGACGAGCAGGTGGATACGTGACGAATCTGATGCCCTCCGCCGCCGGCGAGCCCTCCATCGGCGGTGGCCTCGGCGACCATGTCTACAACCGGCTGCTCGGCGAGCGGATCATCTTCCTCGGCCAGCCGGTCGACGACGACATCGCCAACAAGATCACCGCACAGTTGCTGCTCCTTGCCGCGGATCCCGACAAGGACATCTACATGTACATCAACAGCCCGGGCGGTTCGATCACGGCCGGCATGGCGATCTACGACACCATGCAGTACATCAAGAACGACGTGGTGACCATCGCCATGGGCCTCGCGGCCTCCATGGGCCAGTTCCTGCTCAGCGCGGGCACCCCCGGCAAGCGCTTCGCGCTGCCGAACGCCGAGATCCTGATCCACCAGCCCTCCGCGGGCCTGGCCGGCTCGGCCTCCGACATCAAGATCCACGCCGAGCGGCTGCTGCACACCAAGAAGCGCATGGCCGAGCTCACCTCGCAGCACACCGGTCAGACGATCGAGCAGATCACCCGTGACTCGGACCGTGACCGCTGGTTCGACGCCTTCGAGGCCAAGGAGTACGGCCTCATCGACGACGTCATCCCGACGGCCGCCGGGATGCCGGGCGGCGGCGGCACCGGGGCGGCCTGACGGCCCCCTGCACAGCCCCCAGCCGACCGCCTCAGCCCCTAGGAGACAGACAGTGAACGACTTCCCCGGCAGCGGCCTGTACGCCCGCACCGAGGCCG
>CBFGZZ010000298.1:0-11289 GCA_965653385.1 uncultured Streptomyces sp. | reverse complement strand
CAGATCCGGGGAGCGCGGGCATTATCAAGCGGAAGCCCATTCCGCCCGACCGTTCAGCAGCAGGCGGGGTGGGTGCCCGAGAGGCCGTCCGGTGGGTTCGTGCCGTGCGTCGGCACCCGGGCCGAGCTGACGTCCCGGCCGCCTGGGCCTGGTGCCTGGCTGAGGCCGTGACGATGGAGATAACTGGGCTGATGCCGGTGCGCGTTGAGCGAGACACACGTGACGGGTGATCGGTCGGCGCGCCCGCCGTCGTGGCTGACTTTCTGTGGCTGAGGCCAGAACCTCGTGGTCATGGGCCCGGCATGTGAGCGCCCGTCCCTGCCGGGGCTGATGAGGACGGGGGGAGCCTCGATCGGTCACGACCGGCAGGGACGGGAGTCGGGTGGGTCAGCGCGGGGCGCCGCCTGGGTGAGCAGGACGGGTCACATCTGCCGCCAGGCCCGCCAGCGCCGGGTGATGATCTCCCGGTAGGTGTGGTGGGACGGGTTCTGGCCGCAGTGGCGCAGCACCCAGTTCTGCGGTTCGGCGAAGTCCTCGCTCGTCGGCGAGGTCTCTCCGTCCACGGCGCACTGCATCGCGTACTGGACCGGCTCCGCATCCGGCTCGCGGTCGGGCTGGAGAGTCCAGGTCTCGTAGCGCAGGACCGAGCGAGGGGTCACCGTCCCCACCTCCGGTTGGCCACGGCCACCTTGGCGCTCAGCTCCTCGGCCGGGGTCGGTGGTCGTACGTCCCTGGGCGGCACGTCCCACTCCCGGCCGCCGCGCGGTGGCCGAAGCTGCACGTATGGCCCCACGTGCCCCATGACCACGCCCACCTTGCCATTCCGTCGGTCGACCACCAGGGCGCCGACATCGGGCGAGACGGTGTGCCCGTCGGTATCAGGAATGGGGGCCGTCATCGTGACCACCCCGGTGAGGCGGTGTGCGACCGGGCGTCCAGTCGCAGGGCGGGAACACATGGGGTGGTGCTCTTTCGCACGGTGACGCTCCTCGGTGCCGCAGGGTCGGCACCGATCCTCACGCCGGTCGCCAGGACGAAGGAACCTCCACCAAACCCCACTTCGGGACGTCCCGCACCATGTAGAACGTCCCTGGTGCCGTCCTGAGACGAAGGGGGAGACTCGTGCCGAACGAGAGACTACGAGCCGTCATGGCAGCCGGAGGCTGGACATACGCTGCCCTTGCCCAGGAGGTTGAGGTCGACCCCAAGTCGGTCGAGCGCTGGGTGAACCTCGGGCGCATCCCACGCCGTACCACAGCCCTCCAGGCGGCCAAGGCCCTGGGAGAAGACGTGCACGCACTCTGGCCGGCGCTCCGCCAAGCCCGCCCCGCCCGTGTCATCAGCCCTGAGCTGGTGGCGCTCTACGAGCAGCGGGCCGACATCCCCGTGTCGACGTTCACCGACCTGATGGCCCAGGCCCGGGAACGGATCGACATCCTCGTCTACGCCGCCGTCTTCCTCCACGAGGCGTACCCGCGGCTGAACGAACTCCTCACCGAACGCGCCGCCGAAGGCTGCACCATCCGCGTCGCGATCGGAGACGCCGACAGCGACAACGTCCAAGCCCGCGGCCAGGAGGAGCGGTTCGGCCACGGCATCGAATCCCGCTGTCGCCTCGCACTCATGCACTACAGGCCGCTCGCCGGCACCCCCGGCATCGAAGTCCGCACCCACGGCACCACGCTCTATAACTCCCTTTACCGCGCCGACGACCAGCAACTCGTCAACGCCCATGTTTGGGGCGTCAACGCCTACGCCGCCCCGGTGTGGCATCTTCGTCGACACGAGACAGGCAGCATGTTCGACACCTACGCCGAGAGCTTCGACGCGGTGTGGGCGACGGCGATGCCCGTACGAGAGGAAGGCTGACCGTGGCCCGCACCGAGTACTACGACGACCCGAACGCGCCCAAGCCGAACAGCATGGTCGTCGCCGCCTCCGCCGTCGTCACCGACGACCACGGGCGCATCCTCCTCCAGCGCCGCCGCGACAACGACCTGTGGGCGCTGCCCGGTGGCGGCATGGACCTCACCGACTCCCTGCCAGGCACGGCCGTCCGCGAGGTCAAGGAAGAGACCGGCCTCGACATCGAGATCACCGGCCTGGTCGGCACCTACACCGACGCGAAACACATCATCGCCTACACCGACGGCGAGGTGCGCCGCCAGTTCAACGTCTGCTTCACCGCCCGCATCACCGGCGGCGAGTTGGCAATCTCCGACGAGTCCACCGAGCTCCGGTTCGTACCGCCGGAAGAGATCGAGCAGTTGCCGATGCACCACACCCAACGGCTCAGGCTCCAACACTTCCTGGAACACCGCGAGAAGCCGTACCTGGGCTGAACCGGCTGACGGCAGTAGCTGACGGCAACAACCCCGCACAACCACGGACACCCACGCACCTCTCCGGACCAGCAAACCGCACTTGACCTGCGAAAAAGAAGGTCGAAGGCTTCGCGTAGCACACGTACTATGTGCTGGCGGGGGCTACGTCGGTCCTGGTTCACAACTGCAATGTCAGACTGACTCAGGATGAAGCCGATACCCTGCAAATAGGGCCCCACGCTAATGAGTCCGTTCCTGCGACGGGCCCTGTGGTAACACCTGAACAGAGTGCGGCGATGCAGGGGAAGGTTTGCCACACCTGTGGCGGCAGGACTCCGACGATGATTGGAGATCACCAGCCGCAATCCGGGATCGGACCCACCAGTCTGCCGAGGCACCTGTTCCCGCATTGTCAGGTTTGCAGCGACACGCAGTCTGTCGCGGTACAGAAGGCTCAGCAGATACTCCGGAATCACGGATATCATGATCCGACATTCCCGGGGCTGCCCGGCATACCCAGTGCCGTAGAAAAGCTAGCGGAACTTCTTCCTGGCCATACGGTTTAGTTGGAATCTGCGCCTGTCCGTCTACATGTTCGGCCAGGCGCGCTCAATTTCAAGGAGGTGGCAGGTGCTGATTGGTAGCGCGGATATCTATCTAAACCACCGCGTGGTTCGCATCGGATCCAGTGCGGCTCCGGCAGCGGCTTCCCCGCTTGGCGGCGCACCCGTGGCGGCATCTGACAGTCATGTCCACGTGGCAGCGAGGGCGCAGGCCGGTCTGGTGCGCGTCAAGTTGTGGAACAAGGTCGGGCCGGTGAGGGGCACAGTCGTCTTTGACGGAGAGATCTCGCTTGCTGACGGTTGCATCGCGGTTGGAGACATCCTCAATGTGTCCAGCTTCGTCCAGAATTTCGGGTCTGCCGGGTTGCATCGCATGCGGGTCTCGGTTGACGATCCGGGAAATGCGTCGCGTGTTGATGTGATCCTCAATCCTGGCAGGAGTCTTATTTCCCTGACGAGTGTTGGTGGTCACGCGATTCCGTATGAGTGGACAGCTGACGAAGCGGCAATTGGCAGATTCGACGAGTTGGGGCTGGTGCTGTCTTCGCATGACCTTCCGCTGGGCCGTCTATCCGCAGCCTTGAAGATTGTCCTGATCGCACACAAAGAAGGGGAAGCGGACAGCAGGGAATATCTCCTAGATTTCGGAATTCGCATGGTTTCCGAATGGCTGCGGTGGCTGCGTGATGACATTTCAGAAGCGGCTGCATCAGAGGTGGACCGTGACATCTCGGTAAGGTTGCGCGACCTACCCGACGTCGAAACAGATGACAATATAAGGCGTTTGGCGTCCAGTATTCTTGAATCGCTGCACTGGGTCTAGTAGTTGCTAGCGATTGCAAAAAGCAGCCCCGTCAGGTGTGTCCTGGCAGGGCTGCTGCATTGGGGTGACGGCAGTAGTTGCCGCTGAGGTTGAAGGGGTGGGGTGACAGCGGGCGTTGGCGGTGCTGCATCCTCGTCATGAGGTATGCGGATGGCGGCGGTTTGACCGCTCCGGGGCGGGCGAAGCAGTGCGTTTCGAGGCCGCGGAGATGTTCGAGTACGGGGTGCGGCCGCCGGAGGTGGCCCGCAGGTTACGGGTGTCGCGGAAGTCGGCGTACGCCTGGCGCGACGGCGGCAAGCTGGGCCTGGCCTCCAAGGGGCCCGGTGGCATTCCCTGTCAGCTCAACGATGCCCAGGCAGAACGGTGGCAGGCCGATCTGGAGGCCGGCCCTGCGGCGCACGGCTGGAGCGAGGACCAGCGGTGGACCCTGACGAGGGCCGCGGAGCTGATCCGCCGACTGTTCGGGCACCGGTACACCCCGCGCGGGGTGTCGTATCTGCTGCACCGGCTGGTCTGGTCACCGCAGGTCCCCGCGCACCGGGCCGTCGAGCGGGACGAGCAGGCCGTTGAGTCGCTCCATGCCCACCCGCCTCAGGAGTTCCCCGCCCACACGCTCGACGGGTGCGCGCCGCCCCCGGCCCAGATACACCAGGTTCGAGCCGGTGCCGCATCAAGGGGGTGTCCCACGCCGGTTCCTCGCGTACTCCTCTCCGTCCCGCTAGTGCTGTGGCCGCATAGACACCTCAGGCATGTAACTCGTCAAGCCAGGGTGGTCGTTGTTCGAGTGTGCGTCGGTAGTGTTGTGGACATGCCCGAAGCGTGGATCGGCTTCAACTCTCGTGATCGGCAGCGATACTGGTGGCGGACCGGCATCCTGACGCTGGCGCTCGCTGGTGTGATGGTGGCGATGAGCTTGACCACGCATGGGCCGGGCAAATGGTGGTGGGTCGGTGGCGTAGGGGCCTTCTCCGTAGTCGTGCTCTTGAGCGCGATCAACTCGATCTATGGCCAGGTCCTCCTGACCACCACGGGGTTGGAATTCCGCACCTTCGTCAGCAGGCGAGTGGTTCCCTGGAGCGAGGTCGCGCGCATCGAGGAGCGGCAGCGGGTGTCACGGAGCGGAACCTGGTCGGACCTTCGTGTCATCAGGGCCCATGGGCGCTCGCTCACGATTCCGGGGACCCTCACCAATCGCGTGATGGATGCGGAACTTGAGCGGAAACAGGCCGTCATCCAAGAGCGCTGGTCCCTCGCAACCGGCGGCTGAGGGATCTCATGCTGCGAGAGCCTCGGTTGCGATGGGGAAGGCGACGGCCTCCTCGAAAAGCTGTCCGTGCTGAAGGCAGTGGTAGAGCTGGCCGAGCATGCGGTTGAAGAGGTTCCTCTGTGCGGCAGCGTGCCAGTCTCCGTGACCGTCGCGGCGCCTGCGGTAATGGGCTTTGGCGCCCGGTGAGGCGGTGATGGCGGAAAAGGCCCAGAGGTAGCCGGCGTGGTTGAGACGGTCGTTCTTCACCCATCGGCGGGTGATGCTCGACTTCTTGCCGGAGGCCCGGGTGATGGGTGAGGCGCCGGCGTACGCCTTCAGGCCGCGGGCGTCGGCGAACCTGGTGCGGTCGTCTCCGATCTCGGCGAACAGCCGGGCACCGAGCTGGATGCCAAGTCCGGGAAAGCTGAGGATGATCTCAGCGTGCGGGTGCTGAGGGAAAGTCTCCTCCACCGCCTTGGCCAGATTGTCCGCGGCGGTGCAGGCGGCCTCCAGCTGGACCACGAGCGCAAGCATCTGTGTGCCGAGTGCGCCCTCCACTAGGGCTGGCTGGTGCGCCCAGTCGGCGCGGAAGATCTCCCGGAGCCGGTCGGCCTCGGCCTCGATGCCCCGTTGTCGGCCGGCGCGCTTGAGTGCGGCCTGCAACTGCGTGCGCGTCAGCCGCGAGGCCCGCGTTGGTGTGGGAGCCGCCTTGAGGAGTTCGTGCGCCTCTCGGCGGCACAGGCCGTTCTTCCAGCGCTCGAAGGCCGCCAGCGCGGACGGGTAGTACTCCCGTAGCAGCGACCGGAGCTGGTTGGAGATCTGCTGCCGGTTCCACGTCGCGTCCTGCTGAGCCCTGGCAAGGACCGCAACGGCACGGGCCAAGTCGCTGTCCTGAGACAGCGGCCGGTGGGCGTGCATGTCGGTGCGCAGGATGTTGGCTAGGACGAGGGCGTCTCCGGGGTCGGACTTCTTGCGGGAGACAGAGTGCCGATCGCGGTAGCGTGCAGCGGCCATCGGGTTGATCGCGAACACCTGCCTCTTACCTGTCCGCAGCACGGCGACGACCAGACCTCGGGAGGTCTCGATCGCAACTGGGATCGGGTTCTCCTCCGTGTCCCCGTATTCGGCAAGGAGGTCCAGCAGGATCTTGTAGCCGGCCGCGTCGTCGGTGATGTGCCGCTTGGCCAGTAACTGGCCACTGTCGTCGACCAGGGCGACGTCGTGCGTGCGTTCCGCCCAGTCGATGCCGCAATAGATCAAGTCTTTCCCCTCCAGCTTGCTGTTCGTGCTGGTCACGAGCTCATACGGGCCACGCAGCGACCTAATCCCAGGACTCAGCACTGTGGCCGGTCCGCCACCTCAGTAGCCGTTCGTGGCACCAGCTCGTCCCACGGGCCCCGGTCTTTGCGGGAGCTCGAACGGCTCGGGCATTGCAAGGGGTCACCGTGTGGCGGGCTCGCACCACCAACACCAACGAGTGGTCAGAACGGCAGTGTTGACGGACGCGAAGGCGCCGGACGCTGCCGCTCTCTACCAAGGTCTCGGGAACCTGTAGGCAACGAGGCATACGTCCGACGCCCGCGCAACTGCCACCACGTACCAGAACCGCGTGCCGCTCTATGCGGAGGTCTCGGTAGACCCGGTTCGCCGCAGGCATCGCAGCCCCCTACTCGAACATCCCGAGAAACTTCCGCCCCATCGGAACGCCCTTAACTACGGATTAGGTTCACCGGGTTGGGGTGTGTGCTTCCCTTTCACCGAGCAGGCGCATGAGGCTTTTCGACGGGAGAGAGCCAGCCTGCGTCGCTCTCGGTCGATCTCGGTGACGACGACCGTGACCTCGTCGCCGACGTGGACGACATCCGACGGAGTGTGCACGGGCGTCCAGGTGAGCTCGCGCAGATGGACCAGTCCCTCGATTCCGTCGGCGACCTGCACGAAGACGCCGAATGGGACCAGCTTGGTGACCTGCCCGTGCAGTTTCTGCCCTACCGCGATGCCGCCGGCGAATGCCTGGAAGGGGTCCGGCTGCGTCGCTCGCAAGGACAGTCTGGCCTCCAGGTTCCATGTGTCGAACTGGAGGAACTCGCAGGAGACCCGCTGTCCGACCTGCACGACGTCGGAGGCCGCTTCGATGCGCCGCCAGGACAGTTCGGGGACCGTGATGAACCCGACGCCGGGGAAGACCGGGTGGTCGGGGCCGTCGTCCAGCGCTACGAATACGCCGAACCGTTCGATCGCTGTGACGGTGCCGGAAAGGAGCTCACCGCAGTGCAGTGATTCCAGGAACGTCCAGAGTTCTGGGTTCTCAGACCGTCCGCCCATCATGCATCCCAGCCTTTCATGAGGAGCTGTGCTGGGCGGGAGGTGCGGTCACGCTGCGGTTTTGAGGTGGCGCCCGCCCCAGCGGAGGCCTTTCTCGCATCGGATGCGGGCGCGTTCCTTGCGCTCGGCGGCCAGGACGTCCCGGTGGCGGGCGTTGGCGTTGCGCCAGCGCAGGTAGGCGTGCAGTGCCCGGGTCTGCACGGTGTGGTTGGGGTGGTTGGAGTTGGCGATGGTGAACTGCCTCAGCGGTCCGAAGTGTGCCTCGATCGGGTTCGCCCAGGATGCGTAGGTCGGGGTGAAGCACAACTCGACCTTGTGCTTTCTGGCCCAGCGGCGGATGTCGGCGCCCTTGTGGGCGGACAGGTTGTCCATGATCACGTAGATCGGTGCGCCATCGGGCCGGGCGGCGCGGATCGACTTGAGCGCGGCCAGCGTGTTCGCGGCACCCTTCTGGCGTCGGTTGACGCCCCACAGGCGGTCATCGCCGACCGAGTAGCAGCCGTGGAAGTAGCGCACCCCGTGGGTGCGGTGGTAGGTGGCCGGCACCCGGTCGGAATGTTTGCGTCCCGCCCAACACGAGCCTGGGGTGGGGCGGATCCCGAGTGGGCCGAACTCGTCGAAGGCGAACACTCGGTCCGGGAAGCCGTCAAGGACCTCCTCGATCCGGTCCAGCTTCACCTCGCGGTGGGGTCGGGGGATTCCTTCCATGTCTTGGTGCGCTGGAAGGTGACACCGCGGCGGGCGAGCAGGCCGCGTAACGCCTCGCGGCCGATGCGGATCACCCGGCCGTGGACTTTCCGCAGGTAGGCGGCGAGCTTGCGCAGCGACCAGCGGGTGAAAGGCTGGCCGAGCTTGGTCGGGCGGGTGGTGGCCGTCACCACGACGAAGTCCTCGTCGTCACGACTGAGCAGGCGGGGACGGCCTCCCGCCCATCGAGGGTCCAGGCAGGCCAGGCCGATCTTCGTTGAAACGGTGGATCACGTCGCGAACGGTGTCCTCGTCAGCCTGCACCAGCTGGGCGATCACCGGCACACGGTTCCCGCCAGCCGAGGCCAGCAGCATCATCGCGCGCCGGTAGCGCACCGAGTTGGTGCTGCCGCGGCGCACGATCTGCTGCAGCTTCTGCCCCTCCTGGTCGGTCAGTCTGCGCACACGGACAGGCTCAGCCACCGTGCCTCCAGCAGTCGGATCGGATGTCAACGCACATCCAACCGCCACGACCACCAACCCGGCGAAGCTATGCGGTCAGAGCACTAGCCGAACCCGCACCATCTGGCAGTACTGACACGTCCCGGCGTTGTCAGGGCTGCTCCCACCCTCCCCGGCACCACCCGGATCAGGCTGCCCTCAGCTCCACCCTCCCGCTGCGACGGGATCAGCGGTGAAGGTCTCTCACCCCCACTCGAACCACTGCGCCTCAGGGCGCACCCACGACCTCCGCCACACGACCGCCACCCCGCTCCTGGAGCAGGGCGTTGACCTCGTCGTCATCAAGGAGCTGAGGGGCGACGCCCACATCGCCAAGCATGGTGCTGCTGGTGCGGCGAGTCTCCGGCGTCGGGCACATGAGCGACGCGCAGCCCGAACCTCCGGCAAACGTCCACACCAGCGCACCAGGTGTTCATGCCGGGGCCCGTCATCCACCGATCCCCGGTCGCCGCCCGCCGTCTTGTCGCCGAAGTGTCCGCCTTGGAAACCGGGTCGCAACAGTCACGTACGCGGTAAGGCGGCAGGTCCCGTGAAGAAGTCGACGTATTCGGTGACCTGGCGGTCACAGCGGTGAAGCCGGCCGCCGGAACGCGTCGTGCGTCGCATCGGTGCGGCTGGCGGTCTCCTCTTCAGGGTGCTTTGATCCTGCGCATGGCCGGAGGCGTCGGAATGAATTCCGGGTCCGGGAATCGGGCAGCTACCGCCGTTATCGCAGTACGTTCACGCGAAGGGAACCGCAGGCTATGAGCTACACCTCTCAGGTTGAGACGGCCGAGATCGCCGACACCGTCCTGGACGACATCTCCGGTGGTCAGGCGGGCGCCGCCGCCGTCGGTCTCGCGGGCTCCCTCTCCGGCAGCGTCGCCGGTCTCTCCGAGACCGTGTCCGCCGTCGCCTGCGCCGACGTTTTTGCAACAGTTTCCCCGGAGGGTGTTGCGCTGGGCGTGCACGCGCACGCTGCCGCTCACTGACGAAGCATGTGCAACGGGTCCTGGATCATTTGATTCCGGGGCCCGATTGTTTTTAGTTCTTCCGGCAGTGCGAGACAAACGCCGCCCACGTTTCCGGCGAGAGTGCCAGCTGATGCTCGTCCGGGGCCTTGGAGTCCCGGACGTGGACGGTGTGGGGGCAGGTGGCGACCTCTACGCAGTCGCCCGAACCACCGCTGCTGTAACTGGACTTGTGCCAGGCGAGGGCCACTTCGACGCAGTCGCCGGAAGCACTGCTGCTGTAGCTGCTCTTGAACCAGGCCAGTTCGGGCGTGCTCATAGGTCTCCTCGCATCCGCTGCAACAGGCTCACGGAGTCCTTCATGGTGAGAGCCTGTGAACGCATCCTGGCATACCGCCTCTGGAGCACGCTGACCACTTTCCGGTCCACGATCAGCTGGCCACTCTCCTGCCCTTCGACGTACGCGCACCACTGGTTCTCCGGTGTTTCCAGCAGCTGTAACGGGCCCTGCAACCCAGAGTGTGACTGCTGCGCCAGCGGCATGATCTGGATCTCGACGTTGCGCAGTTCGGCGAGCTCCAGTACGTGCTCGATGAGCTCACGCGTCACGTCCACACCGCCCGTTCGCCGCAGGAACACGTGCTCTTCGATGATGAAGCTGAACTGGGTGTTCGGCCGTTCCCGCAACAGCCGTTGCCGCTCGGCGCGGGCGGCCCACAGCTGCTCGATCTCTGCGTCATCCAGCGGTGGCAGGTTGTCGAACGCCATCGCCCGCATGTACGCCGCAGTCTGCAACAACCCGGGGACCATGCGGCATTCGTAGGTGTACAGCGTGATAGCCGTCTTCTCCAACCGCGCCCACCGCCGAAACCACGCCGCCAACCCCGGCTGCCGAGCCAGATGCTGAGCCGCCTTCGTCAGCGCCCCGGTGTTCCCCAGCACCGGCTCCGACCGCTCCGGAAACGTCGGATCCGGCATCCTCCGCCCCAACTCAAGCGAAGCCACCGTGTGCTTCGACAAACCCACCCGGTCCCCGAACTCCTCCCTGCTCAACCCCGCGTGCTCCCGCAGGGCCTGTACAACCGCCCCGAACGTCCGCAGACTGTCCGACGACTCCGGCTCACCACACTCGACCAAGGCAGGTCACCTCCCGCAGCAAATGGTCACGGTCAGTCACGCGTACTGTCCAGCCCGTAACCACGTACGCTCCCGCACCGTACGCGGCGTCCATCTGGTGAACTGCCCCGCACGGCCGCCAGATTGAGCGCATGCCAGTACCGCTCACCCAGCGCCTCAGTGCCACTCCCCGCGGCGCCCGCCTCGCCCGGCACCTCGCTCTGAACCAGCTGCATGCCTGGGGCATCCCGCACGGCAGTACGGCCTCCGACGTCGTCGCCGTGATCGTCGCCGAGCTGGCCGCCAACGCGGTCACCCACGGCCGGGTCCCCGGCCGGGACTTCGAGTTGAGGGTGTCCCTCCCGGCAGGCGGCATCCGTATCGAGGTCAGTGACACCCGTACGGAGTCCCACCCTCCGAAACCCGGCGACGTACCGCCTCCGCACTCCCTCGACGAACACGGCCGCGGCCTCGTCCTCGTCGAGGCGCTGGCCGACCGGTGGGAGGTGGTGGAGCGGGACGGGGCGCCCGGTAAGACCGTCCGCGCCGAGGTCGATCTGCACGGCTGATACTGCGCGGACCATTGACGCGCAAGGGGTTCGATTCTACGGTCCGTTCGAACTTGCGAGCGCTGTTCGAGATATCGGCCATACATCGGCCGGATATCTGCCGACCTGTCACCCCCCACCGCAAGGAGGACCGCATGAGCCGCACCTCCCGCACCTCCCGCACC
>CBFGZZ010000297.1:0-11345 GCA_965653385.1 uncultured Streptomyces sp. | reverse complement strand
CGGCGTACAACTCCACGGTCCGCCCGGCGTAGTTCTTCCGCTCCCAGCGCTCACCGCCGCCGGGCGCCTTGGCGCGCAGGGCGGCGACGGCGGCGCGGGTCAGAGCCGCGGAGAGGCCGAAGGCAGTGGTCCGAGAGGCACGTTCGCTCATTCGGCCACCCTACGGGCGGCCACTGACAACCCGGCCCTGCCCGGGCCCCGCCCAGTCGAGCGGGGCTGCCTGCAATGGAGGGCCCCTAGGCGTCCGCGCGGGCCGTCGCCAGCAGTTCCTCCGCATGCGCTCGCGCGGTCTCCGAGTCCTCCTGCCCGGCGAGCATCCTGGACAGCTCGCGGATCCGCTCCTCGCCCTCCAGGACCTTCACGCCGGACCGGGTGACCGACCCGTCGTTGGTCTTCTCGACGAGCAACTGCCGGTCGGCGAAGGCGGCGACCTGCGGCAGGTGGGTCACCACGACGACCTGCGCGGTCTTGGCCAGCCGGGCCAGCCGCCGCCCGATCTCCACGGCCGCCTTGCCGCCGACGCCCGCGTCGACCTCGTCGAAGAGATACGTCGGCACGGGATCGGTCCCCGCGAACACGACCTCCACGGCGAGCATCACGCGCGAGAGCTCACCGCCGGACGCGCCCTTGGCGATCGGCCGGGGCGGTGCTCCCGGGTGCGGGGCGAGCAGCAGCTCGACCTCGTCCGCGCCGGACGGCCCGTAGGCGACCGACCGGCCGCCGACCTCCACGCCCTCCGGGTCCTCGGTCTGCCGGATGTCGAAGGACACGCGCGCGTGCGGCATCGCGAGCGAGGCCAGCTCGGCGGTCACCGCGGCGGCGAACCGCTCGGCGGCGTCCGTACGCGCGTCGGTCAACGCCTGCGCCAGCCCGCCGAGCTCGGCCCGCAGCGCGTCCCGCTCGGCGGTCAGCTCGCCGATCCGCTCGTCGTCGCCGTCCAGCTCGGTCAGCCGGGCGGCGCTCTCCTCGGCCCAGGCGAGCACGGCGGCGACGTTCTCGCCGTACTTCCGCGTGAGCCCGGTCAGCGCCGCCCGCCGCTCCTCGACGGCCGCGAGCCGCAGGGGATCGGCGTCCAGGTCGTCGGCGTACCCCGCCAACTCCCCGGCGACATCGCCCAGCAGGATTCCGATCTCCCCGATCCGGTCGGTCAGCGCGGCCAGCGCCGGGTCGTGCGAGCGCACGGCGTCCAGAGCCCGCTGCGCACCCGCGACGAGCGTCGCCGCGTCGATGCCCTCGGGGTCCTCCGGGTTGCCGGCGAGCGCGGCATGAGCGGCCGTGGCGGCGGACGACAGGGCCTCCGCGTGCCCGAGCCGCTCGGCCTCCTCGGCGAGCTCGACGTCCTCCCCGGCGCGCGGCTCGACACCCGCGATCTCATCCAGGCCGAACCGCAGCATGTCGGCTTCCTGGGCCCGCTCACGCGCGCGCGTGACGATCTCGTCCAGCTCGACGGAGACGGCCCGCAGCCGCCGGTACGCCTCGCCGTACTTGGCGAGCGGCACCGCCACGGCGTCCCCCGCGTACCGGTCGAGCGCCTGCCGCTGCCTGGCCAGCTTCAGCAGGCCCTGCTGATCGGTCTGACCGTGCACGGCGACCAGCTCGTCGGCGAGCTCGGCCAGCATCCCCACGGGCACACTGCGCCCGCCCAGATGCGCCCGCGACCGCCCCTCGGCGGAAACGGTACGGCTGATCAGCAACGCCCCGTCGTCCAGCTCCGCCCCGGCCTCCTCGACCCGCACGACGACCGGCGCCCCCGAGGGCACGGCGATCCGCCCCTCCACGACGGCCTTCTCCGCCCCGATCCGCACGAGCGCCGGGTCCGCCCGCCCACCGAGCAACAGGCCCAGGCTGGTGACCACCATGGTCTTGCCCGCACCCGTCTCACCCGTGACAGCGGTGAACCCCGGCGACAGCTCGACGACCGCGTCATCGATGACTCCGAGCGACCGTATCCGCATCTCCTCCAACACGGACACGACCTTACGAGGTCGGGTACCGGGGATGCGACGCCCCCCGGTCCCAGTCATGTGAAGGTCCAGGTGACGAATGCGTATCGACGGCACATTGTCACTCGGGTGAGTGGTCCCGCCCAAGGGACGCGGGGCTGTATCGATATGCGGCTCCGCCGCGTGGGCGCGAGCAACCACGAACCACCCGCAGCCGCCCACGCTCCGCACCACCCCCGCAGATGGCTAGTGAGGCGCCCCCCGCCACCCGGAAACCGGCAACGCGAACTTCGCCACCAACCGATCCGTGAACGAAGCATGATGCAACCGAGCCAGCCGCACCGGCACAGCCCCCCGCCGAACCTCGACCCGCGCCCCCGGCGGCAACTCCACAGTCCGCCGCCCGTCACACCACAAAACCCCCGGCGGGATATGCGGCAGAACCTCCACGGCAAGCACAGAATCCGGCGACGTCACCAACGGCTTCGCGAACAACGCGTGCGCGCTGATCGGCACCATCAACAGCGCCTCGACCTCAGGCCACACCACAGGCCCACCCGCGGAGAACGCGTACGCCGTAGACCCGGTAGGCGTGGACAGCACGATCCCGTCGCACCCGAACCCCGTCACCGGCCGCCCGTCGATCTCCAGCACGACCTCGAGCAGCTTCTCGGCCCCGGCCTTCTGCACGGCCGCCTCGTTCAGCGCCCAGTCCGTGTGCACGATGTCGCCGTTCTGATGCACGACGACGTCGACCGTCATCCGCTCCTCGACCTCGTACGCCTTGGTGACGACCCGGTCGACAACCTTGTCGAGATCGTCCCGCTCGGCCTCCGCGAGGAAGCCGACCCGCCCGAGGTTGACACCCAGCATCGGTACGCCGGACGCCCGGGCGAACTCGGCGCCGCGCAGCAGCGTCCCGTCGCCGCCCAGCACTATCAGCAGCTCGCACCCGTCGAGGCACTGCGGAGTCGCCTCCTTGACGAGCTCCACCTCGGGTGGCAGCGGAAGGTCGGCTGCCTCGTACTCCAGCACCCGCACACCGATTCCCGACCGCAGCAGTCCCTTGACCACCAGCTCGGCGCTGCGGATCGCCGCGGGCCGCCCCGTGTGGGCGAGCAGAAAAACAGTACGAGCTCGGTTCGGTGTCAACGCGGCCCCTCCGCAACTGCACGGTCAACGTCGGCCGGGTCCAGGGCGGGCGCCCCGGCACGCAGCCACAGAAAGTACTCGACATTCCCGGAGGGTCCGGGCAACGGACTCGCCGTGACACCCTTCACTCCGAGCCCGAGTTCCCACGCCTTCTCGGCGACTCCCCGCACGGCCTCCGCCCGCAGCTGCGGACTCCGTACGACTCCCCCGCTACCCAGCCGTTCCTTCCCCACCTCGAACTGCGGCTTGACCATCATCACCAGATCGGCGTCCTGTTTCACGCACCGCACCAGGGCGGGCAGCACCAGGCCGAGCGGGATGAAGGACAGATCCCCCACGACAAGATCCACTGGCTCCCCATCGATCGCATCGAGCGTCAACTCGCGTACGTTCGTACGGTCCTTGACGGTGACGCGTTCATCGCTTTGAAGAGTCCAGGCGAGTTGGCCGTATCCGACGTCCACGGCGACGACATAGGCGGCCCCCGACCGCAGCAGGACGTCGGTGAAACCCCCGGTGGACGCGCCGGCGTCCAACGCCCGCCGCCCCTTCACCACGAGCCCCTGGGGCACGAAGGCCTCCAGCGCGCCCGCGAGCTTGTGCCCGCCGCGCGAGACGTACTCGGGATCGTTGTCGTCGGCGGACACCACGATCGCCGCCGCGGTCTCCACCTGCGTGGCCGGCTTGGTCGCGACGGTCTTGCCGACGGTGACCCGTCCGGCGGCGATCAGCTGGCTGGCGTGCTCGCGCGAGCGCGCGAGCTTCCGGCGGACCAGCTCCGCGTCGAGACGGCGGCGTGCGACTCCTGCCACGTTCGGTTCAGCTCCTGCTCTCGTATGTCCTCGGGGGCGCCGGAGGTCCCGGGCGGGCGTCGAGCGCGGTGAGCGCGTCGCGCAACCCCCGGTGTACATCCTCGTACACCTCGACGTGCCCGTCGGTGGCGAGGTGGTCGGCATCACCCAGCCGCGCCAGCTGGGCGTCGACGTCGGCGTTGCCGGTGGGGGTGCGGGGGATGTTCAGCGGGGCGGGTGCGGCCGGGGCGTACTCGGGTTCGCCCGCCGCGGCCGTCTCGACCCCTTCTGTCGCTTCGACCGCGAGCTCAGCCTCCGCTCCGGCCTCCGTCTCGGCCGCCTCCCGCGGGATCGCCGGGATCTCCGTCTCCGGAACCGTGTCGCTCATGCCCAGACGCTACCCCGAACCGCTGGGGTACCGTCGATCGCGATGGCCACGACTGAGGAGTGCCGAGCCGCACTCGAAAAGCTCTCGGACAACATGCAGCGCGCCGAAGGGGACGCCCGCACGGCCGCGGCCCTGGACCGCTCGGTGAGCTGCCACATCACCGACCTGGACGTCACCTTCGCCGGCCGTATGTCGGGCGGCCGGATCCACGTCCACGAGACGCTCCAGGGCCCGCCCCGTGAGAAGGCCCAGATCAGACTGAGCATGACCGGCGACGACCTGGTCTCCCTGGTCGACGGCGAACTGCACTTCGCCAAGGCCTGGGGCTCGGGCCGGGTGAAGCTGCACGCGGGCGTGCGCGACCTGCTGACGCTCAGGAAGCTTCTGTAGCCGCCACCTTTGCGGTCTGGCCGCCCCGGTCGACCCGCTCCTTCCTGACCTGCTCGCGCGCCTTGCGCGCCGCCGGCACCACCAGCGGCGTGCCCGTCTCCGGGTCGTCGATGACCTGGCACCGCAGCCCGAACACATCCTGGACCAGCTCGGCCGTGACGATGTCGTTGGGCGCGCCCTCGGCGATCACGGCCCCGCCGCGCAGGGCGATGAGGTGCGTGGCGTACCGGGCGGCGTGGTTGAGGTCGTGCAGTACGGCGACCAGCGTGCGCCCCTGCTCCTCGTGCAGTTCGGCGCACAGGTCGAGGACGTCGATCTGGTGCTGGATGTCGAGGTACGTCGTCGGCTCGTCGAGCAGCAGCAGCGGCGTCTGCTGGGCGAGAGCCATCGCGATCCACACGCGCTGACGCTGGCCGCCGGACAGTTCGTCGACATAGCGGTCCGCGAGCTCGGCGACCCCGGTCTGCTCCATCGACTCATGCACGACCCGCTCGTCCTCGGTCGACCACTGGCGCAGGATGCCTTGGTGCGGATACCGGCCGCGGCCCACGAGGTCGGCGACGGTGATCCCGTCGGGCGCGATCGACGACTGCGGCAGCAGGCCCAGGGTGCGCGCGACCTTCTTCGCCGGCATCGACTGGATGACCTGCCCGTCCAGCAGGACACGGCCCTGGCTGGGCTTGAGCATCCGTGACAGGGCCCGCAGCAGCGTCGACTTGCCGCACGCGTTCGGGCCGACGATCACGGTGAAGGAGTTGTCGGGTATCTCCACCGACAGTTGCTCGGCGATGACCCGCTGGTCGTAGGCGAGGGTGACGTTGTCGGCGGACAGGCGGTTCACGGTGCTCCTTCGGTCGTTCAGCCCACTGCTGTTCTCGTTGCTCTTGCCGGCGCTCATATCCGGCCCGCCTTGCGCTCGGTGACCAGCAGCCACAGCAGGTATACGCCGCCGAGCACGCCCGTGACCACGCCCACGGGCAGCTGGTCGGCACCGAAGACCCGCTGGGAGATCCAGTCGGCGGTGACGAGGAGGGCGGCGCCCATGCACAGCGAGGGCAGCAGGTTCGGCCCGGGCGAGCGGGTCAGGCGCCGGGCGAGCTGCGGGGCGGTGAGCGCCACGAAGCTGACGGGTCCCGCGGCGGCGGTGGCGGACGCGGTGAGCAGTACGGCGGACAGCATCAGCAGCAGCCGTACGCGCTCGACGCGCACCCCGAGGGCGTAGGAGACGTCGTCGCCCATCTCCATCATCCGCAGCCCGCGCGCGTTGGCGAGGACGAGCGGTACGAGGACGGCGCACAGCGCGAGCAGCGGCCAGACCTGGGCCCAGTCGCGACCGCTGAGGGAGCCGGTCATCCACACGACCGCGCGGGCCGCGTCGACGAGGTCGGCCTTGGTCATCAGATAGCCGTTGACCGCCGTCATGATCGCGGACATGCCGATACCGACCAGGACCAGTCGGTATCCGTGTACGCCCCGCTTCCAGGCAAGCAGATAGATGGCCAGCCCGGTCGCGAGTCCGCCCACCAGCGCGCCCACCGTGACCTGCGCGGAGTCCCCGGAGAACAGCACGATCACCACGAGCGCCCCGGCCGTGGCCCCCTGCCCGAGACCGAGGATGTCGGGGCTGCCCAGCGGGTTGCGGGACAGCGTCTGGAACAGCGCACCGCCGAGGCCGAGCGCGGCCCCGACGAGGAGCCCGACGAGGACCCGCGGCAGCCGCAGTTCCTCGACGATGAACTCCTGCCCGGCGTTGCCCTCGCCGGCCAGCGTCCTGAGCACGTCACCCGCCGAGATCGGGAAGTCGCCGGTACCGATCAGCACGACGCTCGCGGCGAGCCCGGCGAGCAGCAACAGCACGACGACGGTCAGCGCCCGGACGTCGAGCCGGACGGAGAGGCCGCCCGGGCCCCGCACGGCACGGTTGGCCCGGGACGCCCGGGTCGGCTTCACGGCACTCTTCGCCCCGGCCCGCACGCCGCCGTCCTCTTCGCTCGTCGCTTCCTTCTTCAGTGCGGTCTTCACAGCTGGGCCGTCCTCCGCCGTCGTACGAGAAAGATGAAGACCGGTCCGCCGAGGATCGCGGTGACGATGCCGACCTGGAGCTCCGAGGGCCGGGCCACGATCCGGCCGAGCACGTCGGCGCCGAGCAGCAGCACGGGCGACAGGACGGCCGCGTACGGCAGGATCCAGCGCAGGTCGGGCCCGGTGAAGGAGCGCACGACGTGCGGCACCATCAGGCCGACGAACACGATCGGTCCGCAGGCGGCGGTTGCGGCCCCGCACAGCATGGTGGCTGCCAGCATCGACAGCACCCGGGTGCGGTTCAGGTTGGCGCCGAGGGCCTTGGCGGTGTCGTCACCCATCTCCATGGCGTTCAGCGGCCGGGCGAGGGCGAGCGCGAGGACCATGCCGACGACGAGGAACGGCAGCACCTGCCTGATGGTGGAGTCCGTCGCCGAGGTCAGCGAACCGACCGTCCAGAAGCGCATCTTGTTCAGCGCCGCGTCGTCCATGATCATCACGGCCTGGAGATAGCCGTACAGCGCGGCGCTGATCGCCGTACCGGCGAGCGCGAGCCGCACCGGCGTGGCACCCCGACTGCCGCCGAGGAACCAGACCATCGCCCCGACCGCGGCAGCGCCGAGGAAGGCGAACCAGACATAGCCGCTCAGGCTGGTGACGCCGAAGAAGGTGATGGCGGTGACGACCGCGGCGGAGGCGCCCGCGTTGATGCCGAGCAGCCCGGGATCGGCGAGGGGGTTACGGGTGAGCGCCTGGAGCACGGCCCCGGCGAGACCGAGCGCGGCCCCGGCGAGCAGCCCGAGGACGGTGCGCGAGATCCGGTCGCCGACCACGACGTCCCCGTAGGTCCCGGAACTCTGGAACAGCCCGTGCCAGACCTCCCCCAGGGACAGCTGTTTCGCCCCGATCGCGATGCTCGCCAACGCGACGACCACCAGGATCAGGACAGAGACGAGCAGCCCAACGGCACGTATCGCCCGTCGGGTTGGGGGCGCGGACGGGGACTCCGCGCGCTGTTCGGGAGGACTGTCGACCAACACGCAGTTAGGTTAGCCTACCCTCCCATTCAGCCACGATCCCGCCGTACGACGTCACAGGCCCGGCCACGATTTTGCTCAGCGGCGTCACAACCCCAGTCGCGCCAGCTCCTTCCCCGCATCCAGCGTGCACGAGCCCTCCCCGGCCGCCGTCCAAGCCGCCGCGCACAGCGCCCGCAGCCCGTCCAAGGCCGTACCGTCACCGTCAAGTTCCAGCCGCTCGGCCCTGGCTGTCGCCGTCCAGCCGCCGCACCGGAAGCCCTCCCCGGCCGCCACGACGTCCGGCTGTCCGCCGAGCAACCCCCGCAGATCGGCGTCGACATACGTCGGCCGGTGCTGCGGTGGCGCGGCGAGCAGCAGGGCTCCGTCGGTCACGCCGGTCAGCACCAGCAGCGAGTCGACCTCCCCGTTGAACGCGCCCTCGATGTCCGTGTCCAGCCGGTCCCCCACCACCAGTGGCCGCTCGGCACCCGTCCGCAGGATCGTCTCCCGGTGCATGGGAGGCAACGGCTTGCCCGCCACCTGTGGCTCGGCCCCGGTGGCGATCCGCACGACCTCCACCGCGGCCCCGTTCCCCGGCGCGATCCCGCGCCCGCTCGGAATCGTCAGGTCGGTGTTGGACGCGAACCACGGCACACCGCGCGCGACGGCGTACGAAGCCTCCGCGAACCGCCCCCACTGCAGCTCGGGCCCGCCGAACCCCTGCACAACCGCCGCCGGATCGTCGTCCGCCGACTCGACGGGCTCCAGCCCACGCTCCCGCAGCGCCACCCGCAGCCCCTCCCCACCGATCACCAGCACCCGGGCCCCCGCCGGCACCTGCTCACTGATCAGCCGCGCGACCGCCTGCGCCGAGGTGATGACATCGCCTGCCCCGGTCGGTATGCCGAGCTCCGTCAGATGCGCGGCCACGGTGTCCGGAGTGCGCAGAGCGTTGTTCGTGACGTACGCCAGACGCATCCCGCCGGCCCGGGCCGAGGCGAGCGACTCGACGGCATGCACGATCGCGTCACCGCCCGCGTACACCACTCCGTCGAGGTCGAGCAGCGCCGTGTCGTACGCCTCGCTCAGGGCCTGGCCACTGCCCTCGGGCCTCGTCCTGACGCTCTGGCTCATTCCGCATCGCTCCTCGTTCGACGGCTTTCCCCCGATCATCCCCCATGCCACTGACACCCGTACGATGCCGGGATGAACACAGCAGGTCACCCGGAAGCAACGGAGCGCCGAGGCCTCGAACTGACCCCGTTCCGAGGGCTTCGCTACGACCCCGCCCGGGTCGGCGGCCTGGCCGCCGTGACATCCCCTCCGTACGACGTCGTCGTCCGCCCCGACGGCCTGCACCACCTCCAGGACGCCGACCCGCACAACATCGTCCGCCTGATCCTCCCCCAGGCCGCCACCCCCGGCGCCCGCAACGAACAGGCGGCCAAGACCCTGCGCCGCTGGCTCTCCGAAGGCGTCCTGGCCGCCGACCCCGAGCCCTGCCTCTACGTCTACGAGCAGCGTGACGGCGACGGCATGCTCCAGCGCGGCGTCATCGGCACCCTGCGCGTCACGGAGCCCTCGGAGGGACTGGTCCTGCCGCACGAGGACGTCATGCCGCACGTGGTCGCCGACCGAGCGGACCTGATGCGCGCCACCTCGGCGAACCTCGAACCCCTGCTCCTGACCTACCGCGGCACCGGCACTGCCACCGACACGACCGCTCTCATCGAGCGCACGGTCGAACGCCCGCCGCTCTTCTCGACCACCACCGAGGACGGCTTCAGCCACCGCCTTTGGTCGATCACCGACCCGGCCGACCTGGCCCACGTCCAGTCCGACCTGACCCGCCACCAGGCCCTGATCGCCGACGGCCACCACCGCTGGGCGACCTACCGCCGACTCCGCGCGGAACACCCCTCACCCAGCGCCTGGGACTACGGCCTCGTCCTCCTGGTCGACACGGCCCGCTACCCCCTGCGGGTCCGCGCCATCCACCGCCTCCTGCACGACCTGCCCGTATCGGACGCCCTGGCCGCCCTCGACGGCCTCTTCCGGGTACGCCGCCTCGAAGTCCCGCTGGCCGAGGCCCTGGAGGCTCTGGCCGACGCGGCCTGCGCGGGCAACGCCTACCTCCTGGCCGGAGACGGGGCCTTCCACCTCCTCGACCACCCGGACCCGGCCCTCCTCGACCGCACGGTCCCCACCGACCGCCCCGCCGCCTGGCGCACCCTCGACGCGACGGTCCTGCACGCCGCACTCCTCGCCCACGTCTGGCACATTCCCGAGGACGACCCCACCCGCATCGCCTACATCCACGACACCGCCGCCACCGTCACCAAGGCGGAACGCGACGGCGGTACGGCCGTCCTGATGCACCCCGTCCGCGAGGACGTCGTACGCGACCTCGCCCGCCAGGGCGTCACGATGCCCCGCAAGTCGACGTCCTTCGGCCCGAAACCAGCCTCGGGCCTGGTGCTGCGCGCACTGGACCTCTGAAACGCCGAAGGGCGGGACCCCGTCCGGAATCCCGCCCTTCACTTCACCCGCGCCTGCTACTCCTTGTCACCCTCGTCGGTGACGGACTCGGCCGGAGGCTGCTCATCTCCGCCGCCCTCGGTCCCGTTCTCGCCCTCGTTCTCGTCGAGGGCGTCGACGAACTCGACACCGTCCAGCTCGGCCAGCCGGTCGGACGCGTCCGTGCTGCCCTCCTTGTCGGCCTCGACAGCCTTGGCGAACCACTCACGCGCCTCACCCTGACGTCCCGCGGCCAGGAGCGCGTCGGCGTACGCATACCGCAGCCGAGCGGTCCACGGCTGTACGGAGTTGGAGGCGAGCTCGGGGCTCTGCAGCGTCACAATGGCCGCGTCCAGCTGCCCCATGTCGCGCCGGGCGCCGGCCGCGACGAGCCGCATCTCCACCTGCCCGCCCTTGTCCAGCTTGTGCACCTCGGGCGCACCGGCCATGTCCAGCGCCTTCTCCGGCCGCCCGAGCCCACGCTCGCAGTCGGCCATGAGCGGCCACAGGTCCACGCTTCCGGTCATCCGCCGCGCGGCCCGGAACTCGGCGAGCGCCTCGGCGTACTTCTGATTCGCGTACGCCGCGAACCCGCCCGCCTCGCGTACGGCCGCCACGCGCGACGCCAGCCGCAGAGCCACCTTGGAGTAGCCGTAGGCCCCCTCGGGGTCCTCGTCGATGAGCCGCGCGACCATCACCAGGTTCCTGGCGACATCGTCCGCGAGCGTCTTCGGCAGGCTCTGAAGCTCCTGCCGTACGTCCTTGTCGATCTCCTCGCCCGTGACGTCCTCGGGGATCGGCAGCCGCTTGATCGGCTCGCGGTCGCCACGGTCACGATCCCGCTCATCACGGAACCGGCCACCGCCACGCCGGTCGTCACCACCGCGCCGGTCATCCCGCCCACGGAACCCACCGGGCCGCCCACCGCGGTCGTCCCTGCGGGGCCCGCGCCCGCCACGGTCATCCCGTCGGTCGTCCCGCCCACGGAACCCACCGCGCTCGCCCCGGCTGTCATCACGCCGAAAACCACCACGGTCCCCACGGTTGTCGTCACGCCGGAACCCGCCGCGGTCACCACGGTCATCGCCCCGCCGGTCATCACGACGCTCGAAGCCGCCACGGT
>CBFGZZ010000296.1:0-11422 GCA_965653385.1 uncultured Streptomyces sp. | reverse complement strand
CGACCACAATCCCAGCCACCGACACGCCGACCGGCCGGTGCGACCGGCCCCCGCGCTGCCGATCGAGAGTCACTCTCCGTGGTAGAGGCGGGCCAGGTCGATCAGTTGAATCGTGGGGTCGTTCTGTGCGAGGTGGTTCAGCTCATCGGTGAAGCCGGTGCCGCTGAAGCAGTGGAGCCTCGTTGCCTCGGTAGCAGTACCGCTTCTGATCAGGAGGGAACGGATGTGCCGGAGGCGTTCCAGGTGGCCGGCCCCCATCACCTCACTCCACTTCGCTTCGCCGATGGCGAGCAGCATCTGGCGACCCTCTTGGCTCTCGCCGTGGACTGCGACGTCGACCTCGTGGCTGGTCCTGGCAGCCGGGTCGTTGACGGTCCCGCCGGCAACGCGTGTGACGTGTCCTCCCTGGGTGTCGGGTGCCGCATGCCAGCGGGCCCATTCCCGGCAGACCTGCTCGAAGTGCGGACCGACGACCTTGCTGCGGAAGGTGGACTGGGTTCGGCGCCACACGTCGGGCGCCCGCCCGGGGCGTTCCAGATCACCCCAGGCCGGGCGCATGACCGCGTGGTAGAAGGTGACGAGCGGTTCGGCAATGCGGTAGGCGGAGCGGTTACGGCGAAAGGCATCGGCTTCGTGGGTGATCATGCCGACGTCCTGGAGAACGCTCAACGGGTGGGCGAGGTCGGTGGACTTGCGCCCCAGGTAGTCGGCGATGCCGCCACGAGCAGCGTTACCGGCGGCGATCGCTGCCAGTACCGAGTGGTACAGCGCGGTGTCGTGAAGTTCGGGCTCCTCGGCGATAAGGTAGCGGGCTTCCCGGAAGAGCGGACGCGCCGGGTTGAGGACGGCTCGGACGACCCAGGCATCGAAGTCGTCCGGCCCGGCAGGAGTGTCCCCCTGGGTGAACTCACGGCGGTAAGCGGGGGTACCCCCGACGATGGCATTGGTCAGCAACGCCGTGCGCGGGTCGTCGATCTGCCAGAACTCGGCCGCGAGCCGGAAGTCCAGGGTCGGGACCACGAGTTCGAGGCCGGCCCGGCCACGCAGCGGAGCATTGCCGGACAGCAACCGGCCCATGAACGACAGCGCGGAGCCGCACAACAGCAGACGCACAGGAGTGTTGGTGTGCTGGGCAGCAGGATCCAAGGCGCGCTGGATGATCGAAGGCAGGGAGGGAGATGCCTTCGCGAGGAAGGGAAACTCGTCGATGACCGCCACGGTGGGGCCGCCCGCGTCGGCGATGCGCATGAGTTCCGCGACCGCCTCGTCCCAGTGCGCGAACCGGAACGGAGTGGGCTGCCCGCGATACCGGGCCAGCGCCTCACCGAACTGACGCAGGGCGTCGGCCTCGGTGGTCTCAGTGGCGGTGAACATGAAGCCGCCACTGGCACGAGCGACGGCGTCGAGCAGGAAGGTCTTGCCCTGCCGGCGACGACCGGAGACCACGCCCAGCGTGGCCCGCAGGCCCGGGAGGGTGGCGAACCGGGTCAGCTCGGCCCATTCGAAGGCACGGTCGAACATCTCGGCGGGCTTGTCCACAGCACCAGCTCCCACATATAGATGCAGTTATTATAGCTGGACTTATTCTCCACATCGAGCCGCCATACCGACTCCGGATCCCGCGAGGCGAACACCCCGGACGGCACCGCCGGGTCGACGGAACCGCACCCACCTTCCTGCACAGGATTGTGCGACATCGACAACCTGGCCGAAGTCAGCACTTCCCGCCCGGACACCCGCCATCAACGCCGGCTGCCGCACCGCAGTTGCACCGATGCGCTCCCCTCCTGCACTCCATTGCCAGCCAGAACCGATCAGGCAGCGGCGAATTTTGAAACCACAATGGCCAGAGGGGAATAACAGAAAACCCCAGGTCAGATACCTGACCTGGGGTTTGAAAAGAGCCGCCTTCGGGATTCGAACCCGAGACCTACGCATTACGAGTGCGTTGCTCTGGCCATCTGAGCTAAGGCGGCGCGCCGTCCGCACTATGGTGCGATCAGCAACGTCGGTAAGTCTACACAGTTTCCGAGGTGCTCCGTACCAACCCCTTCCGGGCCCTCCCCGGCCCGCCCAGGCGCCCCGGCTGCCCCGGAGCGAGGTGCTCCGGGGCAGTTCAGGGCGGCTGTCGGCGCCCACCTTGCGCCCACCTTCAGCACCCGGCGTCAGGGCCCGCCGTCAGCGAAAGCCGTCAGGGCCCGCCGTCAGGACCGGGAGTCAGCCACACCCCTCAGCACCGCTTGTCCCGCGCCGGCGGCGTCCCCCGCACGAGATACGCGTTGATCGTCCTGTCGATGCACTTGCTCCCCCGCCCGTACGCCGTGTGACCGTCGCCCTCGTAGGTGAGGAGGCGGGCGGAGGAGAGCTGGCGGGAGAGGGCCTGGGCCCAGCGGTAGGGGGTCGCCGGGTCGCGGGTGGTGCCGACCACGACGATCGGGGCCGCGCCCGCCGCCTCGATGCGGTGCGGCTCGCCCGTGGGTGCCACCGGCCAGTACGCGCAGTTCAGGGTGGCCCAGGCGAGACCCTCGCCGAAGACGGGGGACGCCTTCTCGAAGGCGGGGAGGGACTTGCGGACCTCGTCGGGCGTGGCGAAGGCCGGCGGAAGGTCCAGGCAGTTCACCGCCGCGTTGGCGAACATCAGGTTCGTGTAGCGGCCCTCGGCGTCGCGCTCGTAGTAGCTGTCGGAGAGGGCGAGGAGGCCCGCTCCGTCGTTCTCCCGCATCGCCGCGGACAGCGCGTCACGCAGATGCTGCCAGGCACCCTCGTCGTACATCGCCGCGATCACGCCCGTGGTGGCGAGGGATTCGCCGAGTTCACGGCCGTCCGCGTCACCGGTCGGGATGGGGCGCGCGTCCAGCTTCTCGAAGAAGGCTTTGAGGTTACTGCTGACGGCGCTCGCCTTCGTGCCCAGCGGGCAGTCCCGGTGGTGCACGCAGTCCCGGGCGAACGCCTGGAACGCCGTCTCGAAGCCCGCCGTCTGGTCGAGGTTCAACCGGCGGGCGGGCAGGGACGGGTCCATCCCGCCGTCCAGGACCAGCCGGCCGACCCGGTCCGGGAAGAGCCCGGCGTACGTCGCCCCGAGCAGGGTGCCGTACGAGGCCCCCACGTACGTCAGCTTCTCGTCCCCCAGCACCGCGCGCAGGATGTCCATGTCGCGGGCCGCCTCGGCGGTGGAGACGTGCCGGAGCAGGCCGGCCGCGTCCTCGCCGCAGCCTTCCGCGAACTTCTTGTACGCGTCGACGAGCCGGCCCGTCTCCTTGGCGTCGTCGGGCGTGAAGTCCGTCTGCGTGTACGCGTCCATGGCCCGGCCGCCGAGGCATTCGACCGGCTCGCTGCGCGCGACGCCGCGCGGGTCGACCGCGACCATGTCGTACTGGGCGCGCACCTCGACCGGGTAACCGATCCCCGCGTACTGCTGGAGGTAGCCGATCGCAGAGCCGCCGGGGCCGCCCGGGTTCACGAGCAGTGAGCCGAGCCGCTTGCCCGGACCCGTCGCCTTCTTGCGGGCCACGGCGAGCCGCGTGTCCCCGGCGTCCGGCTTCGTGTAATCGAGCGGCGCCTTCATCGTGGCGCACTGGAAGCCGGGCACCCCGCAGCTGCGCCAGGTCAGCTTCTGCGCGTAGTACGGCGCGAGGGTGGTCGGCGTCGCCCGCGGCAGCGCGGCCAGCGCCGCCCCGGCCGCCGGGCTCCCTGACTTCGTCGCGCTGGTCGTCGTCACACCGCCCGAGGTGCAGGCGGAGACGAGCAGCGCGGCGGCGGCGAGGAAGGCACCGATCGTGCTGGTTCGCCGGCCGTTCGAGCGACGGTCGCGTGGGCCCTGTCCACAACGGTTGCGAGGGCCCTGCCCGCTGGAACTCGGGGCTGGGCCGGCTGGAGAGCTGCGCCTGGTGTACATCAGGCGAGAGTAACTCTGCGCAGCCGTTTGAATGCCGTGCGTGCACGCCACGGCTCGTACGTGTTACATGGTCAACCTCCCGTTGATCACCTGTGAACGACTACCGGGCCGGTCCCGGGCCCCGCCCGGCTCAGCCCGCTCTCAGCGCCATGGTCATCGCCTCCACCGCCAGCAGCGGCGCCACATTGCGGTCGAGGGCGTCACGGCAGGCGGCGATGGCCTCGATCCGGCGCAGGGTGGACTCCGGGGCGCTGTCGCGGGCCAGACGCTCCAGGGCGTCCTCGGCGTCGGTGTTGGCGAGGGCCACACGAGAGCCCAGCTGGAGAGCGAGGACGTCGCGGTAGAAGGCGGTGAGGTCGGTCAGGGCGAGGTCGAGGCTGTCGCGCTGCGTGCGTGTACGGCGCCGCTTCTGCTTGTCCTCAAGGTCCTTGATCACGCCCGCCGTGCCGCGCGGCATGCGACCGCCCTGGGCCGCGCCCAGTGCCGCCTTCAGCTCCTCCGTCTCCTTGGCGTCGATCTCCTCGGCGAGGTGCTTGGCGTCCTCGGCCGCGGCGTCCACGAGTTCCTGCGCGGCCTTGAGGCAGCCGCCGATGTCGCCGAGACGGAGGGGCAGCTTGAGGACGGCGGCCCGGCGCTCGCGGGCGGCCGGGTCGGTGGCCAGGCGGCGGGCCCGGTCGACATGGCCCTGCGTGGCGCGGGCCGCGGCGGCGGCGACCTCGGGCTCGATGCCTTCGCGCCGTACGAGCATGCCGGCGACGGCGTCGACGGAGGGCGTGCTCAGGTTCAGGTGGCGGCAGCGGGAGCGGATGGTCGGCAGGACGTCCTCGATGGAGGGGGCGCAGAGCAGCCAGACCGTGCGGGGAGCGGGCTCCTCGACCGCCTTCAGGACGGCGTTGGCCGACTTCTCGTTCAGCCGTTCGGCGTCCTCGACGAGGATGATCTGCCAGCGGCCGTTCGCCGGTGAGGTGAAGGACTTGCGGACGGTGTCCCGCATGTCGTCGGCGAGGATCTGGGTGCCGACGGCCGCCACGGTGGTGACGTCGGCGTGCGTGCCGACGAGCGCCGTATGGCACCCGTCGCAGAACCCGCATCCGGGGGCACCGCCCAGTGCCCGGTCAGGGCTCACGCATTGAAGCGCCGCGGCGAAGGCCCGCGCCGTCTGGTTCCGGCCCGCGCCGGGCGGGCCCGTGAACAACCAGGCGTGGGTCATCTTGGACGCCTCGGGGGGCGGCGCGTCGGTGGCAGCGGCGGTGACAAGGGCGTCGGCGTCCCGGGCGGCGGCATCCAGCTGCTCGCTCACCCTCGCCTGCCCCACCAGGTCGTCCCACACGCTCATGGGTCCCGCCGCCCTTCGTTCACATTTCGCGGTGCGGGATCCATTGTGCGGGGCGGCACTGACAACGGGTGCCGGTCCGGGCAGCGGGCGTCACAACGTGCACGGGTGCCGGACCGGCCGGTACGGGTTCCGGAACAGGCGGTACGCATGCCGGAACGGGCGGCACGGAAGCCGGAGCGTGCGGCACTCATGCAGGAGCATGCGGCACGGAAGCCGGAGCAGGCAGAGCCGACCAGCGGCCCTGCCGAGCCTGGCCTCAACGCCTGCGGCCCCGACCCCGGCCCCCGTCCTCGTCGTACTCGTCCTCGTGCGGGCCCAGCAGTTCGTCGGCCAGCGTGGGCAGATCGTCCAACGGCGTCTCCTCGGCCCAGTCGGACCGAGCCCTGCGCCGCGGCGTCCCCGTCTCGTCGACCTGGGGCATCTCGCGCGTACGTTCCTCGGCGCGGACGTCGTCACGGAAGTACCCCGGCGGAGCCTGATCCGCCCGGTCCCGATCCACCCGCCCCTCGCCCGACACGGCAGGCAGCACCGCCGTCTCGTCGGCAGCCCCGGGAGTGACCGGCGGCAGCACGGCCGTCTCGTCGGCGGCACCCGGCACCACCGGTGGCAGCACCGCCGTCTCGTCCGCGGCCCCCGGCACCGGCGGCTGCGGCAGCTTCGTCGTCACCTCGGATTCGGACTCCTTGGCAGCACGGCCACCGCGGGCCCGGTTGCCCGCAGAAGTGCCGTCGGAAGTGCCGTCTGCGGAGGCGCCGTCCCCGGCTCCGGAGGAGGGCGCACCGCCGGTCTCGCGCCGCTCCTCGTCGCGCACCGGCCGCAGCACAGTCGTCTCGTCCGACGCCCCGCCCGGCGCAGTCCCCGGCGTCACCACCGGCGTGGGTACCGTCATCGCGTCCGCGGGGGCGGCCCCGGCCCCGGGCGCCGACGGCCTCGGGCCCGCCTGGGCCTGCGCGGCCGCCTGCTCCGCGAGCCGTCGTGCCTCCTCGGCGCGCAGCAGAGCCTCCTCGGCCTTGCGCTGCTTCTCCAGGCGGAGCGCCTCCGCCTCGGCGCGCAGCCGGGCCTCCTCCTCGGCCTCCTTGCGGCGGCGGTCCTCTTCGGCCTTGCGGCGCGCTTCCTCCTCGGCGCGCGCCTTCTCCTCCGCGAGGAGGCGCTGGCGCTCCTCCTCGGCCCGTCGGCGCGCTTCCTCGGCCCGCAGCCGGGCCTCCTCCGCCTGCCGTTCGGCCTCCCGGCGCTGCGCCTCCTCCAGCTCGCGCCGCTTGCGCTCCTCCTCCTCGGCGCGCAGCCGGGCGAGCTGCTCCTGGCGCTCACGCTCCAGGCGCTCCTCCTCGGCCTTGCGGGCGGCCTCTTCCTCGGCCTTGCGGCGGGCCTCCTCCTCGGCCTGACGGCGCGCTTCCTCCTGGGCCTGGATCTCAGCCTCGGACAGCGGCAGCATCTGGTCGAGCCGGTGTCGGACGACCGTGGTCACCGCCTCGGGCTCCTGCCCCGCGTCCACCACCAGGTAGCGGCCCGGGTCGGCGGCGGCCAGCGTCAGGAAGCCGGAGCGCACGCGCGCGTGGAACTCCGCCGGCTCCGACTCCAGCCGGTCCGGCGCCTCGGTGAACCGCTCGCGGGCGATCTCCGGCGAGATGTCCAGCAGCACGGTCAGGTGGGGGGCCAGTCCGTTCGTCGCCCAGCGGTTGATCCGGGCGATCTCCGTCGGCGACAGGTCACGGCCCGCCCCCTGGTAGGCGACGGAGGAGTCGACGTAGCGGTCCGAGATGACGACCGCGCCGCGCTCCAGCGCGGGCCGGACCACCGTGTCGACGTGCTCCGCGCGGTCCGCCGCGTACAGCAGCGCCTCCGCGCGGTGCGACAGGCCCGCGCTCGACACGTCCAGCAGGATCGAGCGCAGCCGCTTGCCGACCGGTGTCGCGCCCGGTTCGCGGGTGACGACGACCTCGTGGCCCTTGCCGCGGATCCACTCGGCGAGCGCCTCGGCCTGGGTGGACTTCCCGGCGCCGTCACCGCCCTCCAGGGCGATGAAGAAGCCGGTCGTCGCGGGCACCTGCTCCGGGTCGTCCCCGCCGAGCACCGCGTCCCGCAGGTCCTGGCGCAGCGGCACGCCGGAACGGTCGTCGACCTTGGCCAGCACCAGGGCGGCCACCGGCAGCAGCAGCGCCCCGGCCAGCATCAGCGTGAACGCCGCGCCGCCGTGTGCGAAGACGAACTTGCCGCTCTCCAGGCGGTGCGGCCCGATCAGCGCGGCCACCAGCGGCGCGATCACGGCGCCGAGCGCCACGCACACGCGTACGACCGCGTGGAGGTGCTCCGTGGTGCGCGGACGCCGGAATTCCTCAGCCTCCTGGTCGAGCAGGGTGTGCCCGGTGTTGGCGGCCATGCCCGCGCCGATCCCGGCCAGGGCGATGATCAGCAGCACGGTGGTGACGTCCGGGACGAGTCCCGCGGCCAGCAGGGCGACGCCGGTGAAGGCGATCGCCAGGGCCAGCAGCCGGCGCCGCGACAGGGAGGGCAGCACGGAGGGGGCCGTACGGATGCCGACGACCACGCCGCCGGTCAGCGCGAGCACCAGCAGGCCGTACAGCACCGGGCCGCCGCTCAGGTCCTTGGCATGCAGCACGGCCACCGCGACCCCGGCGGACACGGCCCCGGCGACGGCCGCGCACGCTGTCACCAGCAGCGGGATCGCACCGGTACGGCCCTTGTCGACGCCCGAGCCGGTCTTGGGCCGGCGCAGGCCCTCCAGCGGCGACCGCGCGCGCGGAGTGCGCGTGTCGGGCAGCTCCAGGAAGGTCAGCACGGAAAGGGAGGCGGCGAACAGACCGGCCGCGACATAGGAAGCGAGGGCCGCCTGGTGCTGGTCGAACCAGTCGAGTCCGGTACCGAGCAGATTGTTGAGCAGCGCGGCGGCGACGAGCGCGGCGGCGGCCAGGGGGATCGCGACGAAGCCCGTACGCAGCGACAGGCGGCGCAGCGCGTCCATGTGGTCCGGCAGCGGTCGCACGGTCGCGCCCTCGGGCGGTGGGGGCGGCAGCAGCGCGGGCGCCGCGCTCTCCCGGCACACCGTCCAGAAACGCTCGGCGACGCCGGAGACGAAGCCGGTGACCAGCAGGACGGCCAGCGCGTTGTCCGGCGTCCAGTCGATCCACAGAGGCGCCACGATCAGCAGGCCGGCTCGCAGGCCGTCCGCGCCGACCATGGTCCAGCGCCGGTCGAGCGGGCCTTCCTGGGAGGTGAGCGACGTCAGCGGGCCGAGGAGTACGGCGCCGAAGAGCAGCGTCGCGAGGATGCGGACGCCGAAGACGGTCGCCACTGCGAACGCCACGCCCCGGTACCCACCACCGAACGACCCTTCGGTGATCGCCGCCTGAAGGGCCAGCAGGACGAGCACCAGGAGGGCGAGGATGTCGCCGACACCGCCCACCAACTGCGCGCTCCACAGCCGCTTGAGCTGCGGTCGGCGCAGCAGGGCGCGGACGGCGCGCTCGCGGGAGTCCACGACCAGGGTGTCGTCGGAGGCCGGGTGGTGGGCCGTTGGCTGCTCGGCTCGCGTCATGCTTTCAGCCTATCGGGAGGTACTGACAGCCCGACGCGCCCGCCCGAACGTACGCACGCCTCGACACCAAACTGATGCCGAGGCGTTCGTTTTGCGAACCGAAAGTGAAGAACCAGGCCCTCAACCGGACCCCGAAAGAGCCCGGTTGGACCTCACGCCGACCGATCGACCCCGTGCGGAGTGGCGTGGCGTGGCCCGAAGGCGACGGCTCAGGACACGGAGAGGACGGTTCAGGAGGAGAGGGGACGATTCAGTCCTCGCTCGCCGACTTCGAAGCCGCCGTCTTCTTCGCGGTGGTCTTCTTCGCCGTCGTCTTCTTCGTGGCCGTCGTCTTCTTCGCCGCGGTCTTCTTGGCAGCCGTCTTCTTGGCCGGGGCGGCCTTCTTGGCAGCCGTCTTCTTCGCCGGCGCCTTCTTCGCCGTCTTCTTGGCGGGCCCCTTCGCCCGCTTCTCGGCGAGCAGCTCGAAGCCGCGCTCCGGGGTGATCGTCTCGACGCTGTCGCCGGAGCGCAGGGTCGCGTTGGTCTCCCCGTCGGTCACGTACGGCCCGAAGCGACCGTCCTTGACGACGACCGGCTTCTCGCTCACCGGGTCGGTGCCCAGCTCCTTCAGCGGCGGCTTGGCGGCCGCGCGGCCACGCTGCTTGGGCTGGGCGTAGATCGCCTGGGCCTCTTCCAGCGTGATCGTGAAGAGCTGCTCCTCGGTCTGGAGCGACCGCGAGTCCGTGCCCTTCTTCAGATACGGGCCGTAGCGGCCGTTCTGCGCGGTGATCTCCACGCCCTCCGCGTCCGTGCCGACGACGCGGGGCAGCGACATCAGCTTGAGGGCGTCCTCAAGGGTCACCGTGTCGAGCGACATCGACTTGAACAGCGAGGCCGTGCGCGGCTTGACCGCGTTCTTGCCGGTCTTCGGGGTGCCCTCGGGAAGCACCTCGGTGACGTACGGGCCGTAGCGGCCGTCGCGGGCGATGATCTGGTGGCCGGTCTGCGGGTCTGCGCCGAGCTCGAAGTCGCCGCTCGGCTTGGCGAGCAGCTCCTCCGCGAGCTCCACGGACAGCTCGTCCGGGGCCAGGTCCTCGGGCACGTCCGCCCGCTGGTGCTGCTCGGTGTCCTTCTCGCCGCGCTCGATGTACGGGCCGTAGCGGCCGACCCGCAGCACGATGTCGTTGCCCACCGGGAACGACGACACCTCGCGCGCGTCGATCGCGCCCAGGTCGGTCACCAGCTCCTTGAGCCCACCGAGGTGGTCCCCGTCGCCGTTGCCGGCGTCGGCCGCGCCGCCCTCACCTGTGCCCTCACCGAAGTAGAACCGCTTCAGCCACGGCACGGACTGGGCCTCGCCGCGGGCGATGCGGTCGAGGTCGTCCTCCATCTTGGCGGTGAAGTCGTAGTCGACGAGCCGCCCGAAGTGCTTCTCCAGGAGGTTGACCACGGCGAAGGACAGGAAGGACGGGACGAGTGCCGTGCCCTTCTTGAACACATAGCCGCGGTCGAGGATCGTGCCGATGATCGACGCGTACGTCGACGGGCGGCCGATCTCGCGCTCTTCGAGCTCCTTGACCAGGCTGGCCTCGGTGTAGCGGGCCGGGGGCTTGGTGGCGTGCCCGTCGACCGTGATCTCCTCGGCGGAGAGCCGGTCGCCCTCGCTGACCTGCGGCAGCCGGCGCTCGCGGTCGTCCAGCTCGGCGTTCGGGTCGTCGGCGCCCTCGACGTAGGCCTTCAGGAAGCCGTGGAACGTGATCGTCTTGCCGGACGCGCTGAACTCGACGTCCCGGCCGTCGGCCGCCGTGCCGCCGATCTTGACGGTGACCGAGTTACCGGTCGCGTCCTTCATCTGAGAGGCGACGGTCCGCTTCCAGATCAGCTCGTACAGCTTGAACTGGTCGCCGGTCAGTCCGGTCTCGGCAGGGGTGCGGAAGCGGTCGCCGGAGGGGCGGATCGCCTCGTGCGCCTCCTGCGCGTTCTTGACCTTGCCGGCGTAGGTGCGCGGGGCGGACGGCAGGTAGTCGGCGCCGTACAGCTGCGTGACCTGGGCGCGGGCGGCCGCGACGGCGGTGTCGCTCAGCGTCGTGGAGTCCGTACGCATGTACGTGATGTAGCCGTTCTCGTACAGCTTCTGCGCGACCTGCATGGTGGCCTTCGCGCCGAAGCCGAGCTTGCGGCTGGCCTCCTGCTGCAGCGTCGTCGTACGGAACGGGGCGTACGGCGAGCGGCGGTAGGGCTTGGACTCGACGGACCGGACGGCGAACTGCGTCTGCTCCAGGGCGGCGGCGAGGGCGCGGGCGTTCGCCTCGTCGAGGTGGAGGGTGTTCGCGCTCTTGAGTTGTCCCAGGGAGTCGAAGTCGCGGCCCTGCGCGACTCGCCTGCCGTCGACGGTCTGCAGGCGCGCGACCAGCGACGACGGGTCCGACGAGTCCCCAGCGCGGCCGGTCGCGAAGGTGCCCGTCAGGTCCCAGTACTCAGCAGAACGAAACGCGATGCGCTCGCGTTCCCGCTCCACGACAAGACGTGTGGCGACGGACTGGACGCGGCCGGCCGACAGGCGCGGCATGACCTTCTTCCACAGGACCGGCGAGACCTCGTAGCCGTAGAGGCGGTCGAGGATGCGGCGGGTCTCCTGGGCGTCGACGAGCTTCTGGTT
>CBFGZZ010000295.1:0-11440 GCA_965653385.1 uncultured Streptomyces sp. | reverse complement strand
TTCCGCTTCAACGTCTAGGTGCAAATCCACCACGTCGGCTTTGTTTAATGCGCAGGTCAGAGGGGCTCGGCTCATCGGAGTCGAGCCCCTCGCTCATTCCCGTGCCGGGAAGGCGCTGGGTTTCTGACGGGCTCTCACTCATTTGACTCGCCTCGGGCGGAAGGGCAACGACGATCACGGGGCCATCGAGATCGTGCCCCAGCACGGCAACGCCGTGCTCGTCTCGGCCGAGGACTACGCGGCACTGCGTGAGGGCTCGTATCTGCTGCGGTCGCCGGATCTCTCAGCGGAGACCAACCCCGGCTGGGTCTTGGACCAGGAGCCTGGTTCGTCATCTGGTGGCGGTCTGGGCGGGCGGAAGCGGGTGCACGGGGGAGGACACGGCGCTCCGCCCGCCGCGGTGGGCTGCCAGGCTGCCGGCAGTGATCCCGTCAGCAGTGTTCCCTGGCAGCCTTGAGATCCGCTGGATTGTTCCTGACCGTGTGCTCGGCATCCGCTGAAGAGCCCGGCTCCTGGCTGTCCGCTGCTTCTCCAACGTCTCTCGAGGAAGGCCACCTAGCCTCGTCGGACCCGGACTGCCCGGGCTGTCGTGGGCGAGGCGAAAGGAAGCCGTCGTGTGGCCTTGGCGTACGTGGCTGCGGCTGGTGGGACGGGATCTGGTGACGGGACTGTCCGCACTGGGGCAGGCGTTCGGCGCCTTCACGGCCCCCGAGTGCCATGGCTTCGGGCCGGTGGACGGGGCGGCGGCCCTCGACGCCGGGCGCGCTCCCGGGCCGGGGCATCCCGAGCAAGTGGTCGACGTCCCCCTGTCGGCACGGTCCGATGCGGAGCAAGCGGTCTGGCGGCAGCTCGAAGACGTATGGGAGTGAGCCGCGCCGACGCTCAGGACGAGGCGATCACCACGGCGGAGGCGACGTCGGCGTCATGAGTGAGGGACAGATGCCATGAGCGGATGCCCTGCCTGGCCGCCGCCGCGGAGACGCTCCCGCGAACTCGCAGAGTGGGGCGGCCGGAGGGATCCGTACGGATTTCGGCGTCGTGCCAGCGGAGCCCGCCCGGTGCGCCCAGCGACTTCGCCACGGCTTCCTTGGCGGCGAAGCGCGCGGCCAGGGAGGCCGGACCACGTCGGGCACCTGAGGGAAGGGTCAGTTCGGCCGGGGTGAAGAGCCGGTCGGCCAGGCCGGGGTTGCGGTCCAGCGCGAGGGCGAACCGACCGATCGCCGCCACGTCGATACCGACCGCCACGACCTGCGGCGGCGTCACCGACACCGGCGCGGAGAGCGAGGGTGAGGACGAGGGTGGGGAGAGGCGCGAAGGGGCGAGCAGGTGCGGCAAAGGCCGCGTCAGCCGTCGGCCGACGGCGGCCAGAAGGCCGCTGAGCCCTGCGCGTTGGGCGTCGCCGTTCTGCACGTGTCGAGATCGCATGCGGGAGAGCCTCGCAGGTGCGGCTCGACGCATGCTCGAAGAGTTCCCGAGAGGCGGGCGCCCGTCCTCTTCGGGCAGCCGGATCGCCCCTTCCTGCTGCCGGTGCGCCTTTCGGCAGGCCGCTGCCGGCGCCTTGTCCGGCAACCCGGGCGGCGAATCCGTACGTGAGTCGGATGGTGGATCCGTACGACACGCCCGTCGCCAGGATCACCCTGTGCGCGGCGACCGCCGAGCGTGCGCGAGTCGGATGGTGGATCCGTGCGCGAGCCCGACGGCGAACCCGTGCGCGAGCCCGACGGCGAATACGTCCGCGAGCCCGACGGCGAATACGTGTGCGAGCCGCGCGGCATCGGGTGTGGTGGGTGCGGCATTGCCCACCGCACCCGTTGACCGAAGCCCTGGTCGGCGCCGTTTTACGCGGCCGCCCCGCACCGCGTTCCTAGGCGGCCGACACCGGACTCCCTCCCGATTTGCCCGGTTCTTCAGGCCCGCCCGGCCCCCCTGGTCCTCCCGGTCCTCCCGGCCCGCGGGACTCCAGCCGGATGTCCTTCAGCATCAGTGCCAGCACCAGCCCGGCCAGGAGCACGGGTACGGCGGAGAGGAAGACGGTCGACAGCGCGTTGCTGTAGACCTCGGCCACCGTCGTCGCGGTCCCGGGGTCGAGGGCCGCCGACTGTGTCGGATCCAAGGTGCCGGCCACTACTCGGTCCGCCGTGTCCGGGGGCAGCAGCTCTGCCGCCTCGGTGGCCAGCCGGGCGTTGAGCAGTGAGCCGAAGACCGTGGCGCCGAAGGCCGTACCGAGGTTCCGGGAGAGGCCGACGGTGGAGGTGCTGACGCCGATGTACCGGCGGGGTGCGGTGCTCTGTGCGACCAGCGTGGTCACCTGGGACGAGAGCCCCACGCCGATGCCCATGACGGCGAGCAGGGCAGCCACGGTGGTGGCACCGGTGTCCTGTGAGGTCGTCGACATCAGGGCGGCGGCGACGGCGGCCAGTGCGGTGCTGGCCACCGGGAACCACTTGTACCGTCCGGTCTTGCCGATCACCTGACCGGCCACCACGGTCGCCACGGCCATGCCGATCATGGCGGGGAGGAAGAGCAGCCCGGTCCGGGTGGCACTGACGCCCTGCGCCGCCTGGAAGAGCAGCGGTACGAAGTTGACGCACCCGAAAAAGGCGAAGCTGACGGCGAACGCCACGACCACGCAGATGGTGAACGTCCGGTCCCTGAACAGCCCGAGCGGCACGACCGGTTCGGCCGCGGAACGCTCGTGCCGCACCCATACGGCCCCCAGCAGCAGGGCCCCGGCGCCGAGGGCGATGACAGCGGGGTGGCCCCAGCCGTTGCGGCCGGCCAGGTCGGCGGCGAGGACCACGCAGGCGATGAGTCCGGCCAGCAGTGCCGTACCGGCGTAGTCGAGGCGGGGCCGGGACTTGCCACGGGCGTCGGCCGGGAGCAGGGCGCGGATGCCCGCCAGGGCGAGGAGTCCGAGCGGCAGGTTGATGTAGAAGATCCAGCGCCAGCCGAGCTGGTCGGTCAGGACACCGCCGGCCAGCGGGCCCGCCAGGTTGGCGATGACCATGACACCGGCGAACCATCCCTGGTACTTGGCGCGCTGCCGGGGCGGCATCAGATCACCGAGCACGGAGAACGCGCTCACCTGCAGTCCGCCGCCGCCGAGTCCCTGGAGCGCGCGGAAGGCGATGAGCTGGCCCATCGATCCGGCGGTGCCGCAGGCCACGGAACCCACCAAGAAGATCACCACGGCGGACAGATAGACCGCGCGGCGCCCGAAGAGATCGCCGAGCTTGCCGTAGACGGGCATGGCCACGCTGAACGTGAGCATGTACGCGGTGAAGGTCCAGCTGTACAGGTCCAGGGCGCCCAGGTCTGCCGTGAGCTCGGGGCCCGCTGTCGCGACGATCGACTGGTCGAGCATCGACATCGCGCTCGTCAGCAGCAGGGCGGCGAGGAGTAGGGGGAAGCGAGGCGGCAGCGGGGCGGTGGTGGCGGCTTCCCGCGGAGCGCCGGGGCCGGGTCCGGGCATTCTGACTCTCCTTGCAAGGAGGCATATAGAGGTTACGCGCAAGTACATGCTATTCGCATATATAGATCTTGTGTAGCCTACGGTCGCGCTCACGAGAATCGCGCAGGTGTCGGCATGGTTCTGGTCCAGACCGCCAGTCCCCGTCGAGCGCCGCTCAAGCAGAAGTCAAGTAATCGACCGCACGCTCACGACGTGCACCAGGCTGCGAATGGTGCAGAAAAAAACGGGAGGGTCAGTGCTGAAGATCGGTCTACTTGGGACCCTGCAAGTCGTCCATCACGGCGTTCACGTCACGCCGTCCGCACCGAAGGTCCGACAGGTTCTCGCATTGCTGGCCCTGCGGGCCAACACCACGGTCGGGCTGCATCAACTGGTGGAGGAACTCTGGGAGGAGCATCCCCCGTCCAGCGCGGCCACGACACTCCAGACGTACATCTACCAGCTGCGCAAGCTGCCCGGACTGTGCGACACACAGCACCCAGACCCTTGTGGCCGAACCCACGCACTGCTGACGACCCCCGGCGGCTACCGGCTGTCGGTCCCTGAGAACTGCCTGGACACCCAGGAGTTCGCCGAGCTCGCCCGGTGTGGCCGGGAGGCCCTGGAAAGAGGCGAGGTGGCGGAAGCAGCGGGACTGCTCCAGCGGGCCCTCGCCGTGTGGCGAGGGCCCGTTCTCAGTGATCTCGCCCATGGCCCGGTCGTCGGCATCGACCGGCTCCGTCTGGAGGAACAGGGCTACGAGGTGCTGGAGGAGCGCATCAACGCGGACCTGCTCCTCGGCCGCCATCACCGGCTGATCAGCGAACTGACCGCGCTGGCCGCCGGCGACCCCACCCGGGAGGGGCTGCATGCCAAGCTGATGCTGGCGCTGTACCGGGCGGGCCGCAGACCGGAGGCCCTGGAGGTCTTCCAGCGCATCCGCCGTGTGCTCACCCGGGAACTCGGTCTGGAGCCCTGCTCCGAACTCCAGCGGCTCCACCAGCAGATGCTGGCCGGAGACCGGGGACTGGATCTGCCGGGCGGACGGACAACCGTGCGAGGCCCCTCGGGCGGTGAGCCACCGGTGATGCTTCCCTCCGACGTCCCCCTGATCGGACGAGACGCCGAACTCGCCCGCGCTGCCAAGGCGTTGACGGAGAAGACCGGCGAGGAAGGGCCGCGGTGCGTCGCGGTGGCGGGACCGCCCGGCGCGGGCACCACCGCCTTCGTGGTGAGTCTCGCCCACAGCCTGAGTGACGCCTTCCCGGACGGGCGGCTGTATGTGTCACTCGGGGATCCGGCCGAGCGCCGGGGCATCGAGGATGTGCTGGCCGACTTGCTCGAGGCGATCGGCCACCGGCGCGAGGAGCTGCCGGCCGACCCGGCGGACCGCTCCCGGATGTTCCGGGCCTGGGCCGCGGACCGCAGGGTACTGCTGGTCGTCGACGATGTGGCGTCGGCCCACCATGTCGCGCCCCTGATGCCGATGGGCACCCGGTCGGCCGTACTCCTGGCCGGCTACCGGCGCCTGTACGGTTCCCTGTTGAGAACGCGCGTGGACCTCCAGCGCCTCGGCTCCCACGCGTCGCTCGACCTCTTCCTCACCGCGCTCGGCCGCGCACGTACCCTGGGCGACAACTCCGGGATGCATATGCTGCAGCAGCTCTGCGGTGATCTGCCGGGCCCGATGCTGGAGGCCGTGGGGGTGCTCATGCTGCGCCCGCACTGGCGGGTACGGCAGCTCATCGACTGGATGGGCCGCGACCGTCGGGGCGGCGTGGTCCTGCAGCGGCCGCACCCCTTCCACCATGTGCTGCGGCGCTGCGGGGGACTCGACCGCCGGCTCCGTGACGCGCTGGTCAGGCTCGCCTGGGAGGCCGACGGCACGCTGACCGTCGAGCGGGCGGCCCTGGCCCTGGAGCTGGATCCGGACGAGGCCGAGGACATGCTGGAGGAACTGGTCGAGTTCTTCCTCCTGGAGGTGGACGTCGCCACCGATCCGTCGACCGGGCGGTGCTTCCAGTACCGGGTGCCCGCCTTACTGCGCAACGCGCTGCGCGGGACACGGGAGCGGACTTTCGCTTGAACGGTCCGAAGTGCGCCACATGGTGAAGGGGAGCCCGTGCGGGCTCCCCTTCGCCATGTGGCCGGATCACACCATGTGGCCGGATCACACCGGATGACCGGTGTCCGACCGGATCACAGCTGCAGGCTCACCCCGTGTTCCCGCAGCCAGGTGTTGACCTGCAACGCCATCTCGACGTTCATCCGGTGCAGCCAGTCCTGCGCCGCCGCCTCGCCCGCGGGCGTGATGACATGGCGCGCCTTCTGCGGATCCAGCAGCGGCAGGACCGGAGCGGCCGGGTCGGCCAGCATCTCGGCGAACTCCTGGTGCAGCGCTTTGGTGTAAGTGGCGTCCTGGCTCACCGGGAAGGGTGCCTTGGGCCGTTCGAGAACCTGCTCGGGCAGCAGGTCGGCCGCTGCGGCGCGCAGCAGGCTCTTCTCCCGGCCGTCGAACGTCTTCATCTCCCAGGGGATGTTGTACGCGTACTGCACCAGCCGGTGGTCGCAGAAGGGTACCCGCACCTCCAGCCCGGAGATCATGCTGAGCCGGTCGTTGCGGTCCAGCAGCCTGGGCAGCCAGTGCGTCAGATGGAGGTGACAGATCTCGCGGGCCCGGCGCTGCTCGGGATCCTCGCCGGGCAGTCGGGGGATCTCCGCCATCGCCTGAACGTAGCGCTCCGCGTAGTAACCGTCCATGTCGAGGCGGGACTTGAAGGCCGCGGAGAGCAGCCCCTGGCCCAGCCCCTCGCGGGTGCCCGGATGCCACTGCTCGAACCCGACCCAGGGGAACTGCTCCTGGTCCGCCAGGTCGGGTATGTGCACCCAGCTGTAACCACCGAAGATCTCGTCGGCGCTCTCGCCGGTCAACGCGACCGTGGAGTGCCCGCGTACCCCCGCGAACGCCTGGTAGGTCGAGGTGTCCATGTCGCCGAACGGGGCCGGGACGTCCTGGGCGCGCAGTACGGTGCGCCGGGCCGCCGTGTCGATCAGGTCCGCGGTGGTGAGCTCGATCTCCAGGTGGTCCGCACCGATGTGCTCGGCGACGGCTCGTGCGTACGGTGCGTCCGGCGCGCTGCGCACCAGGTCGGGCTGGAAGTTGTCGCTGTAGCCGCGGTAGGTGACGGTCGTGGTGCGTACCCGGCCGCCGCCCTCGCGGGCCAGGGCGCGGGCGGCGAGCGCGGCGACGGTGCTGGAGTCGAGGCCGCCGGAGAGCAGCACGCTCAACGGTACGTCGGAGACCAGCTCGCGGGCCACGCTGCTCTCCAGCAGCCCGCGCACCTTGCGGATCGTCTCGTCGAGGCCGTCCTCGTGCGGGCGGGCCTGAAGCTGCCAGTACCTGCGCAGCACCAGGCCGCCCGGACCGTAGGTCAGGGTGTGGCCGGGCGGCAGCTCGCGGATGTCGCGGTACACGCTCTCGCCGGGAGCGCGGGCCATGGAGAAGAGCACCCGCAGCCCGTCGAGGTCGACGACCGGGCGGACGGCCGGGTGGGCGAGCAGGGCCTTGGGCTCTGATCCGAAGACCAGGCCGTCCTGGACCCGCGCGTACGACAGCGGCTTGATGCCGAAGCGGTCGCGGGCGAGGAACAGCGTACGGCGGCGTACGTCCCACACCGCGAAGGCGAACATGCCCTCCAGCCGTTCCACGCAGTCCTCGCCCCACTCCAGATAGGCGTGGAGCACCACTTCGGTGTCGCTGCGGGTGCGAAAACGGTGGCCGAGGGCGGTCAGCTCCTCGCGCAGTTCCCGGAAGTTGTAGACCTCGCCGTTGTAGGCGAGGACCGCGGGCGGCTCCTGGTCGTCGGCCGGGCCGTCCGCCGGGGCGGTCATGGGCTGGCGGCCGCCCTCGATGTCGATGACCGCCAGCCTGGTCTGCATCAGCGTTGCCTGCCGGTCCGCCCACACGCCCTGGTCGTCCGGGCCGCGGCAGGCCATCGCCCGCACCATGCCTGAGGCGACTGCGGGGTCCTCCCGGGCCGGACCGCTCTCGTGGCGGGCCCAGCCTGCGATGCCGCACATGACGGGTCTCCTTCCGTGGCCTGTCGGTTCCGTGATGCGCAACGATCTCCTGGGACGCTCGAAGCCTCATGGAGACGTGCTGGACCGCGGGCGGTGTACGGAGCCGGGATCACGCCCGCGCGCCCTCGCGGCGGTAGGCGGGGATGAGGATCGCGCCGACCGTGAGGTGGAGCAGTACCAGGGTGATCCGGTTGCCCGCGGTCAGGCCCTGCGCGAACAGGGGCGCGAACAGCGAGAGGACGAGTACGGCCACGGCGACCCCCGTCCACACGGCCCGGCCGCGGCTGCTCCTGCGCTCCAGGAGGGCCAGCAGGCCCCAGCCCAGCAGGGAGACGACCGCCACCGAGATCGGCACGGCGGGGAAGACGAGTTCGGTGGTGGTGGTCGAGCCGGGGCCGTCGGGGGTGCGCACGTCGATGTCGAGCACCGAGTGGGCGATGACCCAGATCAGCGAGCCGGCGACGACGGCGCCCACGACGGCGAGGACTCGGGTGCGGGCCGTGCTCGCGGTGCGGGTGGCGGTGCGGTTCTCGGGCATGTCCGGCCTCCTGGGGTCCTGAAGGGGATGGCCATCCGACGCGGTCGCGACGGCGACGGCCATTTTAATGTTCAAGAGCATATGCATGACGTTCGCATATAATGGTCGCACGGCAAGGAATGCCGAGTCCACAGGAATGCTGGAACCACACGATGTCGAGTAACCTCGCAGTGTGAACGGTGCAGACACCAAGCAGGGCAACAGCCGTCAGGAGAGCGGTTCTGAGGGGCCCCGCGAGGCTCCTGTGGAGGCGGACGTGCTGAGCGCCGTCGAACTGGCGATGATCCGGATCCGGCGCCGGCAGGCCAGACGCAGCCTGGCCCGGCCCGTCGTGAAGGGCATGGCAGAGCCCGTGGACCTCAACACACTCAGTGTCATCGACGCGGTCGACGAGGGACTGAGCGAGCAGGGCGGCGACGTCACCGTGGGGTTCGTCGCGGACCGGCTCAGCATCGACCCGTCACGGGCCAGCAGGATCGTCGCCGACGCGGTCAAGGCCGGCTTCGTGCGCAGGGTCGCCTCACAGGAGGACGGCCGGCGCAGCTGCCTGGAGCTGACCCGGGCGGGCCGTGACGCCGTCGCCGCCGCGCACCGTACCCGACAGGCCTTCTACAGCACCGTGCTCCAGGACTGGGGCGGCGACGAGCAGCGGGAGTTTGCCCGGCTGCTCACCAAGTTCGTGAGTTCGCTGGACAACTCCGCGGCGGCCGGCTGAACCGGGCCGGCCCCGCCGTGGGCGGCACCCTTCTCACCGTCCTATCGGACTTCGAGTGACCTTCGAGCCCGCCCGGCCAGTCTGATCGCGCCAGAACCCCGCATACCGACGGCGCGTCAGAGCCCCGCTGCCGCGGGAGGTCCGCGCCTGTCCCGAAGGAGGCGCGACGGTGAGTGCGACAGACCGGACAGACGGGCGGCGAGCCCCGCACGCAAGCGGCGACCGACGGCCGCCCACGGACACGGTCCGCCAAGCCGCCGCGGCCACGGCGCCGGTGGGGCCCCCGCCCGCCGTCGGCTGGGCCTACGCCATGGTGATCGTGGCGACACTCGCCGCGATCGCGAGCAACGTCTTCGAAATCGCCCATCAGATCGAGACCGGCGTCGCCGGTGCGGCCACCACCGGCGATCTGGCCCTGACCATCGCCTTCTGCGCGCTGTTCGGCTTCTTCGCCGAGATGCTACGGGCGGGCCGCCAGTGGGGGCGGGTGCTGCTCACCGTGTTCACCGCCCTGGGTCTGGTGTTCACCGGTCTCGGTCTCGCCCAGCTCGGCGGACGGCCCCTGGTCGGGCCGCTGCAGGCGAGCCTCGCCGTCGCCAGCCTGGTGCCCTCGGTCATCGGCCTGGTCCTGCTGTACGTCCCCTCCGTCAACCGGTGGATGGGGCAGGTGCGCGGGCGCAACCGCACCATCTCGCAGCGGATGCGCAAGGCGGTGCTCACCGCCCATGTGGCCATCTCCGTCGGCTGGCTGGGGCTGGTGACGGGCATGTTCGCCATGTCGGTCTCCGGGGCCACCACGAGCGATGCCGAGCAGCAGGCCGCGGTGTACCGCATCATGTCCATGCTCGATGAGATCTTCCTCGGAATGACCAGCATGTTCGCGCTGATCACCGGGATCATCGTGGGCGCCGGCACCAAGTGGGGGCTGCTGCAGCGCAGGTGGGTGGCCGTCAAGTTCTTCACCACGATGGGGGTGATGGTGCTCGGCTTCTCCGTGATCCACCAGCTGATCCTGCGCGCCAACGAACTGGTCGACCAGGGGGCCCCGGTGCGCGGTGGCGAACTGGACACGGTCGGCTGGTCCATGACCGCGGCGGCGGCGGTCGCCCTGCTCTCGCTGGTCTTCATGACGGCCGTGTCCACCTACAAGCCGTGGGGCCCCACGCGCCGGGGGCGCCGGCAAACCCCGCGGGCCGCCGCCCGCTGACCGCCGCCCCCGACCCGCCACCGCAGCCAGGGCCCCCCCGAGTCCCACGCCCGCCCCCCGTACCCCTTGAAAGGAACACCAAGACCCCCCTTCAGGACACTCAGGTCCTGCGTCACAGCCGACTCCTGGGAGTCGGTGTGTACCGCCCCGAGCGCTCCGTGCCCAACACCGAGATCGCCGAGCGGACCGGACTCGACCCGGACTGGATCGAGCGCCGCTCGGGCATACGCTCGCGTCGTTACGCCTCCGTCGACGAGACCCTGCCCATGATGGCGACCGCCGCCGCCGAGAAGGCGCTCGCCGCGGCCGGTGTCGGGGCCGAGCAGATCGGTACGGTCATTCTGGCCACCATCACCTCCATGGAGCAGATGCCCGCTGTGGCGGTGGAGGTCGCGCACCGGCTGGGCGCCGGACAGGCGGCCGCCTTCGACATCTCGGCGGCCTGCGCCGGCTTCTGCCACGCCGTCGCGCTCGCCAGTGACCTGGTCCGCATGGGGCGCTCCGACCATGTGCTGGTCATCGGGGCCGAGCGGATGACCGACATCCTCGACCACTCCGACCGCGACACCGCGTTCCTGTTCGCCGACGGCGCCGGTGCGGTGGTCGTCGGCCCGTCCGACGAACCGGGGATCGGGCCGGTGGTCTGGCGGGCCGACGGCTCGCGCAACGCCGCACTGAAGATGACCGCACCCTGGCACGACGGGACCGGGGAGCGCTCCGACGACAGGCCCGCCATCACCATGTCGGGCTGGAAGGTCTACCGCTGGGCCACCAACGAACTGGTGCCCGCCACCCAGCGGATGCTGGAGCTGGCCGGTGTGACCGTGGACCAGTTGGACGCCTTCATTCCGCACCAGGCCAACATGCTCATCACCGACTTCGTCGTGGAGCAGCTGGGCCTCACCGAGCGCACGGCTGTCGCCCGTGACATCGTCACCAGCGGCAACAGCTCGGCCGCGTCCATACCGCTGGCCATGGAGGAACTCCTGGCCTCAGGGCAGGCCCCCAGCGGCGGCCTCGCGCTCCTGGCCGGCTTCGGCGCGGGACTGGTCTACGCGGGCCAGGTGGTGCGCCTGCCCTGACCTCCGTCGGCAAGGACCGCGCCAGCGCGAAGCGGGCATCCGCTCCCGAAGGGGGCGGGTGCCCGCTTGCGGTTGCGGTCCGGGAGTGCCGGGCCCACGTCACCGGCCGGGCGGACCGAGCTCTCGCGGACAAGCGCGAGGCGCCGGCTCCGGAGCGTGCCTTCCGCGGATGTGCCGACGCCGACGTCGCCCGTCACCGGCGCAGCGGCTTCCCGGCGGGATCTCGCGGCGCGTGAGCCTGCCCGGCCGAGGCGCTGACAGGTGGAGCGGCATGCCGACGGCGGCGGTGCGGACTCCTCCCGCCGCCCCGCCGCCTGCCCCCGGCGGCGCGTCGGCATGCGGAAGTGCCGTGGGGAGTGAGCACCCC
>CBFGZZ010000294.1:0-11442 GCA_965653385.1 uncultured Streptomyces sp. | reverse complement strand
GCGGCGTCGACGTCGAGGAACTCCCCGAAGAGGAAGACCTCACCGCACCCGTGGCCACGACCGGCGACGCTGCCTCCTGAAGAGATCGAATCCATCTTGTCATCCAGGCCTCCGAAGAGAAGGGAAATCAGTGTGATGCCGTTCGAAGTGCTGACCATCGGCCGTGTGGGGGTGGATGTGTATCCGCTCCAGACGGGCGTGGGGCTGGCGGAGGTCACCTCGTTCGGCAAGTACCTCGGTGGCAGCCCGACGAATGTCGCCGTGGCTGCCGCCCGTTACGGGCACTCGGCGGCCGTGATCACCAAGACGGGCCGGGACCCGTTCGGCGACTTCGTCCGCACGGCCTTCGACGGCTACAGCGTGGACAGCCGGTTCGTCGGGACGTCGGACATCGCGCCGACGCCGGTGACGTTCTGCGAGATCTTCCCGCCGGACGACTTCCCGCTCTACTTCTACCGGCTCCCGAAGGCCCCCGACCTGGACATCCGGCCCGACGAGCTGGACCTGGACGCGGTGCGGGACGCTGCGGTCTTCTGGTTCACCGGCACCGGCCTGAGCGAGGAGCCGAGCCGCTCGGCCACCCTCGCCGCCCTGGCGCACCGGGCGAAGGCCGGCACGACCGTGTTCGACCTCGACTGGCGGGCAATGTTCTGGGCCGACCCGGCCCAGGCCCGCTCCTCCTACGCCGAGGCGCTGCGGCATGCCACCGTCGCCGTCGGCAATCTCGACGAGTGCGAGGTCGCGACCGGTGAGCGCGAGCCGTACGCCGCCGCGAAGGCGCTGCTGGCGGCCGGTGTGGAGCTGGCGGTGGTGAAGCAGGGTCCGAAGGGCGTGCTGGCGATGGACCGGGACGGCTCGACCGCCGAGATCCCGCCGGTTCACGTCGACGTGGTGAACGGCCTGGGCGCCGGTGACGCCTTCGGCGGCGCGCTGTGCCACGGGCTGCTGTCCGGCTGGGACACCCGCCGCACGGTGACGTTCGCCAACGCCGCCGGCGCGATCGTGGCCGGGCGCCTGTCCTGCTCGGACGCGATGCCCACCGAGTCCGAGGTCGACGCCAAGCTCCGCGAGGCGAACGCATTCCGCGACGAAGTCCCCACTGAAGCTCCTGTCGAAGGAAAGGCGTGACGACGTGCCCTCCACCAACGTGAGCCGGATCGTGGACGCCCGGGTCAACGATCCCGGCGCCATCACGGCCGCCGCCACCCGCCGCCTCAGGGCCACCTCGCTGCTCGGCGAGCACGGCAAGGCAATGATCATCGCCGCCGACCACCCCGCCCGCGGCGCCAACGGCGTCGGCGCCGACCCCAACGCCATGGCCGACCGCTTCGAACTCCTCGACCGCCTGTGCATCGCGCTGGAGCGCCCGGGAGTGACCGGCGTACTGGGCACCGCCGACATCCTGGAAGACCTGCTGCTGCTCGGCGTCCTGGACGGCAAGAGCGTCTTCGGCTCCATGAACCGCGCCGGACTCGCGGGCTCGGTCTTCGAGATCGACGACCGCTTCACCGGGTACGACGCCGAGACGATCGCGGCGATGGGCTTCGACGGCGGCAAGATGCTCACCCGTATCGCCCTCGACGACCCGGCGACGCCCTCCGTACTGGAGAACACCGCCCGCGCCGTTGACGAGCTCAACGACCGTCACCTCATCGCCCTGGTCGAGCCGTTCATCTCGGCCTGGCAGGACGGCCGGATCCGCAACGACCTGTCCACGGACGCGGTGATCAAGTCGATCACCATCGCCTCCGGGCTGGGCCGCCGCACCGCATACACCTGGCTCAAGCTCCCGGTCGTCGACGACATGGAACGCGTCCTCGCGTCGTCCACCCTGCCCGCGCTGCTGCTCGGCGGCGAGGTCAAGGACCCCGACGCCGCCTTCGCCTCCTGGGGCAAGGCACTGAAGCAGCCCACCGCGCAGGGCCTGGTCGTCGGCCGCTCCCTGCTCTACCCCGCCGGCGGCGACGTCGCCGGTGCCGTGGACCGGGCGGTGAGCCTGCTGTGAGCGAGACCGGCAAGTACCACCTCCCGGCGGGGAGTTCCGCCGACGGCGACTACGACGTCCTGGTCACGCCCGAGTCGGCGGGCTGGGGATACTCCGGGCTCAGGATCCTGACCCTGGGCCCGGGCGAGGCGCACGCCCTGTCCACCGGAGATTCCGAGTTCCTGGTCCTTCCGCTGACGGGCTCCTGCACCGTCACCACGGACGGCAGGGCCTTCGAACTCGCCGGTCGGACAGGCGTGTTCGCCTCCGCCACCGACTTCGCCTACCTTCCCCGCGAGTCGGAGGCTCTGATCAGCAGCGCGTCCGGTGGCCGGTTCGCGCTGCCCTCCGCCCGTACCGAGCAGGGAGGTCAACCGGCTCGGTACGGGCGCAAGGAAAACGTCCCCGTCGAGCTGCGCGGCGCCGGTGCCTGCTCCCGGCAGGTCAACAACTACTGCCTGCCCGGCACCTTCGAGGCCGAGCAGCTGCTGGTGTGCGAGGTGCTCACCCCGGGCGGCAACTGGTCGTCGTACCCGCCGCACAAGCACGACGAGCCACGCACCGACGAGCACGGCGGGCCGGTCGAGTCAGAGCTGGAGGAGATCTACTACTTCGAGGTCTCCGGTGACGGGAACGGCTTCGGCTACCAGCGCGTCTACGGCACCCCCGGGCGGCCCATCGACGTGCTCGCCGAGGTCCGCTCCGGCGACACCGTGCTGATCCCGCACGGCTGGCACGGCCCCTCGATCGCCGCGCCCGGCTACGACCTGTACTACCTCAACGTCATGGCCGGTCCCGGACCGGACCGCGCCTGGCTGATCTGCGACGACCCCGCCCACGGATGGGTGCGCGGCACGTGGGAGACGCAAGACCTCGATGACCGGCTGCCGTTCGCGGCCGAGGAGAACGAGTGATGGAAACGATCAGGCTCACCACCGCCCAGGCCCTCGTCCGCTTCCTGGCCAACCAGCACAGCGAACGCGACGGCCAGGAACAGCGCCTCATCCCGGGCGTGTGGGGCATCTTCGGCCACGGCAACGTCGCCGGCATCGGCCAGGCCCTCCTGCAAGCAGCGGTGACTCAAGAGGCCGACCTCCCCTACTACCTGGCTCGCAACGAGCAGGGCATGGTGCATGCCTCGGTCGCGTACGCCAAGATGCGCGACCGGCTCGCGACCTTCGCCTGTACGGCATCGACCGGCCCCGGCTCGACGAACATGATCACGGGCGCGGCGCTGGCCACCACCAACCGCATCCCGGTACTGCTCCTGCCGTCCGACATGTTCGCCACCCGCGCCGCCGACCCGGTGCTGCAGCAGCTGGAGGACACCCGCGGCGGGGACGTCACCGTCAACGACGCCTTCCGCGCCGTATCCAAGTACTTCGACCGGATCCAGCGCCCCGAACAGCTGATCCCGGCCGCGCTGGCCGCGATGCGGGTGCTGACCGACCCGGTGGAGACCGGCGCCGTCACCCTCGCGCTGCCGCAGGACGTACAGGCCGAGGCGTACGACTGGCCCGTCTCCTTCTTCCGCCGCCGCGTCTGGCATGTGGGCCGCCCGGTGCCGGAGCCGGCCGCCGTCGAACGGGCCGCGGCCTTGCTGCGGAACGCGAAGAAGCCGCTGATCGTGGCCGGTGGCGGCACGGTCTACTCCGGTGCCGAGACCGCCCTGCGCGCCTTCGCCGAGGCCACCGGCATCCCGGTCGCCGACACCCACGCCGGCAAGGGCGCCGTGCCCTGGGACCACCCCTACGCGGTCGGCGGCATCGGTTCGACGGGCTCGTACGCGGCGAACGAGCTGGCGCGTGAGGCGGATGTCGTCCTGGGTATCGGCACCCGGTACTCCGACTTCACGACCGCCAGCCACACGGTCTTCGGCAACCCGGACGTCACGTTCGTCAACCTCAACGTGGCCCGCCTGGACGCCGTGAAGCACTCGGCGGAACCGCTGGTGGCCGACGCCCGACTCGGCGTCCAGGCACTCGCCGCCGCACTGACGGACTGGGAGGTCGAGCCCGAGTACCGCGATCGCGCCCGGCAACTCATCGCCCGGACAAGGGAGATCGAGGAGGAGTGCTTCGCCCCGGACCGCAACACCGGCGACCTGCCCGCCCAGACCCAGATCCTCGGCGCGCTGAACGACGTCCTCGACGACCGCGCCGTGGTCATCAACGCCGCCGGGTCGATGCCCGGTGATCTTCAGCAGCTGTGGCGGGCGCGGGATCCCAAGGCCTACCACGTCGAGTACGCGTACTCCTGCATGGGCTACGAAGTCGCGGCCGGCGTGGGCGCGAAGATGGCCGACCCGTCGCGTGAGGTCGTCGTCCTGGTCGGTGACGGCTCGTATCTGATGATGGCTCAGGAGATCGTGACCATGGTCTCCGAGGGCCTGAAGGTCATCATCGTCCTGGTCCAGAACCACGGCTTCGCCTCCATCGGCGCCCTCTCCGAATCCCTCGGCTCGCAGCGCTTCGGCACCAAGTACCGCTTCCGCGACGACGAGTCGGGGCAGCTGGACGGCAGCGTCCTGCCCGTCGACCTGGCGGCGAACGCCTCGTCGCTCGGCGCGGACGTCCTGCACGCCGGCACCGTCGACGAGTTCCGCACGGCGATGGAGAAGGCCAAGGCCGCCACCTGGACCACCGTCGTCCACGTCGAGACCGACCTCTACGGCCCCAACCCGCCCGGCCACGGCTGGTGGGACGTCCCGGTCAGCCAGACGTCCGCCCTGGACTCCACCCGCGACGCCTACGCGACCTACGCCGCCCACAAGCAGAACCAGCGCCACTACCTGTAAGGACACCCTCACGTGAAGATCATCCAGCACTGGATCAACGGCGGTTTCACCTCCGGCTCCACCGCCGACACCCAGCCGGTTTTCAACCCGGCCACCGGCGCCGAGCAGGCCCGGGTCGTCCTGGGCGGAGGCGCGGACGTGGACGCGGCCGTGCGGGGCGCCTCCGCAGCCTTCGAGACCTGGTCGGAGTCCTCGCTCTCCCAGCGCACGCAGGTGATGTTCAACTTCCGTCAGCTGCTCGTGGAGCACGAGGAGGAGCTCGGTCGGATCATCTCCGCCGAGCACGGCAAGACCGTCGACGACGCACGCGGCGAGATCATGCGCGGCCGCGAGGTCGTCGAGTTCGCCTGCGGCCTCGGCGACGTGCTGAAGGGCTCCTTCTCCGACCAGGTCTCGCGCGGCGTGGACGTGCACGACTTCCGCCAGCCGCTGGGCGTGGTCGCGGGCGTCACCCCGTTCAACTTCCCGGCGATGGTGCCGCTGTGGATGCACCCCATCGCCATCGCCACCGGCAACGCGTTCCTGCTGAAGCCGAGCGAGCGCGACCCCTCCGCCGCCAACCTCGTCGCCGAGCTGTACCAGAAGGCCGGTCTGCCCGACGGCGTCTTCAACGTCGTCCACGGCGGCAAGGAGGCCGTCGACGCCATCCTCACCCACCCTGGCATCGAGGCCGTCTCCTTCGTCGGCTCCACCCCCATCGCCAAGTACGTCCACGAGCAGGCCACCGCCCACGGCAAGCGCGTCCAGGCCCTCGGCGGCGCGAAGAACCACGCCGTCGTCCTGCCCGACGCCGACCTGGAGTTCGCCGCCAACCACATCACCGCCGGCGCCTACGGCTCGGCCGGTGAGCGCTGCATGGCCGTCTCGGTCGCCGTCGCGGTGGGGGACGCCGCCGACGCACTGGTCGAGGTGTTGGAGCGCAAGGCCCGCGAGGTCAAGGTCGGCCCCGGTGACGCCCCCGGCACCGAGATGGGCCCGCTGGTCACCAAGGCCTCCCAGCAGCGCGTCGAGAACGCCGTCGGCACCGCCGCCGCTCAGGGCGCCACCGTCGTGGTCGACGGACGTGGGCTGAAGGTCGACGGGCACGAGGAGGGCTTCTTCACCGGCCCCTCCCTCCTCGACCACGTCACCACCGAGATGGACGCCTACCAGGAGGAACTCTTCGGCCCTGTCCTCGCCGTCGTCCGCGCCGACTCCCTCGATGAGGCCATCGACCTCGTCAACGCCAACCCCTACGGCAACGGCACCGCCCTGTTCACGGGCTCCGGCGAAGCCGCCCGCCGCTTCCAGCGCCGGATCAAGGTCGGCATGATCGGCATCAACGTCCCCGTCCCGGTCCCGATGTCGTACTACTCCTTCGGCGGTTGGAAGGACTCCCTCATCGGCGACTCCCCCATCCACGGCCCCGAAGGCATCCGCTTCTACACCCGCCCCAAGGTCGTCACCACCCGCTGGCCCCGGACCGAGCAGCAGATCACCGCCGGCTTCAACTTCCCCACCTCCAACTGAGTCCCCCAACCCTTCGTCCGAAGGACACGTCCTGGCATGAGCTCCGTACGCATAGGAGTGATCGGCGCGGGCAACATGGGCGCCGACCACGCGAACACCGTGCACCGCCATGTCCCGGGCGCGGTGGTGACCATGGTCGCCGACATCGCCGTCTGGACGACTCCCTGACCGCGCTTCGGGCGATGGACGAGGTCCGCCGACAGTGCGGCATCGTCTTCCCTGGGGAGACATGACCAGGCCGGGCATGCGGCCGGGGCCGGCGAGCATCGGGGTACCGCACGGACAGTGACCTCGCCCGGCACGGTCTGCCGGCCGGGGAGAGTCACGAGAGGCGGCGGAGCCCACGCTCGCGCAGGGCGGCGGCGTACACGTTCGCCGTCGACGCCGCGGCCGCGTCCCAGCCGAAGGAGCGGGCGTGCCGGGCCGCGGCCTCGCCCATCCTGGTGGAGCGGGCGGGGTCGTCGGCGAAGCCGGAGAGCGCCTCCGCGTAGTCCACCGGATCGTGCCCCGGCACGAGGGCGCCGCTCACCCCGTCCCGCACCGCGACCGGCAAGCCACCCACTTCGGCGGCGATCACCGGGGTGCCGCAGGCCTGCGCCTCCACGGCCACCAGGCCGAAGGATTCGGTGTGGGAGGGCATGACCAGCACGGATGCCGCCCGGTACCAGTCAGCGAGCCGGTCCTGACCGACCGGCGGCCGGAACAGCACGACGTCACAGACGCCGAGCCGGGCCGCCAGCTTCTGCAGTCCTTCCGGCCTCGCCAGACCGCTTCCGCTGGGCCCGCCCACGACCGGCACCACGATCCGCTCCCGCAGCCACGGTCGCCGCTCCAGCAGCCGGGCCACCGCGCGCAGCAGGACGTCGGGCGCCTTCAGCGGCTGTATGCGCCCCACGAACAGCGGGATCAGCGCGTCCCGCGGCAGCCCGAGGCGGGCCCTGGCCGCCGCACGTCCGGCCTCGACACCCCGGGCGTCGGGACGGAAGCGCCCCAGATCGACTCCGGGGTGGACGACCGCGATACGGCCGGGGTCGGCGGCGTAGTGGCCCAGGAGTTCGTCCGCTTCCTTCTCGGTGTTGGCTATCAACCGGTCGGCGGCGCGTACGACTTCGGTCTCGCCGAGCACCCGGGCGGCGGGCTCGGGGGTGTCGCCGTCGGCGAGGGTGGCGTTCTTGACCTTGGCCATGGTGTGCATGGCGTGGACGAGCGGGAGCCCCCAGCGATCCGCGGCGAGGCGGCCGACATGGCCGGAGAGCCAGTAGTGGGAGTGGACGAGGTCGTAGTGGCCGGGGCGGTGGCCGGCCCATGCCTGCGTCACGCCGTGGGCGAAGGCGCAGAGCTGGGCCGGGAGGTCCTCCTTGGCCAGGCCCTCGTAGGGTCCGGCGGCCACGTGCCGGACCAGGACGCCGGGCGCGAGTTCGACCGTGGGCGGGAGGGCGGCGGAGGTGGCCCGGGTGAAGATCTCCACCTCGATGCCGATGGCGGCGAGGCGCTTGGCAAGCTCGACGATGTAGACGTTCATGCCGCCCGCGTCGCCGGTGCCGGGCTGGTGCAGCGGTGAGGTGTGCACGCTGAGCATGGCCACGCGGCGAGGATGGCCGTGGGTGCCGGGGGGCGGCAGCCGGGGTGGGCCGATGAGGGTACGGCCGTCCTGGAGTTCGTCGAGGCGGGTCATGTACAGGCTCACCTCGCCGGCTCTCCGGCCACGGCCCGGATGAGCGGGTCGAGTCGCTGTTCGCCCGCGTACACGTTCATGGAGCTGCCACGCAGGAAGCCGACGAGCGTGAGCCCCGTCTCCGCCGCCAGGTCCACGGCGAGGGAGGACGGCGCCGAGACCGCGGCCAGCACCGGGATGCCCGCCATGACCGCCTTCTGTGCCAGCTCGAAGGAGGCCCGGCCCGACACGAGCAGGATGGTGCGGGACAGCGGCAGTTCGCCGTCACGCAGTGCGCGGCCGATCAGCTTGTCGACGGCGTTGTGCCGCCCGACGTCCTCGCGCAGGTCCAGCAGTTCGCCCTCGGGCGAGAACAGGGCGGCGGCGTGCAGGCCGCCCGTGCGGTCGAACACCCGTTGTGCGGCCCGCAGTCGATCGGGCAGGACGGCCAGCAGCTCCGGGGCGACCCGGACCGGGGGTGTGTCGGCGATCGGCCAGCGTGCCGTGGTGCGCACGGCGTCCAGACTGGCCTTGCCGCACAGGCCGCAGGACGACGTGGTGTACACGTTGCGTTCGAGAGAGATGTCGGGCAGCGGTACGCCGGGGGCGAGTCGCACGTCGACGACGTTGTACGTGTTCGAGCCGTCCTGGGTGGCGCCCGCGCAATACACGATGTTCGCGACGTCCTCGGCCCGGCTCACGACGCCCTCGCTCACCAGAAAGCCGGCGGCGAGCGCGAAGTCGTCCCCGGGTGTGCGCATGGTGATCGCCAGCGGCCTGCCGCCGAGCCGGATCTCCAGAGGCTCCTCCGCCACCAGTGTGTCCGGGCGCGTGATCGGGGCGCCGTCCCGGATGCGCACGACGCGCCGTCGCTCGGTGACCCGTCCCATGACCTCGCTCCCAGTTCTGTCGGTGGACTTCGTTCCCCCTGCGGGCGTGCGCCGTCAGCACTCGATGACGTTCACGGCGAGACCGCCGCGGGCGGTCTCCTTGTACTTGACCTTCATGTCGGCGCCGGTCTCCTTCATGGTCTTGATGACCTTGTCGAGGGAGACGTGGTGGCGGCCGTCGCCGCGCAGGGCCATCCGGGCGGCGGTGACAGCCTTGACCGCGGCCATGCCGTTGCGCTCGATGCACGGGATCTGGACGAGCCCCCCGACCGGGTCGCACGTCAGCCCGAGGTTGTGTTCCATGCCGATCTCGGCGGCGTTCTCGACCTGTTCGGGGCTGCCGCCGAGGACCTCGGCGAGACCTCCGGCGGCCATGGAGCAGGCGGAGCCGACCTCGCCCTGGCAGCCGACCTCGGCGCCGGAGATGGAGGCGTTCTCCTTGAAGAGCAGACCGATGGCGCCCGCCGCGAGGAGGAAGCGGACGATGCCGTCCTCGTCGGCGCCCGGCACGAAGTCGAGGAAGTACTGAAGGACGGCGGGGATGATGCCGGCCGCGCCGTTCGTCGGCGCGGTGACGACCCGCCCGCCGGCCGCGTTCTCCTCGTTCACGGCCATCGCGTAGAGGGTCACCCATTCCATGGCTCGGCCCGCCGCATCGCCCTCGCTGCGCAGTGCCCGGGCGGACGCCGCGGCTCGCCGACGCACCTTCAGACCGCCGGGGAGGATGCCCTCGCGGCCGAGCCCGCGTGCGACACATGCCTCCATGACCCGCCAGATCTCCAGCAGGCCCGCGCGGATCTCCTCCTCGGTGCGCCATGCCTTCTCGTTCTCCAGCATCAGCGCGGAGATCGACAGGCCCGTCTCCTTGGTCAGGCGCAGCAGTTCGTCGCCCGTGCTGAACGGGTGGGCCGGCACCGTGTCGTCGAGCTTGACACGGTCCGCGCCGACCGCGTCCTCGTCGACGACGAAGCCGCCGCCCACCGAGTAGTAGGTCTTCTCCAGCAGCGGAACGCCGTCGCCGTCGTACGCGAAGAGGATCATGCCGTTGGCGTGGTACGGCAGCGAGCGCCTGCGGTGCAGGACCAGTTGGGTCGAGGCGTCGAAGTCGATCTCGTGGGCCGGGCCGATCTCGGCACCGAGGAGGCGGATGCGTCCGGTGCCGCGGATCCGCCCGACGTCCAGGTCGGCCTGGGCGACGTCGACCGTGTGCGGCTCATAGCCCTCCAGGCCGAGCAGCACCGCCTTGGGGGTGCCGTGGCCGTGGCCGGTGGCGCCGAGGGAGCCGAAGAGCTCGGCCCGTACCGCGGCGGTCTGGGCGAGCACACCCTCCTGCTTCAGCCGGGCGACGAACATGCCGGCGGCGCGCATCGGTCCGACGGTGTGCGAGCTGGACGGGCCGATGCCTATGGAGAACAGGTCGAAGACGCTGATTGCCACGCCATACTCCGTGTGATGGGAGGGAGGTGCCGAGCGGTCGCGGCACGCCCCTGCGGCAGGGTGTCGGTTACAGGCCGGGGTACAGGGGGTGCTTGTCGGCCAGCGCCTTCACGCGGGCCTTCAGGGCGTCCGTGTCGTACGACGGCTTCAGCGTCTCGGCGATGACGTCCGCGACCTCGGTGAAGTCCTCGGCCGTGAAGCCTCGGGTGGCCAGGGCGGGCGTGCCGATGCGCAGGCCCGAGGTCACCATCGGCGGGCGCGGGTCGTCGGGGACGGCGTTGCGGTTGACCGTGATGCCGACCTCGTGGAGCCGGTCCTCGGCCTGCTGCCCGTCCAGCTCGGACTCCCGCAGGTCGACCAGGATCAGGTGCACGTCCGTGCCGCCGGAGAGCACGTTCACGCCGGCCGCACGGGCGTCGGCGGCGGTCAGCCGCTCGGCGAGGATCCGGGCACCCTCGACCGTACGGCGCTGGCGCTCCTTGAACTCCTCGCTCGCGGCGACCTTGAAGGAGACCGCCTTGGCCGCGATCACGTGCTCCAGGGGGCCGCCCTGGAAGCCCGGGAAGACGGACGAGTTCAGCTTCTTCGCGAAGTCCTTCTTCGCGAGGATGATGCCGCCGCGCGGGCCGCCCAGCGTCTTGTGGGTGGTGGAGGTGACGACGTCCGCGTACTCGACCGGGTTCGGGTGGAGACCGGCGGCGACCAGGCCCGCGAAGTGCGCCATGTCGACCCACAGGTACGCCTCGACCTCGTCGGCGATCCGCCGGAACTCGGCGAAGTCCAGCTGCCGCGGGTACGCCGACCAGCCGGCGATGATCACCTTCGGCCGGTGCTCCTTGGCGAGCTTCTCGACCTCGGCCATGTCGACCAGGCCGGTGGCGGGGTCCACGTGGTACGGGACCACCTTGAACTGCTTGCCGGAGAAGTTCAGCCGCATGCCGTGGGTGAGGTGGCCGCCGTGGGCCAGGTCCAGGCCGAGGATGGTGTCGCCGGGCTGGGCGAGCGCGAACAGGGCGGCCTGGTTGGCGGAGGCGCCGGAGTGGGGCTGGACGTTGGCGTACTCGGCGCCGAACAGCTCCTTGACCCGGTCGATGGCGATCTGCTCGGCGACGTCGACGTGCTCGCAACCGCCGTAGTAGCGGCGGCCCGGGTAGCCCTCGGCGTACTTGTT
>CBFGZZ010000293.1:0-11481 GCA_965653385.1 uncultured Streptomyces sp. | reverse complement strand
AGCCGGCACCTGGCGGGCGGCCGGGGCGGCGGCACCCCAGGGTGCCGCCGGCTGTGGGGCCGCCGCCTCGTGCGGCTGCGGGACGTCGAGGTACTCGGGGCCGGCCGGGGCCTGGCCGGGCTGACGTACGGGTGCGCCGACGGCGCCGCGGTCGGCGAGCGAGAGGACCGGGCTGGCGGAGGCGTCGGGAATGGGCGGGCCGAGGTGCAGGGGGCGGCGCGGAGTGATCGGCGGGATCGGCGTCGAGGGGGCCGACGGGCCGGGCAGCCGTACGGCGCTGAGGTCGACCGAGCCGCTGTCGCGGCCGGAGATCTCATGCGCGTCCGGCTCGTGCACGGCCTCGACGACCGGTTCCGGCGCCGGCGGGGCGACCTCGTTGCCCCAAGCGCCCTGGGAGCCGGGCAGCAGCAGGTCTTCGTCCTCGGCGGTGGTCTCGGAGAGGTAGGTGTACGAACCGTGCGCCGCGGGGGCGCCCGGCTGCTCCACCATGCCTACGCTCTCCGGCAGTCCCTCGCCCGGGACCTGGCCGGTGTCGGTCATGCGTACCCCTCGCCCATCGGTTAGTGCTTCTACGACCAGCTCACCGGGGACGGCGCACCGACCGCCCCCGCAGTGAAGAACGAGCGTGTGTGCCCAGCGGCACGAACGACCCGCCCAAAAAAGGCGACAAAGCCATTGAGTGGCATTGTCGTGGCCGTTCGGCCGTCGCGACAGGTTGATCCGCGACAGGCCGCTGTGGACTGCGCCACGTTGCGCGTCCTCCGGTTCCGCCGTACCACACCGACCCCAAACGGGGCGTGTTTTTCCGGACATTGACCGACGAAGTGCCGGGCGACCGAGTGCGGTACAACGATCGGCCAGCCTACCGCGCGCGGTACGACAACAGGATCACGGGGACGGGTTCACGGTCACGCCGTGCGGTCGGGCAGCACCCCGCTGAGCAGGAACGCGACACTGCGTTCGCGCTCCGTCCAGGCCCGCGTGTCGAGTTCGACGGACTGCAGGAGGGCGCACTCGACGTCGTAGCCGCGTGCGGTGAGGTCGCGTCCGACGATCTCGGCGGCGTCGCGGGTCGCGGCATGTGTGACGATGCGCAGCGGACGTCGGTCGACGACGGCGGAGACGACCGCCGCTCCCCCGCCGCCGATGCGTACGACGTCCGGTTCGGGGAGGTTCTCCAGAGCGTGCGGGGCGGCGCCGTGGACGATCTGCAGCTGGACCCCGAAGGCGCGCGCGTTGGCCTCGGTGCGGGTGCAGGCCTGCGGGTCGCGGTCGACGGCGATGACGGCGGCGCCGGCCCGGGCGGCCTCGACGGAGAAGGCACCGCTGCCGCAGCCGATGTCCCATACGAGGTCGCCGACGCGCGGACCCAGCCGGGTGAGTTGGGCGGCACGGAGCGGTTCCAGCTCGCCTTCGCCCATGAGACCGCCGTAGGACTCGGCCGGCTGGGTCCAGCCGCGGGGACCGGCGGCCGGGTCGCGTCCGGCGATCCAGTCGCCGGAGTCGCGTGCGGCGGCCGTGCCGCCGATGACGATGACGACGTTCGGATCGCGCCAGGTGTGGTCGGCGGCCTTGTCCGAGGTGACGACGGTGACCTGCTCGCGGTCGCTGCCCAGGGCCTCGCAGATGACGAAGGTGCGGTGGACGCCTTCCAGGAGCAGACCGAGTTCGGCGGGTCCTGCGCCCGGTGAGGTGAGGACCGCGACTTTCGTGTGGGCCCGGCACACATTCACCGCGCGTCGCAGGGTGCGACGGTGTGCGACGACCACCTGTGCGTCGTCCCAGGGCATGCCGGCGCGTGCGAACGCGGCGGCCACGGAGGAGACGGCGGGGACGACCTCGACCTCCAGGCCGAACTCGGGTGCGCGCAGGGTGCGTACGACTCCGAAGAAGCCGGGGTCGCCGTCGGCGAGGACCACGGCGGTGCCGCGGTGGCCGGCGATCCGGCGGGCGGCGAGGGCGACGCTGCCGAGGCGGATGCGCTCGGCGGTGGGCGGCACCTCGGGGAGCGCCAGGTGGTGGGCGGCACCGGCCACCAGCGTGGCGGCGCCGAGAGCGGAGCGGGCCGCGGCGGTCAGCGGTGAGCCGTCCCAGCCGATCACCGTGACGCGGTCGGCCATCGTCGTCAGTCTCCTGGTTCGCGCAGGTCGTCGTGGGTCAGCCCGAGGGGCCGGGCTCCGTGAGAGTACCTGTTCGGCGGGTCGGCGCCGCCGGTGGCCGGGGGTTCGATTCCCGTCAGTTCCACTCGCCGAACGAGGTGAAGCCGCCGGTGTCGGCCAGTTGCTCCCCGGCGCCGTCGAGGTCCTCCGGGAGGAGGCTCCACACGATGTAGTCGGTGCGTACGTCGGTCCAGGTACCGTCCTCGGCCCGCACCCGCGCTATGCAGGCGTTGCGCAGCACGCCCTCGCTGATACAGCCGATCTTCTGGGCGACCTGCTGGGAGGCGGTGTTGTCGGCGGCGGTGCGCAATTCGATGCGTTCGAACTTCTGGTCGCCGAGGAGCCACTGGGCGGTGGCGAGCGCCGCCTCGGAGGCGTAGCCCTCGCCGCGCGCCCAGGGGGCGATGATGTACGACATCTCGGTGGACCGCACATGCCAGTTGGTCCTGGCGAGCTGGACGATGCCGACCAGTCGCTGGGTGAGGAACTCGGTGACGGCGAGGTCGATTCCGCGACCGGACTGCCGCTCGCCGGGCGCGTACTCGGTGATCCAGGTGCGGGCCCGGTCCTCGGTGTAGGGCTGGGGGACGGCGGTCCAGGCGCCGACCTGCTCGTCGTTCATCATCTCGGCCAGCGCGGGCACGTCGTCCTCGTCGAGGGGCCGCAGCACCAACCGCTCCGTGCTGATGGAGATGTTGGGGAAGGTGCTAGTCATGCGCCGCTCCGTAACCTTCGGAAACCTTCAGGGCCTGCTGAACTGCCCAGCATGCAGCATGAAAGCACTGAGATGCACCACGGGGTCCACACCAAGTGAAGGTGTGGACCCCGTGCGTGGCGATACGCGGTAAACGCACCGTCAGATGGCGGCCGGTCGCTCAGAACGCCGCGACGACGGCGCCCTCGTACTTGTCCTCGATGAACTTCTTCACCTCGGGCGAGGTGAGCAGCTTCGCGAGCTTCTTCACACGCGGGTCGTCCTCGTTGCCCTTCTTCACGGCGAGGAAGTTGCCGTACGGGTTGTCCTTGGGCGACTCGGCGGCGAGGGCGTCCTTCGCCGGGCTGAGGTCGGCCTCCAGGGCGTAGTTGCCGTTGATGACGGCGGCGTCGACGTCGCCGAGGGAGCGCGGCAGCTGGGCGGCCTCAAGCTCCTTGAAGTTCAGGTTCCTCGGGTTGGAGGCGATGTCCTTCGGGGTCGCCTCGTAGCCGACGCCCGCCTTGAGCTTGATCACGCCGTTGGCCTCGAGCAGCTTCAGCGCGCGGGCCTCGTTGGTGGTGTCGTTCGGCAGGGCGACGGTGGCGCCCTTCTTCAGGTCCGTCAGCTTCTTGACGCCCTGGGAGTACACGCCGAGCGGCTCCAGGTGCACCGTGGCGTTCGGCACGGCGACGATGTCGGTGCCGTTCTTCTTGTTGAAGTCGTCCAGGTACGGCTGGTGCTGGAAGTAGTTGGCGTCGACCTCACCCTGCTGGACGGCCGTGTTCGGCGTCACGTAGTCGGTGAACTCCTTGACCTCGAGTTCGAGGCCGGCCTTCTTCGCGAGGTTGTCCTTGATGTACGTGAGGATCTCACCCTGCGGGGTGGGCGTGGCGGCGACCTTCAGCGGGGCGCTCGCGTCGGAGGCGGAGTCCTTGTCCGAGCCGCAGGCGGTGAGCCCGAGGGTGAGGGCTCCGGCGGCGAGGACGGCAGTGGTGAACTTGGCGGTGTTACGCACGAAAAGTGCCTTTCCTTATGGTGGTGCGACCCCGTGGTGGTGTTACGGGGAGATCTGGGGGAGCCGGACCTAGACGGTCTTGGTCGTCGCTGTGGACGCCTTCAGCAGCCGTAGCTTCGGCCCGGGGCCCGAGTGGCCGCCCCGGCGGTGCAGGGAGCGGGCCGCGTAGTCGCCGGCGAACTGGATGAGGGAGATGACGACGGCGAGGATCGCGACGGTCAGCCACATCAGCTCGGTCTCGAAGCGCTGGTAGCCGTAGCGGATGGCGATGTCGCCGAGGCCACCCGCGCCGACCGTGCCGGCCATGGCGGAGTAGCCGATGAGGGCGACGATCGTGGTCGTGGTGCTGGCGATGAGGGACGGCAGGGACTCGGGCACGAGGACCTTGCGGACGACGGTCCAGGTGTTGCCGCCCATCGACTGCACGGCCTCGACGAGCCCGCCGTCCACTTCGCGGACAGCCGTCTCGACGAGGCGCGCGAAGAACGGGATCGCGCCGATCGCCAGCGGCACGATCGCGGCCTCGCGGCCGATGGTCGTGCCGGTGACCCAGCGCGTGAAGGTCATCAGCGCGACCATCAGGATGATGAACGGCATCGACCGGGCGACGTTCACGATCTGCCCGATGACCTTGTTCGCGAGGACGTTCTGGAGCAGGCCGCCCCGGTCGGTGAGGACCAGGAGGATGCCGAGCGGGAGGCCGCCGACGACGGCGATGAGGGTGGACCAGCCGACCATGTAGAGGGTGTCCCAACACGCCTGCTCCAGCAGGGGCTGCATCTCGGACCAGGTCACAGCTGGACACCTTCCTTCAGCAGAACGGGCTCCTGGCCCAGGACGTCGATCTGCAGGCCCTGTTCGCGCAGGAAGCCGATCGGCACGACGTTGTCCTCGTAGCGGCCGGGCAGTTCGATGCGCATCCGGCCGACCTGGAGGCCGCCGACGGTGTCGATGGCGGCGCCGAGGATCGAGATGTCGATGTTGTAGGTGCGCGAGAGCTGGGAGATGACCGGCTGGGTGGCCGCCTCGCCCTGGAAGGTGACGTCGACGACGGTGCGGTCGTCGGCGGATGCCTCGCCGCCGACCGGGAAGAGCGCGGAGGCCAGTTCGGAGCCGGGGGTCGCGAGGAGTTCGCTGACCGTGCCGGACTCGACGACGCGGCCGTTCTCCATGAGCGCGGCGGAGTCGCAGATCGACTTCACGACGTCCATCTCGTGGGTGATGAGCAGGACGGTCAGGCCCAGCTGCCGGTTCAGGTCGCGCAGCAGCTGGAGGATGGAGCGGGTGGTCTCCGGGTCGAGGGCGCTGGTCGCCTCGTCGGAGAGCAGCACCTTGGGGTCGCCGGCCAGGGCGCGGGCGATGCCGACGCGCTGCTTCTGGCCGCCGGAGAGCTGGGCGGGGTAGGCCTTGGCCTTGTCGGCGAGGCCGACGAGGTCGAGCAGTTCGAGTGCCTTGCGGGACCGCTCCTTGCCGGACTTGCCGAGGATCTCCAGCGGGAGCTCGACGTTGTCCTGGACGGTCCGGGAGGACAGCAGGTTGAAGTGCTGGAAGACCATGCCGATACGGCTGCGCGCCTGCCGGAGTTCCCGGCCGGCCCGGGGTCCTCGTCCGGCGAGGGCGGTGAGGTCCTGTCCGGCGACGGTCACCGTGCCTGCGGTGGGGCGCTCCAGCAGGTTGATGCAGCGGATGAGGGAGGACTTGCCGGCGCCGGACTGGCCGATGACGCCGTAGACCTCGCCTTCGCGGACGTGGAGATCGACGCCGTCGAGGGCGGTGACCTCACGGCCGCGTGAGCGGTAGACCTTGGTCAGGCCCGTGGTGGTGATCACTGGGGTTTCCGTCACTGTCGAGTGCACGGCACGTCGTGGGCGCCGGGCACGGGGCATTCATGGTCGGAGGCAGCCAGGACGCAGCACGGTTCTCCGGGGCGCGGTGGAACCGGAGAGGAGAATCGTGTGCGCGGGGCGCGGCTCAGTCACCTACGCGGGGCGTACGGGCGGACTTGAGCGGGCTCTCGCTTCGGGGCGCGAGGCTCAGCGGTGGTGCGGGGGCCCTCTAGAAGGCGCACATTCGACACATACAACGAGCACCGGGCGTCAGGGTCGCCTCGGTCGCAAGGATGCGGCAGCTCGTCGTGGTCATGCGATCAGTAAACCAGACCTACGGTCCTTACCGACCGCCGCTGTCCACATACCGGACAGCGGCGGACAGCTCTCAGCCGCGTACGGAGATATCGACCCCGTCGTCGGTGACCAGGGCGGACAGGGCCGACAGGTCCCGCACCACCAGGTCGGCGTCGAGCTCATGGGCCTGGTGGGTTGTGGTGAATGCCACGGTGGTCATCCCGGCGGCGCGACCCGCCTGGAGACCGGCGGGGGCGTCCTCGAAGACCACGCAGTGCGCCGGGTCGACGCCGAGCTGCCGGGCGGCGAGGAGGTAGGGCTCGGGGTCGGGCTTGCCGCGCGTGATGTCGTCGGCGGCGATCAGTGTCTTGGGCAGGATGCCGACGGCGTCGAGGCGGGCCTCGGCGAGTCGCCGGGTGGCGGAGGTGACGACGGCCCAGCGGTCGGCAGGCAGTGAGTCCAGGAAGGCCTTGGTGCCGGGCAGCAGGTGCACGCCGTCGTTCGGTACGTCCTCGACCTCCAGCGTCTCGATCCGGGCGAGAGCCTCTGGCACGACGTCGGCCGGCAGCAGTTCGGCGACTATCTCGACGGCCGGACGTCCGTGCAGCTCGACCCTGCCGAACTCCTCCGTGATGCCGTACTCCTCGGCCCAGCGTGCCCAGCAGCGGTCCACGGAGTCGAGGGAGGAGACAAGGGTGCCGTCGTTGTCGAACAGGAGGGCGCGTGCGCGGATCGTCATGGTCTAGACCCTACGGGTCCGCCGCGGATTGCCGGACCCGCCCTCCGGCGTCGATCATGACCGGCATGAGACCAGAGGTGCAGGCCTTTCTGACCGCCGGACCGCTGCCCGACGAGGACGCCGAGGAAGACGAGATCGACCTGCGGGTGGCGCAGCTGGAGGCGATCACGGAACCGGTGACGGGCGACGAGGCCCGCGCACTGGCCGACTGCTTCGGGCCCGACGACTGCTACGGCGTGGCCTGGACGCTGCTGCACCTGATCGAGACGGGGCCGAACCCCGTTCTCACTGTGCGGCCCGCACCCGAGGCCGACGAGTGGCAGCACAGGTTGTGGCAGCGGTGCGTGAACGCCGGGCTCGTCGCCGACGAGCCGCCCGCCTGACCGCCGGGGTCGGCCGCATCAGGTCTTTTGGGCCGTAATAGGCTCGCCGCATGTTTGATGCCCTGACGCTGGTGACCGGGGTCGCCGCGCTGTTGCTCGCCGCCTGGTGCGGCTGGGCGGCCTACCGTGACCAGCCGACGAAGGACTGGCACTTCATCGGGATGGCCGTGGTGACGGTACTGGCCCTGGTGCAGCTGGTGGTCGGGATCGTGCTGCTGGCGCGGGGCGAGAAGCCGGAGCAGGGCACGACGATCTTCGTGGCGTATCTGCTGGGGTCGTTCGCCTGCGTTCCGGCCGCGGGCTTCATGTCGCTGGCCGAGCGGTCCAAGTGGGGTTCGGTGACGGTCGCCGCCGGCGGTGTGGTGCTGGCCGTGCTCGAGGTGCGGCTCTATGACATCTGGGGAGGCTGAGGTGGCCGTGACCGGGGACAGGCCGACGCGGCTGATCAGCGGGCCCGGGATGCTGCTCGTGTGGCTGTACGGCGTGATGGTCGTCGGGGCCGTGTCGCGGTCGGCGTACCAGATCGCGACGGAGTTCGACCGGGCGCCGCTGGCCTATTCGTTGTCGGCGGTGGCGGGGCTCGTGTACGGGTTCATCACGTACTCGCTGGTGCGGGGCGGGGAGACGGCCCGTAAGGCCGCGTCGGTGTGCTGCGTCGCCGAGTTGCTGGGTGTGCTGACGGTCGGGACGTGGACGCTGGTCGAGCCGTCGGCGTTCCCCGATGCGACGGTGTGGTCCGACTTCGGGATGGGGTACGTGTTCATTCCGGTGCTCTTGCCGCTGTCCGCGCTGTACTGGCTGCGGAAGCGGGCGCCGCGCGGGGACGCCGCCTGAGGTTGTCAGGCGGTCCCGATCCCGTCGACGCCCCCCGCCCCTTGAAGGGGCGTCGCCGTCACGCCGTCTTTGCGTACGTCCCCGCCAGTTTCTCCAGGACGACCATCGGGACGCCGTCCGGGCCCTTCGACGTGCCGACCGCCTCGTAGCCCACCTTGCGGTAGAGGCGGAGGTTGCCCTCGCTGCGGTGGCCGGTCTCCAGGCGGAACCTCTTGGCGCCGCGCTGTTCGGTCAGGGCCGCTTCCGCCGCGCGCAGCAGCCTCGCGCCGATGCCGTGGCCCTGGAGGCGCGGGTGGACGCAGAGCTTGCCGATGGCGGCCGAGCCGTCCTCGGTGACACTGCCGCGGACCGAGCCGACGACCTCCTCGCCGAGCCGCGCCACGAAGACACAGTCCCCGGCGACCTCGGCCCGGACCGAGTCCAGGGTTTGGACGAGCGGGTCGATGCGGTAGTTGCCGTACAGCGCCGCTTCGCTCTGGAAGCACAGGTACTGCAACCTGAAGATCTGCTCCGCGTCCTGCTCGGTCGCCGCAGAGATGGTCACGCTCATGCCCATGTGCGCACGCCTCCCGCTCACCTGATCGCCTGTCGTCCCCCACTCCTATCCCCGCGCTTCGCGGGCCGCAACCTCCGGTGTGAGCAATCGGCGCAGACATCCCAGGCATCTGGAACGTTCCGGGCCGAGACTTCCCTGTGAGATACCCAACTCCCCCGCGATTTCCCGGTATGTCGGGTCGCGCGGGGAGAGGAGGGCCTCGACGAGCCGGGGGCAGCGGCCGGGGAGCCGGCGGACCGCCTCCCGCAGGGCGCGGCGACGGGCGGCCATGAGGGCGAGGTGTTCTGGATCGTGCCGGTCGGTGTCGGCGGCGGGGTCGTGCTCGTACGGCCGTTCGCGTCGTGTCGTACGGCGGCTTCGGCGGGCCTCGGAGCGGACGGCCCGGCGCAGCCAGCCCGGCGGGTCCGGGGGCGGGCCGTCGCTGTCGAGGCGTTCCAGGAGGCGGAGCCAGACCGCTTGTTCCAGGTCGGCCGGCTCGGTTCCGCAGGCGTGGGCCTCGGCGGAGGCCTCCGCGAGGAGCAGGGGGCGCAGGGCGGCAACCAGGTCGTGCGTCATATGCGGCACGACGCGGCCGCCCGGGCAGGGGGTTGCCCCGGCGGCCGTCCGTCACCCCAACCGGGGCGTGGCGCTCAGCTGTTGACGAAGTCCTCGCGGGCCAGCAGGCCGGTGTCGGGATTGTCGGTGAAGACACCGTCGATGCCCGTCGCGAAGTACGTCCGGTAGGCGCCGAAGACGTCGCCGTAGGCGTCCGCGTCGGTGCCCTTGCGGAAGTTCGTGGGGAGGAAGGGGTTCTCGTTGCGCATCGTGTAGGGGTGCAGGATCAGGCCGACCTTGTGCGCGTCGCCGACCAGCGTGGTGGGCGTGGTGAGGTTGCCGTTCGCGTCCTTCGGGATGACCAGGTCCAGGGTGGGGCCGATGCCCTGGGCGTAGGAGGCGATCTCCCTGAGGCCGGCCGGCTTGATCAGGTCGGCGACCGTGCGCGGGTCGCCCGTCTCGACGAAGTCCCAGGGGCGGGAGGTCGCGCCGGAGAGCAGGACCACGAGCGGGTTGTCGACGAGCTTGTTCAGGCGCTGGATGCTCGTCGGTTCGAAGGACTGGAGGATGACCGGGGAGTTGCGCCGGTCCTTGCCGTGCTTGTGCAGCACCTTGGCGACCCGCTCCTCCAGGGCCAGGCCCTGCTTGCGGAAGTAGGTGGGGTGCTTGAGCTCGGGGTAGATCCAGACCCGCTTGCCGCGCTTACGGGTCTGCTCGTCCTGCCAGCGCAGCACCTCTTCGAAGGTGGGGATCTCCCAGCGGCCGTCGTAGAGGGTGTTGTGCGGGCGGTTGGCCGGGATGCGCTCGGTGGCGCGCAGGGTCTTCAGCTCGGCGAGCGTGAAGTCCTCGGTGAACCAGCCGGTGGTGGAGACACCGTCGAGGGACTTCGTCTTCTTCCGGTCGGCGAACTCGGGATGGTCCGCGACATCGGTCGTGCCGCCGATCTCCGGCTCGTGGCGGCAGACCAGGTGGCCGTCCTTGGTGGGCACCAGGTCGCCCGCCTCGACGATGTCGGCGCCCAGGTCGAGGGCCAGCTGGTAGGAGCCGAGGGTGTGCTCGGGCCGGTAGCCGCTGGCGCCGCGGTGGCCGATGATCGTCGGCTTGGGCAGGCTCTTCAGACCGCCGCCACCGCCTCCGTGCCGGGTCTCCGCCGCCCTCGCCGTGCCGGAGAGCCCGAGGACCGCTCCGCCCGCGCCGAGCACGGCCGCGCCGAGAAGCATCCGCCGTCCGGTGATTCCCGCCTGCTCGTTCTCCTGGGTTCCCATGTGGGCCCTCCCTGACCGTCCGCTCATTCAGTGCGCGCCGATCGTAGGTGCGCGTGCGTGACGGATGGGAGACCTCCGGCGGAACTCGCGGGTGACGCTGAATGTCGTACGGGGAAGGTGAGGTGACGTTCCGTCGGAATGGGTCCCGGAGCGCGGGGAAGTCGTCCGCTAGGCCCTCGGGGCGATGTCCGTCACATCGTGTCGGGCGCGTTACCGCCCGTCCACGCCGCGTCACCGCAGGTAAACCTGTGTCAACAGTGCGTAAGGCCTCGGTGAAGTCGGCCCACCCGATGTGCGGGACCCCGGGAACCGCGAGTATCGTCCTCACCTGCACAGACTCATACCGAATCCCTTGACACCGGAGGGCCCGTTGTCCCGCTTCGCGCTCATCAAGGCAGTGCTCGGACCGATCATGCGCCTGATGTTCCGCCCACAGGTGGAGGGCGCGGAGCACATCCCGGGCGACGGTCCGGTCATCCTGGCCGGCAATCACCTCACCTTCATCGACTCGATGATCCTTCCGCTGGTCTGCGACCGTCAGGTCTTCTTCATCGGCAAGGACGAGTACGTCACCGGCAAGGGCCTCAAGGGCCGTCTGATGGCCTGGTTCTTCACCGGCGTGGGCATGATCCCTGTCGACCGGGACGGCGGCAAGGGCGGTGTCGCGGCGCTGATGACCGGCCGCCGGATCCTGGATGAGGGCCGGGTCTTCGGTATCTACCCCGAGGGCACCCGGTCCCCCGACGGGCGGCTCTACCGGGGGCGCACCGGTATCGCGCGGCTGACGCTGATGACCGGCGCGCCGGTCGTCCCGTTCGCCATGATCGGCACCGACAAGATCCAGCCGGGTGGGGCGGGGATGCCCCGCCCGAGCAAGGTGACGGTGCGGTTCGGTGAGGCGATGGAGTTCTCGCGGTACGAGGGGATGGACCGCGACCGTTATGTCCTGCGGGCCGTGACCGACTCGGTGATGGCGGAGGTCATGCGGCTGTCGGGGCAGGAGTACGTGGACATGTACGCCACGAAGGCCAAGGCAGCGGCGTAGCTCCGCTGGTTGGGCCGGGGGGTTCGTGGGGGTGCGGGGTCACTTTCCGGTACCGGCGCGCTGTGGCTGGTCGCGCAGTTCCCCGCGCCCCTGAAGCCAGCTGTCCGACCGCTGGATCCGCAGCATGAACCAGG
>CBFGZZ010000292.1:0-11500 GCA_965653385.1 uncultured Streptomyces sp. | reverse complement strand
CCCCCCCGGGGGGGGGGGGGGGGTCCGGCGGGGGGGGGGGGGGGGGGTACCCCGCGGGGGGGGGGGGGGTGGGGCCGGGGGGGGGGGGGGGGGGGCCCGGCGCGGTCGTACAACGCCTCGGCGACCGGGTCCTGGGCGGAGAGGTCCTGGGCCCGGTAGGGGTCCTGGTCGTAGGCGTCCTGGAGGTACATGTCCGCGGGGTGCTGCGGCGGTACCTGGCCGTGCTCGGGCGGCGGGCCCTCGGGGTGCCCCGAGGGGCCCGCGGGCTGGCCGCGGTCACCGTCGTACGGCGCGTTCATGGTTACCCCACCTCATCGTCCCGGGCCCACCGGCCACGACATCGCTCAACGGTCCACTCTCTCACCCGTGCCGGACGGGTCGGTGCTTTCCGCTGCGGTGTCCGGTGCAGGGTCACTCGGCTGCTCCGGCGCGTCTGCCCGGATACCGGTGTCCGACTCTTCCTTGAGGAGTTCCTCGGGCGTGAGACGGTCCGCGGGGCCTTCCGGGTTCTGCGGATCGCCGTCGGTCTCGCTCGTCTCCTGGGAACCGTCCTCCTCGGCCGCCCGGGCCGCCGCACGCTTGCGCTGCGTGTACATACGGAACCCGGCGAGGACGAGCAGAAGGAAACCGCCACCGATGACCAGCATCACGGTGGCCGTGAACTCGGTGACCTTCACGTCGAAGGTGACGGGTGCGCCGTAGGGCTGGCCGTCCTCTGTGAACAGCTGGGCGACGACTGTGGCCTGGCCGTTGGCCTGTGCCGACGTGGTGAACTTCACGGTCTGGCTGTGTCCGCCGGAGACCGCCACACGCTGTTGGGTGAAGGCCTCGCCGCCGATCTCGAGGCGCCTCGGGCTCTTTGAGGTGAGCCGCAGCACCAGGTGGTCGACGCCTTGGACCAGATTGTTCTGCACGGTCACGGGGATCATGGCGCTGCGTCCGGAGAGCTTGGTCTCCGACTTGTCGATCAGCGTGACCTGTCCGGCCAACGAGTCGACGTAGGCCTCGATGCCGTTGCGGTAGTCCGCGGCCTCCGCTGAGCGGCTGCGCCACGACGTGGACATCGCGCGGTTCATGGCCCGCCCGAAGGGGGTCACCACCCGGGACTTGTTGGTGAGGATCACCTTGAACTTGTCGAGCTTTTCCTGCGTCGTGGCGATCTGCTCGAAGGCCGATCGCGGCAGTTGCTGCTTGCGCAGCGAGGAGGGGTACTTGGACGCCGCCGGCACCGTCGTGGTGGCGCCGGAGTCCGGCTTGGCCGTGGCAGCGGCCGTGAGGTCCTGGGACTGGGTCCACGTGCCGCCCTGGAGTGCCGTGACCGCCTCGGCCATCGTCTGGGCCTGGCTCGTCGTGGGCATCCGCTGCGGGGCGACGACGATGCTGCGCTGTTTGTCCGTCTGGTGGTTGAGGGCCAGGCTCAGGGCGAGGAAACGCTGCACGGCGAGCGTCGAGTTCGACGCCTTCGTCAGGTCGCCCTGGAACGCGGTCGACATGCGCGCGTCCGCGACGACCGCTGTCGTGCCGCCGCCGATGGGGCGGGCCGCGGAGGGTGTGTAGGTCAGGCCGCCGGTCTCCACGAGGCTGTCGCTGCGGGCGATCACCTTGTCCGCGCCGGCGGACGTGGCGACCTTGACGATGGACGGGTCGACGGCGCCGTTCACAGGCCAGGCGAAGTCGGTGGACGGCTGCACGTGGAGGATGGAGTCGACCGTGTCTGCGGCGACGTCGGTGGCCTCCTTGAGGTGGTTCAGGGAGCCGGTGACGTTGGTGCCGTTGTGCGCCAGGGACGCCAGGTCGGGGTCGGCGAAGGGCAGGGCGACCACTTCCTTGTCCTGCACCGCGTCCTGCAGTTCGGCCAGCCACTGCGTGGCGACCGTCCGATAGGTGCCCGGCCTGGTCGTGTCACCTTCGCCCTGGACGCGGTAGCTCTCCGTCATGGCGTCCACCGAGGCCAGCAGGTCCGGGTCGATCACCCAGGTGACGTCGAGTTCCTTGCCCAGCGACACGAGCTGTTGCAGCCGGCCGCCCGGGGAGATCTCCTTGGCGAGGTCGTCGTCACGGAAGACCGGCGTCTGCGACTCGTCCGACCCCGTCTGCGCCGTCATGTGCGAGGTGGACATGAGCGGCCACAGAACGGTCGTCCGGGTCTGTGCGTCGGCGGTGTCGGGCTGCCAGGGCAGGAACGTCCGCTGGATGCCGAGCACCTGGTCCCAGGGCCGCGCGGCCGTCTCGCCGGACAGGGAGACGGCGAACTCGTAGACACCGTCCGCGCCCAGGTCCAGCTTGTCGACCGGTACGGAGATGCTGAAGTGCTGGGAGACGCCGGGAGTGAGCTTGGCGAACTTCTCGACGTATTTGCCGCCCACCGGGGACCCGTCGAGGCCCTCCTGGTAGGCGGTGCGTCCCGCGACCGTGTCGATGGCCGAGCGGGTGTTCACGGCCGACCCCGGGCGCAGGTCCACCTGAGCGTCGGTGACCGCCTGCTTGCCTTCGTTGGTCACCGTGCCGGACACCGTGAGGGTGTCGCCCTCACCGGGAACGGTGGGGGTGAGCGAGTCCACGGCGACGGCCACCGTGCCCGAGCCGGAAGCGGCCTTCAAGGAGCCCTGTTCGGCGGCGTGTGTGGGGGCGGCGGCAGGCAGCTGGAGCAGACCGGCCAGCAGAGGCGCCCCGGCGAGCAATGCTCCGGTGCGCCGCATCCACCGGCGGGCAGGTGAGGGACTCATCCCCTGGAAGTCTGCCGCCTCGGCCACGCGCTCGCCCGTCCCTCGTCGTCGTCAGTGGTCGTCGGAATGTGCGTCCACGCATGGTAACGATGTGCGCTGAGAGGAAGTGCCGCGGTCTCATCCACAAGATCGGTTCGGACCGTCGCTCCTGTCCCGTATGTGCCCCTATAGAGGTGAGCAGTTTCGTACGTCACAAGAGCAGGCCTTGTACGCGTATCTCCGGAGCTGTCCGCACCGCCGAATGTGCACGTTTAATGGAGGCGCTCCAGGTCGCCCCGGCCACGTACCCTCTTCTGTTGTGCCGAACGCCAACGAAGACAAGCCCAGCGCCCTGAGCCAGGCGCAGCACCGCGCGGTGAGTGAACTGCTGCGGGTTGCCCCTGTCGCCGACGATCTCGCCCGCCGTTTCCAGGAGGCCGGGTTCTCACTCGCCCTGGTCGGCGGGTCGGTCCGGGACGCGCTGCTCGGCCGGCTCGGCAACGACCTGGACTTCACGACCGACGCCCGCCCCGAGGACGTGTTGAAGATCGTGCGTCCGTGGGCGGACGCCGTGTGGGAGGTTGGTATCGCTTTCGGCACGGTCGGGGCGCAGAAGGATGGCTACCAGATCGAGGTGACCACCTACCGCTCGGAGGCGTACGACAGGACCTCGCGCAAGCCCGAGGTGTCGTACGGCGATTCGATCGAGGAGGACCTCGTCCGGCGGGACTTCACGGTGAACGCGATGGCCGTGGCACTGCCGGCGAAGGAGTTCATCGACCCGCACGGCGGCCTGGAGGACCTCGCGGAGCGCGTGCTGCGCACGCCGGGCACTCCTGAGGAGTCCTTCTCGGACGATCCGCTGCGCATGATGCGGGCGGCGCGCTTCGCGGCACAGCTCGACTTCGAGGTGGGTCCCGAGGTCGTCACCGCCATGAAGGAGATGTCCGGGCGGATCGAGATCGTCTCGGCGGAACGGGTGCGGGACGAGCTGAACAAACTGATCCTCTCCGCCCAGCCGCGCAAGGGTCTGACCCTGCTGGTCGACACCGGCCTCGCCGACCATGTGCTGCCCGAGCTTCCCGCTCTGCGTCTGGAGAGCGACGAGCACCACCGCCACAAGGACGTCTACGAGCACACGCTGATCGTCCTGGAGCAGGCGATGGCGCTGGAGGAGAACGGCCCCGACCTGACCCTCCGGCTGTCGGCGCTGCTCCACGACATCGGTAAGCCGCGCACTCGTCGCTTCGAGAAGGACGGCCGCGTCTCGTTCCACCACCACGAGGTGGTCGGCGCGAAGATGACGAAGAAGCGCATGACGGCCCTGAAGTACTCCAACGAGCTGGTGAAGGACGTCTCACGTCTGGTCGAACTCCACCTGCGCTTCCACGGCTACGGCACGGGCGAGTGGACAGACTCGGCGGTTCGCCGCTATGTCCGTGACGCCGGCCCGCTGCTCGACCACCTCCACAAGCTGACCCGCTCGGACTGCACCACCCGCAACAAGCGCAAGGCGGTCGCGCTGTCCCGTGCGTACGACGGTCTGGAGGCGCGGATCGCTCAGCTCCAGGAGCAGGAGGAACTGGACGCCATCCGCCCCGACCTCGACGGCAACCAGATCATGGAGGTCCTCGGCGTGGGGCCCGGGCCGGTCATCGGGCGGGCTTACAAGCACATGCTGGAGCTTCGGCTGGAGAACGGGCCGATGGTGCATGACGAGGCGGTCGCGGCGCTCAAGGAGTGGTGGGCCGAGCAAGGCTGAGAGCGTGGAAGGGGGTCATGTTTCACGTGAAACAAGACCCCCAGGATGCCAGGAGGGGCGGGGGTTGACGGGAAACACCGCCCCTCCTGGCATCTGCCTACTTCTTGTACTCCTTCAGGCACAGCAGGAAGTCGTTGCTCTTGCTGCTCTGTGTGTACGTGTACTCGAAGTCCTTGGCCTCGCTCGCGCACTTGCTGCTGGCCGAGAGCTCAGTGGTGTAGGAGCCCTCGATCTTGGCCAGCACAACGTACTGGGCTTCCGAAGAGCCGCAGTCGACGACCTCGAGGTCCGGGGTGGTCGAACTGGTGCTGCCGCGGTGCATGCAGTCACCGACCGCCGCCGTCTCTGCGTCGTCCCGGCTGGCCAGGTAGCCCCCGATGGCCACAGCCACGGCAGCCACGATGATGACGACGTTCTTGATCGTCTTGAAGCTGACCTTGCGCCGCGGCTGCTGCGGCGGAACCGGCGCATAAGGCGCCGCGCCCTGCTGGGGGAACCCGGGCTGGCCCGGCTGCTGCGGGTGGCCGCCCTGGGGCGGGTACGGTGCCTGGCCCTGCGGCTGGCCGTACGGGTTCTGGCCCTGGGCGAACGGATTGCCCTGGGGCGGCGGAGTTGTCACTTGAGGGTCCCCCTAGAACATGGGTGCGTGGCGCGAACTAAGCGCGGAAATAAGACGCACGTAAGTTACCGGTCCCCACTGACACCGAAGCGGCCGGGAGTGGCTCTGTGTCATTGATGTGACACGGGTCGGTGTTCAAAGCGGGCCATAGCCACAGCAACTGCCGCGTAGATAACGGCGACTGTGACCACGAGCGGCACAGAGCGGCCGTCCGGCGGCAGCATCAGCGCGGCGACGCCTGCCGCTCCGACGAAGGAGACGTTGAACAACACGTCGTACACGGAGAAGATCCGGCCACGGAAGCCGTCCTCGACCGAGGCCTGCACGATCGTGTCCGTGGAGATCTTCGCTCCCTGCGTCGTCAGACCCAGGACGAATGCCGCCACCAGCATGGGAGTTGTGGTGAACGGCAGGCCGAGCGCGGGCACAAGGACCGCGGCGGTCCCCGCGCACACGGCGATCCAGAGACCCGCCCCCAGTCGCCCCGCAGCCCAAGGAGTCGCCACGGCCGCCGCGAAGAACCCGGCGGCAGAGATGGCCAACGCCAGCCCCAGCAGGGCGAGTCCGTCGTCGGCGTTCGAGGAGAAGGCGTAGCGGCAGAGCATCAGCAGCATGACCAGCAGGGCGCCGTAGCAGAAGCGCATCAGGGTCATCGTGAACAGCGCCCAGACGGCCTCCCTCCGGGGCGGCGTGGCGAGATGGCGTACCCCAGCCACCAGGTCCCTCGCCGTGCCGGAAATGGCCGTCGCGAGGCGCGGCTGAACCAACTCTCGGTCAGGCCCCAGCAGTTCCCGGGACATGCGCAGTGACGCCAGTCCCGCGCACAGATACAGCGCGGCCCCCAGAAGCACCACGGCCGCGTCGGAGTCCCAGACCACCAGCCGTACGACGAAGGCCAGACCGGCCCCCGCGGTTGCCGCGAGCGTCCCGGCGGTCGGGGACAGGGAGTTGGCGATGACGAGCCGCTCCTCGTCGACCACGCGCGGCAGTGCGGCGGACAGGCCGGACAGGACGAAGCGGTTGACGGCGGTGACGCACAGGGCGGAGACGTAGAAGAGCCAGTCCGGGACGCCGGTGATGATCAGGGCGGCCGTCGCCGAGGCCAGTGCCGTGCGCAGCAGGCTGCCGTACAGCAGGACCTGGCGGCGGCGCCAGCGGTCCAGGAGGACGCCGGAGAACGGGCCCACCAGGGAGTACGGCAGGAGCAGTACCGCCATCGCGGACGCGATCGAGGCGGCCGAGGTCTGCTTCTCCGGGGAGAAGACGACGTAGGTGGCGAGCGCGGTCTGGTAGACGCCGTCGGCACCCTGCGAGAACAGACGTACGACGAGCAGGCGCCGGAAGTTCCGGAAGCGCAGCAGGACCCGCAGGTCGCGTACGACGGACATGGGGCACAGCCTCACATACGGGAGGGCCCCCGGGCGGTACAACCCGGGGACCCTCGGCAGCTCTGGCAGGAGCGTTCTTGTGCGGCGCTGAGGAGCCCCTAGCGCTCGACCTCACCCTTGATGAACTTCTCGACGTTCTCGCGGGCCTGGTCGTCGAAGTACTGGACCGGCGGGGACTTCATGAAGTACGAGGATGCGGAGAGGATCGGGCCGCCGATGCCGCGGTCCTTGGCGATCTTCGCGGCGCGCAGGGCGTCGATGATGACGCCGGCGGAGTTCGGGGAGTCCCAGACCTCGAGCTTGTACTCCAGGTTCAGCGGGACGTCACCGAAGGCGCGGCCCTCGAGACGGACGTAGGCCCACTTGCGGTCGTCGAGCCAGGCGACGTAGTCGGACGGGCCGATGTGGACGTTCTTCTCGCCGAGCTCACGGTCGGGGATCTGCGAGGTGACGGCCTGCGTCTTGGAGATCTTCTTGGACTCGAGGCGGTCGCGCTCGAGCATGTTCTTGAAGTCCATGTTGCCGCCGACGTTCAGCTGCATCGTGCGGTCCAGGACGACGCCGCGGTCCTCGAACAGCTTCGCCATGACGCGGTGCGTGATCGTGGCGCCGACCTGGGACTTGATGTCGTCGCCGACGATCGGGACGCCCGCCTCGGTGAACTTGTCCGCCCACTCCTTCGTACCGGCGATGAAGACCGGCAGGGCGTTGACGAAAGCGACCTTGGCGTCGATCGCGCACTGGGCGTAGAACTTCGCCGCGTCCTCGGAGCCCACGGGCAGGTAGCAGACGAGGACGTCGACCTGCTTGTCCTTGAGGATCTGGACGACGTCGACCGGGGCCTCGGCGGACTCCTCGATGGTCTCGCGGTAGTACTTGCCGAGGCCGTCGAGGGTGTGGCCGCGCTGGACGGTCACGCCGGTGCGCGGCACGTCGCAGATCTTGATGGTGTTGTTCTCGCTGGCGCCGATCGCGTCAGCGAGGTCGAGGCCGACCTTCTTCGCGTCGACGTCGAAGGCGGCGACGAACTCGACGTCACGGACGTGGTAGTCGCCGAACTGCACATGCATCAGACCGGGGACCTTGGACGCCGGGTCGGCGTCCTTGTAGTACTCGACTCCCTGAACCAGCGACGCGGCGCAGTTGCCGACGCCGACGACGGCTACGCGAACCGAACCCATTCCGGTTGCTCCCTGTGTGTACGAGTGAGGCCCTGACTGGGCTCTCACGTGGCGGTGTCGCCGGGCGAATCCGTCCCGGGGGTACCCCCGGGACGGGGCAGATCGCCCGGCTCTCCAGATGTGGTGTCCTGCTGAGCGGACCCCCCGGAAGCGGAACCCTTCAGGTCCCGCCCGGCCCGCTCGCTCTCGATGAGCTCGTTCAGCCAGCGCACTTCGCGCTCCACGGACTCCATCCCGTGGCGCTGGAGCTCAAGCGTGTAGTCGTCGAGGCGCTCCCGCGTGCGGGCGAGAGAGGCGCTCATCTTCTCCAGGCGCTCCTCCAGCCGGCTGCGGCGGCCCTCCAGCACGCGCATGCGCACGTCCTGTGGTGTGCGTCCGAAGAAGGCAAATCGGGCAGCGAAGTGCTCGTCCTCGTACGCGTCGGGGCCGGTCTGCGAGAGCAGTTCCTCGAAGTGCTCCTTACCTTCCGCCGTCAACCGGTAGACGATCTTTGCGCGGCGCCCCGCGAGGGGTGCGGCGAGGGCGTCCTCGGCGGTGCTCCCCGGTTCCTCGATCAACCAGCCGTTGGCGACCAGCGTCTTGAGGCAGGGATAGAGCGTGCCGTAGCTGAACGCACGGAACACGCCCAGCGACGTATTGAGTCGTTTGCGCAGCTCATAGCCGTGCATCGGGGATTCGCGGAGCAGTCCGAGTACGGCGAACTCGAGGATCCCGGAACGTCGGCTCATCCCCTCGCCTCCTCGTCATATCTCGCGCTGATGTATCGACTCGATACATCAAGACGATAGAACGGCCTTCCAGGCGCGACAAGTGGGGGAACGGTGAACGGGATCACATCAACGATTCATGTGGAGCGAGTTGCCTGATTTGGGGTGAAGTTCGGGGCTAGGTGGGCTTTGACGGTGCGTAGTCTGTGCGCCATGCACAGCACCGGGAACCGAGTGAAGCCTGAGGGCGTCGTTGTCCTTGGTGCAGTACGGGTGAATGCGGAACCGACCGCATCCGTACTTCGGGGGGACCGGAAAACAGCCGCCGTTGTCAGGCGCGCAGGGGTGCGCCTGCCCGAGGAGTAGTCGTTCGATGAGCGAGCACCGTCGCAAACCGCCGCAGCCGCAGGGAGGCGGACGTGCCGCGGCCCGACGCGGCCAGGCCGGCTCGTCCTCCGGCCGCCGAGCGGCACCGCGAGGCGCCACCGGATCTCCTTCCGACTCGTACGGGTCGGGTCCCAGCGGTTCGGAAGGCGAGGAACGTCCGTACGGCGGACGCGCCGAGGCACGGCGCGCTGCCCAGAGAGGCGCAGGCAGCCGCCGCAGAGCGGCCGAACCGGCCCGGGGCGGCCGCCGCGCCGCTCCCGGAGGTCCGGGCGGCCCCGGGCGCGGCAGAGGGCGTTCGGCCCCGCCCGCCAAGAAGCGGTTCATCGACTATCCGCGCGCGGGCAAGTACGGCCTGGCGCGCTGGGTGCCGTCGTGGCGGTTGGTCGCCGGACTGTTCATCGGATTTCTCGGCAGTCTCGTGGCTGTCGCGGGTATCGGGTACGCCATGGTGGACATCCCCATTGTCGCCAAGACCGCGAAGGCGCAGAACAATGTCTACTACTGGTCCGACAACTCCGAGATGGTCTCCACCGGCGGTGAGACGAACCGGCAGATCGTCAACCTGTGGCAGATCCCCAAGGCCATGCAGAACGCAGTGATCTCGCAGGAGAACAATACCTTCCGCAGCGACAGCGGCATCGACCCGAAGGGCATCGCCCGTGCCGTGTTCAACATGGCCAGGGGCGGCCAGACCCAGGGGGGCTCGACGATCACTCAGCAGTACGTCAAGAACGCGATGTTGGACGACCAGTCGCAGACGATCTCGCGGAAGTTTCAGGAGATCTTCGTCTCGGTCAAGGTGGGCGCCAAGTTGTCGAAGGATGACATCATGGCTGGCTACCTGAACTCCGCCTACTACGGGCGCAACGCATACGGGATCCAGGCTGCGGCCCGCGCTTACTTCAACAAGAACGCCGTTGACCTGAACGAGGGGCAGTGCGCCTTCCTGGCGGCCATGCTCAAGGGCGCCACGTACTACGATCCGGCGGGCGCGAGGTCCATCGACGAGGCGGCCACTCCTGAGGCCAATAGCAGGCGCGCCCTGCGCCAGATGCAGGACACCCTCGACAAGATGGTCCAGTACGGTCACCTGGATGCCGCGACGCGGGCCAAATACACCAAGCTTCCCGAGGTGCAGAATCCGCGGTTCAACAGCGCGTTGAGCGGCCAGATCGGCTACCTCGTCGATCTCGCCAATGCCTACCTGGTCAACAACAGCGAAAAGACCGGGATCACCGAGCGGAAGCTGCGGGAGGGCGGCCTCTCGATCTACACGACCTTCGACAAGAAGAAGGTCAACGAGCTCGAGAAGGCGGTGACGAAGGTCTACAAGGCCAACAACAAGCCCAAGGAGCGACCGGAGACCGATACTCACGTCCAGTTCGGCGGGGCGTCGGTGGATCCGAAGACCGGGGCCATCAAGGCCGTCTACGGCGGTGTGGACGCTACGAAGCACTTCACCAACAACGCCGATGTGACCGGTGCCCAGGTCGGTTCGACGTTCAAGCCGTTCGTGCTCGCGTCCGCGATGAAGTGGGGCGTGCGAGACCCGGAACTCGGAGCGGACCAGGCGCAGGACGAGCGCACCAAGGTCTCCCCGAAGAGCCTGTACAGCGGCAAGAACAAGCTCAAGATCAAGGACTATAAGGGCGACATCTGGCGGAACGAGAAGGGTGAGGAGTGGAACCAGGTCAACGACGGCGATGAGTCATACGGCACTCCTCCGAATTATCAGATCGACCTCCGTGAGGCAATGAGGGAGTCGGTGAACTCCGCCTTCGTGCAACTCGGCATGGACGTCGGACTGGACAAGGTGAAGGAGGCGGCCGAGGACGCGGGCGTACTGGAGAGCAGCCTCACCGGTACTAACTACCCATCCTTTTCCATTGGCACCTCCCAGCCGAGTGCCATCCGCATGGCGGGCGCTTACGCCACCTTCGCGGCCAGTGGGAAGCAGCGTGATCCCTTCTCCGTCACGAAGGTGACCGACAAGGACGGTGTGGTCTTCACTCACGAGACCGAGACCATGCAAGCATTTACCGCGCTGGTCGCCGACAACGTCACGGATGTCCTGAAGACGGTGGTCGAGAAGGGCACGGGGACCAACGCCCGGCTGAATGGCCGTGAGGTGGCCGGCAAGACCGGTACCACGGATGGCAACCGGTCTGCTTGGTTCGTGGGTTACACCCCGCAGCTGTCGACGTCGATTGCGATGTACAGGCTGGACGACAACGAGAAGAGTGAGAACCGTGGGTTCCTGAAGATGTTCGGAACGGGTGGTCAGAAGAAGATCCACGGCGCCTCGTTCCCATCCGAGATCTGGCACGACTACATGGAGCAGGCGCTGAAGGGCACGGAGCCGGAGCAGTTCCCGACGCCAGAACCCATTGGGGAGATCGTCAACGACGTCCCGAGCCCGACGCCCACTCCTACGCCGACCCAGACCGAGGAAGCCAGCCCGACGCCGAGTCCGACGCCCAGCGAGTCTGTGACCTCGCCGACGCCCACGCCGACCGAGACCTGCTTCGGCTTCCAGTGCAACGTCAACGGAGGCTCGGACACGGCCGGTAATGATGGAGGAGTCACCTCGTCGCCGACTCCGACGGAGACCGAGACAGACGGCAATGGCAATGGCAATGGCAACGGTAACGGCGGCATCTTCGGAGGTACGACTGGTTAATAGTCGTACAGCAGCGCTGTAGCGAGTCGGAAGGCTTCTGGAACGTCGCTTGGTTTCATGCCGGTCACGGG